>PKTE01000189.1 GCA_002869335.1 Salinivirgaceae bacterium | reverse complement strand
CTAGAGGTGGCCATGCTTATTTAGGAGTAGCTCCAGGAACAAGTCCAGATGTTCACCTTACAAATAACGATTATGATTGTTTAAGTTGCCACACTGGTAGTGAAATGCATGGAGACGGAACAATGGTAGAACAAAGATATGCCTATTCAAAACTCCCAAAATGCGAAAATTGTCACAGTGGAACAAACGCAATCAATAATTATCACTTGGCACATTACGATGATTTTAATTGTCAAGCTTGTCACTCACAAGATTATAACAATTGCGGAAGTTGCCACGTTCATGGCGAAGGAGCACGTATCCCAGCATATCAAGGATTTAAAATTGCATCCAATCCTCTAACACTCATCAAACCTGATTACGACTTTGCCCTTGTGCGAAGAGCACCAGCAGCACCAGATAGTTGGCAGGAATATGGAGTTGCAGAATCATCTACTTTCGATGCTCTACCAACATATAATTATACTACACCTCATAATATTTTGAAATGGACTACACGTACACAAGTTGAAGAAGGTCAATCTTGTTCTTACAACTGCCATATCAGAAATGAAGGTGGTACATTAGTAAATAAAGAACTATTCCTATTCCAGGAAGACTTACTAGACTGGGAAGCAACAGCCTCACAAGGCATTACTGTTGATGACAAGTTGCCAGCAAGCTGGTTCACAGAAAAAGCTAAAAACTAATTATTAATAAACCTCTTTAATTTAAAAACTATGAAATATTATTTAAAATTTTTCCTTTTAGGCGTTCTAACTTTATCTTTAGGCTTTACTGCTTGTGATAAGGACGATGACGACACTGTAAATTATGCAAAAACGCTTGTAAAATATCTTGAGCAAGATGACTTTGTAAACACATACATGCCTGCAATGATTTCTGCAACGGATGTAAAAACTGAAAACACAGCTGGAACTGCATACATTATTGACCTTCGTGGTGCTGATGCTTTCGCAGCGGGTCATATTGAGAATGCTGTTAACGTAACTTTGACAGATGTTGTTAATCATGTAGAAACAACTGACCTAACTAACTATAACAAGATTGTTATGGTATGTTATAGTGGACAAACAGCCAGTTATGCAACTTCAATCCTAAGACTTTTAGGTCATAGCAATGTATACTGTTTGAAATTTGGTATGTGCTCATGGCATCAAGATTTTGCCGGATCATGGCCAAGCAACATTAGTAACACTTATGCTACGCAACTTACAACTGATGTTACAGAAAAGAATGCTACAGGTTCATTACCAAAATTCACTACATCTTCAACTGATGGCGAAGGAATTCTTGATGAGCGCGTAGACCTAGTACTTACTGAGTGGGGCGATGCTACAACTACTGCTTCTGCTGTTTTTGCTAATCCTGATGACTATTATATTGTTAATTACTGGTCTGAAGCACACTACAATTTAGGACATATTCCTGGAGCAATTCAGTATACACCAAAAGCATCTATGAGTCTTGAAGCTGATCTTCAAACTCTTCCAACTGATAAAACAATTGTTGTATATTGCTACACTGGACAAACAAGTGCACACCTTACAGCGTATCTTCGCATTTTAGGTTATGATGCAAAATCGTTATTATTTGGTATTAACGGAATGGCATATGACTGGGCTGTTAACAATGAAATGACGCACTGGGACGATGCTTACATCATGGGATACGATTATGTAACTGAATAGATTTATTATTTTAGATTAACAATCTCCTATAAAAAATGAAAGCCGGTTTTTAACCGGCTTTCTTACTTTATAAATATTGTAAAACTTATCTTCTATTCTGGAGTATATCCTTTCATCAAACCTCTGCTTGAGCTTTTTACAAATGCCACGATCTCTTCTCTTTCTGCACTTGCAGGAATTTCTTTCTCAATTAACGCTAAAGCATCACTGTTATTAAGTCCTTGTTGGAAAATAATACGGTAAATATCCTGAACTTGCTGAATTTGCTCGTTAGAGAATTTTCTTCTGCGTAAACCAACTGAGTTTACCCCTGCATAAGCAATTGGATGTCTGGCAGCCATTACATATGGCGGAATATCTTTCCCAATAAGTGAACCACCTGAAATCATAACATGCTTACCCACGCGGCAAAACTGGTGAATGGCTGACATACCCCCAACAATAGCAAAATCATCAATTTCAACTTCACCTGCAAGTTGTGTTGCGTTGGCAATAATGATATTATTTGATAAAATACAATCATGGGCTACGTTACTATAAGCCATAATAAGGTTATTGTTGCCAAGTACAGTTTTACTTTTAGCTGCAGTACCTCTGTTTATAGTTACACATTCTCTGATTGTGTTATTATCGCCTATTTCAACAGTAGTTTCTTCGCCTTGAAATTTCAAGTCTTGTGGAATGGCACTAATTACAGCTCCAGGAAAAATCTTATTATTTTTTCCAATTCTTGCACCATTCATTATGGTTACATTGGGCCCAATCCAAGTTCCATCACCAATCACTACATCTTCCTCTATGGTTGTAAAAGGTGAAACAACCACATCTTTTCCGATTTTAGCATTGGGGTGGATATTCGTCATGTTATTACTCATGGTATCTAAGATTAGTTATTCTTAACTTTTGTAATTTGAGCCATAAGCTCAGCTTCCATCACCATAGTTTCACCCACATAAGCTTTACCTTTCATGTGTGCTAAACCACGGCGTATTGGTTCCATTAATTCCAGATCAAAGATAAGCGTATCACCAGGTACTACCATCTTCTTGAATTTCACTCCATCAATTTTTAGGAAGTAAGTAAGGTAGTTTTCTGGATCTTCAACAGTATTCAACACCAAGATTCCACCAACCTGAGCCATTGCCTCAACTTGTAGCACACCAGGCATAACAGGTGAACCAGGGAAGTGACCTACAAAGAACGGCTCGTTCATGGTCACATTCTTAATACCTGTAACACGTTCTTGATCTAAATGAATAATTCGATCAACCAATAAAAATGGTGAACGATGTGGCAATACTTCTTGAATTCCAACTACATCATAAACAGGTGGTTTATTTGGATCGTATTCTGGAATATTTAATTTCTTACGATTTTTCTTAATATTTTGGCGAATAATTTTTGCAACTTCAGTATTTGCGTAGTGGCCAGGACGTTTTGCAACTACTTTACCACGAATAGGTTTTCCAACCAAATAAAAATCTCCGACAAGATCAAGCAATTTATGACGTGCAGGCTCATTTGGATAATGTAAATCAAGATTATTTAAAAATCCTTCTTTTACTTCAATTGAAGGTTTGTTAAATAAACCGGCTAAGCGATCTACATCTTTTTGAGGAACTTCGTGCTCAACAACCACGATGGCGTTGTCAAGACTTCCGCCTTTGATTAAATTATTGTTAAATAGGAATTCTAACTCATGCCAAAACGCGAACGTACGTGCTTTCGACATGTTCTCAGCAAAATCGTCAATTTTTGGCAAGCTTGCATATTGATGACCAAGCACCTTTGAGTTGTAATCAATCATTACATCTACGCTAAAATGATCGTCAGGATAAATAGCAATTTCAATCCCTTTTTCAGGTACTGAAAATTCAACCTTCTCCTTTACTTCATAATATTGACGCTCCTGATCTTGCTCTTCATTCCCAATTTCCTGAAATTTTTGTACAAAATAGGTCGAACTTCCATCCATAATTGGAATTTCATCCGCATCAATTTCGATTAATGCATTGTCTATTCTTAATCCATGTAAAGCAGCCATGAGGTGCTCAATGGTATGAATAACTACATCATCTTTACGAATAGTTGTTCCACGTGATGTGTCTACAACATACTCAGCCAAAGCTGGTACTCTATTTTCATTGTCTATGTCTGTACGGTTAAAAACGATACCATGATTAGCAGGTGCCGTATTAACCACCATTGTTACTTCGTGTCCAGTGTGAATGCCTAAGCCTTTAAATGTTACGCTTTCTTTTAGCGTGTGTTGCATTTCCTTCATAACCTCAAATTTCAAAATTGCACAAAAATACAGATTATCCTGAAATTTCATTAATGTGACGACACAAATTTCAAGTAATCTGATTTTAAAGCCGTAAAAGTAACGTTTTTAATCGTGAACTGTTTAGTTTTTAGAATTTTCTTTGGTTAAATGCTTCAATTTTAAGGTGAAATGATATTAGGAAAATGTTGCAGTTTTGATCTATACAATGAATACTATATTTGTAATAAATTTGGCTACTAATGGATAAGATTATAATAGAAGGAGCAAAAGAAAACAACCTAAAAAACATTGATGTTAAAATTCCGCATAACCAACTCACTGTTGTCAGTGGATTATCAGGAAGCGGGAAAAGTAGCCTTGTACGAGATATTTTGCAACGAGAAGGGCAGCGCATGTACCTTGAAACATTCTCAGCTTACAGCAGATCAAGATTGGGAAAAATAAGGCCTGCTAAGGTTACTGAAATTAATGGATTATTACCGGTAATAAGTGTTGGCCAAACTCACATTCAGGCAAATAGGCGATCTACAGCAGGAACTTTTAGTGATATTTCGCCCATTTTCAGACAACTTTTTTCAAGATTTAATGATCAAAAGGTACAAATTGCCAGAAACGCTTTCTCATTTAATTCAGAAAAAGGATGGTGTCCCCATTGCAAAGGACTTGGCATTGAAGAATACATCGATGTAAACAAGCTGGTTGACAACCCTGAAAATTCACTGCGAGAACAAGCACTTACTATAACTTTACCAAACGGATATACTATATACTCTCAGGTTACAATTGATGAATTGGAAAAAGTCTGTAAACACCATGGCTTTTCTGTCGATGCGCCATGGAAAAGCCTGACTGATGATCAAAAAGATGTAGTTTTAAATGGAAGTACAGAAGTTAAAGTTTTATATGGAAAACATTCTTTAGAATCGCGGATGAAATGGAGTGGAATGACAGCCCGCCCGCGTGAAGAGGGATATTATAAAGGAATTATTCCTGTAATGGAAGATATTCTGCGAAGAGATCGAAACGACAATATTCTAAGGTTTGTGTCATCAAAAACATGTAGCCATTGTAATGGAGAACGAATTCATTCTGAAGCCAGAAATACAACATGGAAAGGTATCCGATTACCTGAGCTTGAAACAATGTCGTTCCAAAAAATCCTCGATTTTCTAAATACCATAAAAACGGAAACAAAAGCAGAGAACATTCTGGTGAATGAAATTAATGAGCGCATATCTCAGCTTTGTTTTTTAAGTATTGGACATATCGCCCCGAACCGATTAAGCGAAACATTGTCTCAAGGCGAATTACGCCGGATGCGTTTAGCCCAACTTCACCAAAGCGGACTTACCGGAGTGCTCTATTTGTTTGATGAGCCTTCCATTGGCTTGCATATGCGCGATGTACAATCCCTTATTGACACTTTCTACCAACTCGTAAGAAAAGGCAATACCGTTGTGGTTGTGGAACATAATGAAACGATAATCAGAGCGGCTCAGCACCTTGTGGAACTAGGACCAGGTGCAGGAAAATATGGCGGAGAAGTTGTCTTTTGTGGTGATTTAAATACGTATAAAAAGCTTGCTCCATCTAATAGTCTGTTGAAAGAAACCCTTGCAATTTCAGAAAATAATAAAACTAACCTTACAACTCATCGGGCCAAACCTGAAACTTTTGAAATCAACATCAACGCCTCAAATAACATTATCAATCAGCAGTTTACATTTGCAAAACAACAATTAAATGTAATTACAGGTGTTTCAGGAGCCGGGAAAAGTACCCTGGTAGCTCATGGGCTAATTTTGACAGATGCATTTGAACAAGTCATCTTTATTGATCAAAAACCAATTGGCAGAACTTCTCGTAGTAATCCTGCTACGTATACCGGCTTGTTTGATGAATTAAGAAAACTTTTTGCAAGACAACCAGATGCAAAAAGCAAAAAATTGAAAGCAGGCCATTTTTCGTTCAATAATAAGCAAGGACAATGTGAAGCCTGTTTAGGCACCGGAGTTTTAAAAACAGGAATGCATATTTTTGAAGATTTAATTCAGGAATGTCCGGTTTGCCATGGAGACCGATATAAACCTGAAATTCTTGAGGTGATATACAGGGGTAAAAACATTGCTCAAATACTTTCAATGAGCATTAATGAAGCTGTAGACTTTTTTGCAAAAGAGCCTTCTATTATATCATTCTTAGATGCAATGCAGCGACTTGGTTTAGGATATTTGCATTTGGGTCAATCGTCAACCACACTATCCGGAGGTGAAGCACAGCGCATAAAACTGGCATCTTCATTATATAAAAAAGCAAAGCAACACTCATTATACATTTTAGATGAACCCACGACAGGATTACATAGCGCCAATATTCAGATGCTTTTAAATGCCTTGCAATCATTTATAAATTCGGGGCACACCGTTGTTGTTGTAGAACATGATAGCCAAATAATTAACAGTGCTGACTGGATTGTTGATATTGGTCCTGAAGGTGGCGAAAATGGAGGTAAAAAATTATATTGCGGACCAGCAGACGGATTTATTGATATTAAAGAAAGTCCTACAGTAAAAGCATTACAAAAAAAGCCTAAACTAACATCTCAGAAAATTGAACCCACTGAGTCAGGAACTCATCTAAATGGTATTTATACCAACAACCTTAGAGAAATTAACTTACAAATTAAAGCAGGAGAATTCATTGCTTTTACAGGAATGTCCGGGAGTGGAAAAACCAGTTTACTAATTGATACGCTTCACAATGAAGGACAACGATTATTCATGCAAAATATGAGTAGTTACAGGCGTTTACAGATTAACTCCAACGCAACAGCACAAGTTCACGATATTGTTCAAATGCAACCAACAGTAGCAGTAACAGCAGATGAACAAAAACCAGACATCCGCTCTACATTAGCATCTATTAGTGGTATTTATGATCTACTTCGCTTATTATTTGCCCGTTTCTCAAAAAATTCTATCGAGAAAAAGCTTACTGCCGCCGATTTTTCTCTTGCAAATGAATACGCAGTTTGCAAAAGCTGTGAGGGTGCTGGATTTGAAAAGAAATGTTTAGCGGAGAATATAATCAGTAATATAAATAGTTCAATCTTAGATAGCACTTTGAAGCGTCACAAAACAACGGACTATTTTATCTCTCCACAAAACAAATATAGATGGGTTTTACTGGCAATGGCAAATGCCCATCAAATTAATTTATCAGCCAATTGGAATAGCCTAAAAGACGCTGAAAAAGAGAAAATCCTTTATGGAACAGGTGATCAAAACTACGAAGCGACATGGCAATTTGAACGAAAAAACAACAAAGGCGATCATGTTTTTGAAGATCATTGGCCAGGTTTGTGCAATCTGATTGAAGGTGAATACAAAATGCATTATCCATCGCAGCGTGGGAAAAATGCTTTGGAATTACTTTCAGATGTTCCATGTGGTAGCTGCAACGGGAACCGTTTAAAACCGGAAATGTTAGATTATACATTTGAAGGGTACAACATGGGTGATGTGTTACGAATGACTGTTAATGAGGCATTTGACCTAATCAAAAACACAACCATTCCCATTTCACAAGCATTAAAAAAACAACTTAAATCGAAACTTACTTTTATAATCAATGCAGGACTAGGGGAAATTACATTGGGCAAACCTGCGGTATGGTTATCAACCGGAGAGTTGAAATGGGTTAAATTATCGAGCATTTTATCGTCAAACTTAAGTGGGATGTGCATCATATTGGATGAACCTTCGGCCGGGATGGACGATGAGGCCAGAGATCATTTAGTTCAAATGCTAAAAGAAACACAAAATCGAGGTAATACGATATTGATAAGCGACCATCATAAATCATTGATTGAGGCTGCTGATCGAATAATTGAAATAGGTCCCAATGCAGGAAAAGATGGAGGACAGATTGTTGCAGATATAGCACCCAATCAACTAAATACTTCCAATGCTAAAATTGCAAAAACAATTATTTCACCAAACATCTCTGGGATTCGCAAAAAGATACCATTGCAAACACATTTTTTCACTTTAGAGAACCATCAATTTTTCTATAAGCGTTTAAATCTCATTTATGGAAAAACAGGAAGTGGGAAAACAAGGCTTCTAAAAAGATTGCAAACTGAAAAAAGTAAAGAACATCAGGTTATTTTTGCGAACAGTAGCTCGCTGTTTGGAAATAAAAACAGTACAATTGGAACTCGAACGTCAATACTAAATGACCTTAAAAAACATTTTGGAGCCTTACCAACTGCCAAAACCCATAATTTGAAACCTGCTGAATTCGGATTCAATAATAAAAAGTTTCAATGCTCCGTATGCAAAGGAACCGGTTACGTAAAAACCACATTAGATTTTATGCCTGACGTCAAAGAAGCTTGTCCAGAATGCAAAGGAACGCAGTATAAAGATGAAATACAACAATACAAATTTAAAGAAAGAAGTATTTCAGATTGGCTAAGTTTAACATTAGACGAATTAGTAAATTACACATTTTGGACAACCACTACTCAACAGGAGCTTGCGATAATACAACAAGTTGGAATAGGCTACATCACTTGCAACAGAGAAATTAGCACCCTATCAGAAGGAGAACAACGTAGATTGGCTTTGTCTGAAAAATTGCTTAACACAAAAAACGAACCTGCATTAATCCTTTTTGATAACCCAAGTCACGGATTAGACCCAGTAAACATTTCAAAACTTTACGAGTTATTTGATAATTTAATAGAACAAGGTCATACACTTATCATCGCAGATGAAAAGCGCTATTCTTCAATAGCAGACCATTGCATTGAGATTTAGTCAAAATCATTTAACATTAACAGAATACAACTGTTATACTAACAAAAGAATAAAATGAATTACGCTAATATAATTACAGATTTAGTAGGCAAAACTCCATTGCTAAAGGTTAAATCGCCCAAAGAGCATAATGGGCTTTTGCTGGCAAAATTGGAATCACAAAATCCCGGAGGATCTGTAAAAGACCGCTTGGCGCTGGCTATGATAAAGCATGGTGAGGAAATTGGAGAAATAAACAACGACACAATAATTATAGAACCAACCAGTGGAAATACAGGTATTGGTTTAGCCATGATTTGTGCAGCACGAAATTACAATCTAATTGTCACCATGCCCGAAAGTGTTTCTGTTGAACGCAGAAATCTCATCAAAGCCTATGGTGCCGAGGTGTTCTTAACTCCTGCTGAAGATGGTATGAAGGGCTCAATTGATAAAGCACTCAAATTGCAAAAAGAGAACCCAAACAGTTATATTCCCTTTCAATTTAAAAACGAGGCAAATGCCAAAATGCATCGCGAAACAACCGGACCAGAAATATGGAATGATACAGATGGCCTTGTTGATATTTTTGTTGCAGGAGTTGGTACCGGAGGGACAGTAACAGGTGTTGGGGAGTTTCTGAAAAGTCAAAAGTCAGATGTAAAAATAGTAGCTGTAGAGCCTAAATCATCGCCCGTGATTTCGGGAGGAAACCCTGGGAAACATGCTATTCAAGGAATTGGAGCCGGATTCATACCTGATGTTTTGAACAAAACAATTCTAGACAAAATTTTACAGGTAAGTGACAAGGATGCTTTTGCCGGCGCAAAGCAATTAGTTGCAGAGAATGCAGTATTGGCAGGTATTTCAAGTGGTGCTAATTATCATGCAGCTTTACAGTTAGCCATGGAACCTGGAAACAAAGACAAAAACATAGTCTTTATAGTGTGTGATACTGGCGAAAGATATTTAAGCACATCACTTTATTCAAACGATTAAACCGAGGACATGCCCGAATTTTATAGAAACGAAAATAGAAAGCTTGTACACGAAACCATTGAATCTCTCTCGAAAGCAGAAAGTTACGAGATGGTTTATATGCCAAAACATGGCCGTACGATGCCATCAGTAGATGTGTTGGCTGAACTGGTTAATAAACTACGCGAAGTTATCTTTCCCGGATATTTTGGTATTGCATCGCTAAGACCAGAAACATATGAATATCATATAGGTGTTATTGTTGATAGCGCATACAGAATGCTGTCAGATCAAATACGAAAAGGTCAATGCTTTAGTTGCACGCAAGGCCGATCAAAAAGCTGTGAAGAATGTGAAAGCAAAGCTCCTGGTCTAGCGGCGACATTTATTAGCAAACTTCCAGAAATTAGAAGATTACTATCTACAGATGTTCAAGCACTTTTCAAAGGGGACCCGGCGGCTAAGAATGCAGGTGAAATCATTTTTAGCTACCCCGCAATTCGTGCGCTAACAAACCACCGAATTGCACATGAATTGCACGGATTAAACATTCCACTCATTCCTCGAATTATTTCTGAAATGGCCCATTCCGAAACTGGAATTGATATCCACCCTGCAGCGAAAATAGGAGAAGGTTTTGCCATTGACCATGGCACAGGGGTCGTAATTGGAGAAACATGTATTATTGGAAATAACGTAAAGCTTTATCAAGGCGTAACGCTTGGCGCCAAAAGCTTCCCACAAGATGATGAAGGCAATTTAGTAAAAGGAATTCAACGTCACCCTATTGTAGAAGATGATGTAGTTATATATTCCAACGCATCAGTGTTAGGAAGAATTACCATTGGAAAAGGCTCAATAATAGGAGGTAATATATGGGTAACAAAAGACTTACCTCCAAACTCAAGAATTTTGCAGCGTAAAGCTTCCAAATCATTTTTCGAAGAGGGTGGCGGAATTTAATCTTTAGGAACACTAAATCTAAAACTACTACCTTTTCCAGGTTCGCTATGTACTAAGATTTTTCCTTTATGTTGTTCAACAAATTCCTTGCACAAGATTAACCCCAAGCCCGTTCCCATTTCTTGATTTGTACCAGGAACGCTAACTTTTTCACTAACCTTAAATAGTTTTTCAATGGTGTTTTTTTCCATACCCGTTCCGTTATCTTTAACCTCAAACCAAACAAAATGCTCATCCTGGATAACTTTCACTTCTATTGCTCCTCCTTCATAGGAAAACTTAATTGCATTTGAAAGTAAATTTCTCAAAATAGCAACCAACATATTTTCATCAGCGTTTACCATTATTCCCTTATCAATGGAATAATCGATGGTTATATTTTTTGCAAGAGCCATGCTGGAAACCTGCTCTATTACATTAATTACCAGCTGTTCTGCTATGATTCTGTCAGGGAAAAATGAAACCTTTCCGGTCTGCATGCGCGACCATTCCAGAAGATTTTCAAGTAATTTAAATGTGGCTGAACTTGAATTTTCTATACGCTCAATAAAATCTCTGATTTTTTCTTTATCGTAACTTTCTAGGTTATTTCTCAATAATTTAGTAAATCCAATAATAGATGTAAATGGATTCTTAAGATCGTGAGCGATGATATTAAAAAACTTATCTTTTGTAGCATTGGCCTCACGCAACTTTGCTTCTCTTTCAATTTTTTCAGAAATGTCAATATATGAAATAATTAATCCATCTTTTGAAACGATAGGTACTGCAGAAACATTAATCCAGGTTGTTTGATCTTCACCTTTCCAAATTCCCATCTCAACATTTTCAACTAGTCTATTCTCTTTCAGAGCCTTAACGCTGGCAAATTCATCCGGAGTCATTACAGAACCATCTGTTTTAATTATTCTCCATTCGGATGCGTCAATGGTTCTCTCATTATGCTTCTCTTGAGACATACCTAAAAGCCGTTCAGCCTCTTTATTATTTTCAACTAGTTGTCCATCCTTATCGGCTATAGATATTCCCACAGGCATAAATTCAAATAACTGCTTATAACGCTGATTTAATTCGTTTAGCGCAAGTTCTTTTTCCTTGCTACTTGTGATATCTTGAAATACACCAATGACAGAATTACTGTATTCATCTTTTTGAAGTCTTCCTTTAGCTCTAACAATTTTCTTGTTCCCTTTAGCAGTTATTATAGAAAGTTCTAAATCAAAAGGTTTACCCTGACCAATTGTTTTCTCTAATGCCTTTTGAATAACGGGTAAGGATTCTTGATCATAAAAAGCAACAGCTTCTTCTACGGTTGGTTGTTTATTTGAACCCAGTTCATGTATTTCAAATACCTCTTTAGTCCATGATAATTCTTGTGTTTTCAAATCAATTTTCCACCCGCCTATTTCAGCAATCTCTCCCATTTGGTTCAAAAGCCATTCCTCTTCTTGAAGCTTTTGCTCCGCTTCTTTTTGAGATGTAACATCAATATCCATCGTAAATCGAACTCTTCTGCCATCAGTCCAATCTATTTTACGATCCATTATATAGAAATGCTTATGCAAATTTTTATTAAAATGATACCAGAAATATGGCTTATCTGTTTGCTTAATTTTATCAGTTGTGCAGAATTCACAAACCCCCAATGCATTCTGAATCACAGAGTAGCACTTTTCACCAACGACTTCTCTTCCTGCCATTTCTTTCAATTTTTGGTTGGCAAACAAAATCTCATGCGTTTCAATATCAGCCACATATATTATTTCCGGTATATTATTCAAAATTGACAAAAACTGCGTGCGCTCTTTTTCAAATTTTGAAATAGCATCATTCATTCTTTCATTAGTGCTGTTCAAATTCTCGTTTGCAGTTTTAACCTCCTCTAAAGCACCCTCCAATTGATTGTTAATTTTTTCTATTTTTTCTTCTGCTAACTTGCGTTCTGTTATATCATGGATAATTGAAAACAATCTGGTTTGATCCTTCAATTGAATAGCTGTGCTATATACTTCCACATCCCTTACATCATTATTGAAACGTCGATGTTTAAAATTGAAATGCTTTTTCCCAAGTCTTCTTGTTTGATCAATTTCCTTTTGAATGTCTTCATCACTCATCTCATTGATCTCAGATATTTTCATTTGCTTTAATTCCGAAATACTATATCCGTAATAGTCAGAAGCTGCTTTATTCGCATCTTCAATATTTCCTTTTGTTGGATCAATTAGCAACATTGCAACACCGCTATTGTCAAATAAACTACTCCATCTGGTCTCACTCTCATTTAACTCCTGTTGCAATCTTAATTCATTCTCGTAATATTTTGTTTTGGTTTTATCAACAACAGTGCAACGAACAAGTCTTTCGTTATGATTTTTATCGTAATAAGTCTCAGCAATTAAACTCCCGTATGTTATATTTTCATTTTTATCAATAAATGCAATCTCGTCAAATTCATCTTTATCAGACTCATAAACTTTATTAAAAAATCGGGTGAAACTTATTTTAGATCCTTCAGTAAGATAGGGAAAAATCGAAGTATATATGGATGCCTCTGTGGAAATTCCAAGCATGGAGGCGGCCGCCTTATTAAGCTCCAATATATTCCCTGTTTTATTTAAAATAAAATAACCAACCGGAGCATTCATGAATAGATCTTTGTACTTTTCCTGCTCCTCAATAATTTTCCGCTGAGCCTCCTGCAGTTGGTCATTCTGCATTTCGAGCTCTATTTGATGAATATTTAATTCCTCAATTAATTTATCTTTATCATCAGAAAATGAGTCTTGCTTTTCGCCTTTTTCTTTAAACTTCTTTTCGGCTTTGCGTCTTATTTCTTTGCTATTTTGATCCATAAAAATATAAGTGAAAACAAAAGATTAAGTTACGAATTCTGACTCATCTTTAGCAGGTAATAATACCTGATTGAAATAAGTAAATCTCGTAAACTTCCAATAACATTATCCAAGTTTACGTAATAAATTGTCTGGTTATTAAAGCAAAAAAAGCCTGCTCACAAAATTGCAAGCAGGCCATAAAAAGTATATTGATTTATCTATAAACGAATCATGCTACGTATTTCGCTAAACTCCTTCATCATACGCTGATGCTCTTCCGGAAACTGATTACGTGTTTTGTTTAAAAGCTCTTGAGCCAAATACAATTTACGGTAAATTTCCATTTGCGCCCCTTCTTGCTTTTCTGGAGAAAGCTTCTTATACATTTCAAACCACTCATAAATATCTTTGGTTAAGTCATCCATCAAAGCTTGAGATTTTTCTTTATCCCCCGCTTTTAAATAAGCACTTAAAATATTGTGTCCATCATAGCTCCATGGTATCTTTTGAGGATTAACCTTCTCCAATGATTTATCTAAAAGCTTGACCGCTTTTTCGTTATCCCCAATTGCGGATAAGCCTTTAGCCACTTCAGCAATCATTGGTCTATATCCAAACGAATAGAACATACGCACATTTGTCCAGTCTAAATAAATATCATCAGTAATTCCTCCCCACTCAAAGTTATTCATTATTAAATCGTACTGATAACGTGCATTAGAGAATGATTTATCATTTGTTTTGAAAGGTAATAATCTGTACAATAATCCCTCACGGTGTACATAAGGTTCCAGACCCAGACTGCGAACCATACTTTTGTTAAGGAAATATATTGGTCTACGCCATTCGTTATGGGCGATGATGTCCAGAATTACAATTTCGTCTGCACTTATGCTACTTGAGCGTAATGAGAAATCAATCTGCTCCGGCAATGAATCAGCAACAAAATCATACCCATCGGCAGTTGCCATAAAGTTATCTTTATCAACAGGTAAGAAAAGATTCTTCACAGGTATAAAGTTGCGCATTGAGCCATCTCTCATTGGAACTTTTGTTCCTTTATCATCATTTTTCACAAACTTAACTACTTGAAGCGCTGATGCTGGCTTTTGTCGACGCTCAATTACAGGAATCGACATATTTTTACCCATCAAAAAGTCGTTACCTCTCATGGTAGTTTCCAATGCTCCTCTTTGCGCAAAGTTGGTTTCCAACTGACGAATATACCAGTTAGTTGGCAAGAATGTTTTTAGAATAGGTAATACATCCAAGCGATATTGTTCTACTTCCTGCATATACCAAACGGGGTAAGAATCGTTATCGGCAGCAGTAAACATTACAGCATTCTTTTTACAAGAATTGAGCATGTTTACAGCATGAGCTCTTGCCAGGTAACGTCCCGAACGATCATGATCATCATAATTTTGATAAAGCATATTAGCAGGAACCAATAATCCAATTACAACAAATGATGCTATGGCAAATACTTTAGCATTGGTATTATTTTTTAGTAATGTGATTAGTTTCAAAGCTCCTAACCCCATCCAAATGGCAAATACATAGAACGATCCGACAAAAGCATAATCACGTTCACGTGGCGTACGCGGTATTTCGTTCAAATAAAATACAATTGCAGCCCCTGTCAATAAAAAGAACAATAGTACAACAAGCGTATTTCGTTTGTCTGATTTCCATTGGGCAAAGATTCCTATCAAACCTAAAATTAGAGGAAGGAAATAATATTTATTAGAAGCCGGATTATTTTTTAAGCTATCAGGCAGGTCTTTAGCGGGAACTAATCTTGCATCATCAATAAAAGGAATTCCACTTTGCCAATTACCGTTTAGTTTATCACCTTGTCCTTGTATATTATTTTGTCTACCAACAAAGTTCCACATAAAATATCGGCCATACATATAACCTAACTGATATTTAAAGAAAAACTTGAGGTTATCCACAAAAGTTGGCACAACGATGGTTGTCATTTGACCATCTGGCCCTGGCGCCCTAACTCTTCGCCCTTTTATGTCAACCCATTCCTGATATAAATCTGCATGTCCAGGGTCTAAACT
>PKTE01000208.1 GCA_002869335.1 Salinivirgaceae bacterium | reverse complement strand
TCTTGAGTGCCTTCTCAGGCACCGATGTTTTATCGAAAAATAACCCATGCTCATTCATTCCACCTTGCGGGATTCGTTGTGCCTTGAATGGGAAATAATTAAAGCCCCAATAGGCAGCGCCATACTTTTTAGCAGTAGCAGGCTCAAACCATATCTTTGACTTTATATCATTAAGAAAATCCTCATTATTACCTACATATACATTTTCACCATCATCTGAAACGATTATAGTACAAGCAATTAGGTTAGATTGTAATAATTGAAACATCAGAACAAAAAGTAAAATGTTTTTCATCATCTTTACATATAATAGTTGAAATACTTATGTATTGCAGGAAATAAAACCAAAATTAGCATAACGCAGTATTTGGGGTTTTCTTACAAAGACTACTTAATGATCTAAACCAGTATCAAAATCTGACTTAAACCCTTCTCTTTCTTGCTTTTTCTTATAATTATTGAATTTATAAGAAACACTGAACATAACTGTTGGCCCTTCATACACATAATTTCCGTTAGTCAGATATTGATCATTGCGTACTTTATACTTCATGACTCCTGTATCAAATGTGTTGTGAGTACGAAGCATCAAGCTTAGTTTTCTATCAAGGAAATATTGCTTCAGTATAAAATCAAAATAGTAGAAAGCATCTATGTCACCTTGAGGTGTGTTTTGAGGTGCATAATAAATTGCCATGAATTGAAAAACAGTGCTCTTTTTATATTTGAAGGTAGTCCTGAAATTTGACATGGCACCATACGTACTTCCTTTCAGTTTCACATCATCACGGGTTTTCCCGCTCCAATCGTTATGGTAACCGGAAGCACTGAGCGACAAACTTAACCATTGCATTGCGTTATAACTTACCATTGCATCAATTCCTGAACTCGATCCATCCGAAAGGTTCTCGTACGTATTAATAAAATCGGTACCATCATATAAAACGTAGGAGGATATCTGATCAGAAATGAGCTGATAATAAAGCTGCGTATTCATTCGTAATTTTTTGGACAAATAGCTATAACTGAACTCAAGAGAATGGTTAAACTCATCTTTCAAATCAGGATTCCCTTGCACTAAGTTCAACCTGTCCGCTGCCCAAACCGCCGGATACAATTGCCACTCAGTGGGTCTGTTTACACGCCTGCTGTAACTTAATCCTACTTTCTGCGATTTAGTTAGGTTGCGCGAGATGTGTAAAGAGGGAAACCAGTCAACTTTTTCCTTTTGATAATCATCTGTAAGACCTGCAAATCTCCGCTGATTCAATTCTGCTCTTATGCCAAGCTGCAACTTATACGCATTAACAACAGTATTAAAAATTGCGTAGCCAGCCATATTATCCGTCAAAAAATCATAGTTATTACTGAGATTATCATCCACCACCCAATCACTACCTAAGCCAGTTTGTGTTTGATAAGTAATATGGTTAGCGCCATTAAACCCATGATAAGCCAAACCTGATTCAAACTTCATTTTTTCGCTTATGGGTAATTCATAATCCAATCGAACATCGCTTTGCATTTTATCTACTTTATTGGTATTGTCGCGTCGGTAAAATGGATCTAATTCCGTATAAATCACGGGTATCTTATTTTCAACAAAACTCATTTGAGCATCCAGTGTAAGCTTATGGTCCTTATCGAACTGATTCACATAGTTTAAGCCCGGTTTATAAAAGAAGTTTTCATCTGCAAAATCATCAGTAGCATTCACACTATTTGCCAGGTTTGTAGATTGAAATGTAGACGTAACAAAACGACTGTATTTCCACGATCCAGATTGAAAATCAAGCTTCAACATATTGCTTTCATTCAGTTTTGCATCCACACCCACATTGGCATCGTAGGACTCTTTCGACACTTCACGTTCAGAAGCATAGCTTTCTAAAAAGTTTGGGTCATTATCATCATAACGTTTAATATCATCTTCATTTATTTTAAGTCTACTGGATGCATTCACACCACCATATACATTGAACTTACCTAACCCCGACTGCATTTGAGCAGAAACTGCATACTTTTCACCAGTGGCCACCATGGCATTCACCATACCACTAGTTGACTCAAAACTTTTACTTTTTGTAATGATGTTTATAATACCGGTATTGCCTTCAGCAGTATATTTGGCAGAGGGATTCGTTATTATCTCTATCTGGTCAATGGCATCAGATTGCATGGTTGTGAGTACGGTAGAAGCATCCAATACACTTGGACGGCCATCAATTAGCAATAAAAAGTCTCCGCTCCCACGCAGCGACACATTTCCCTCCGCATCCACTTGTACTGCCGCAGAATGTTGCAAAGCATCAGCTGCGGTTCCGCCCTGAGCACTTAGTTGTTTGCTCACATTAATCACCTGTTTGTCGATGCGAAATTCAACTGGATTAGCCTCTCCAGTCACATTAACCTCTCCCAGCTTATAATCCATTGGATTCAACTCAATATCAGACAATTCATTTTTACCAGATTTATTAATTTCAACCGGAATACTTTGCGTTTCATATCCCAGATATTGCATTT
>PKTE01000270.1 GCA_002869335.1 Salinivirgaceae bacterium | reverse complement strand
TAAATATAAAAATAGAAAGCTTCAGTATTTATTTAATACTTCGGGCAAGGTTTATTTGGTTGATCGTAATGGAAATGATGTGGAGCGATTTCCCATAACCCTTCCCGTAAAAGCATCTGCTGGATTGTCTGTGTTTGATTATGAAGAAAATAAAAATTACAGGATATTTCTGCCTCTTAAAGATAAAAGAGTGAGATTGTATGATCTGGATGCAAATCTTGTTTCCGGATGGGAATTCAATAAAGCTGACGCACCTGTTACTTCGGCTATTCAACATTATCGTTTTGGAGGAAAAGACTATTTGGTTTTTGGCGATACTTTACGTATGTATATTTTGAATAGGAGAGGTGAAACACGCATTAAACCTGAGAAATTAGTTGGGAAATCTTCAAAAAACCGGATCTACTTTGACGCAAAAAAGGCGCGTTGGGTATCAACTACACCAAAGGGAAATATCTACAGTATTAATATAGCAGGCGAAGTTGAAATTTTGCATGAGAAAAAACTGGCCCCGAATCACTTTTTCATGATGGCTGACCTATCGCGAAATGGACAGCAGGATTATATCTTTATAAATAGAAATAAACTTACCGTTTTGGATCATAAATTCAAAGAGTCGTTTACTTACGAGTTTCCAAATCCAATAATGGAACCACCTGCATATTATTTGTTTTCAAGACAAAAAGCTGGAATTGGCATCGTAGACAAAGTAGATGGTAAAGTATATATGTTTCAGCGCGATGGAAACCAATTTACAGGGTTTCCTTATCCAGGAATTACACCATTTACTATCAGTGTCTTAAGAGGCTATGCCGGCTTTCAGTTGATTGTGGGGAACTTAGATGGATTTTTATACGATTACCAATTAAATTAATATGGAACAATTATTTGCAGCTTTTATCACATTAGGTGTTATTCTTGAACTTTTTGAGCATAACCGAGCCCGATATGTGGCTGTGAGTGGTAAGAAGTTGGAATTGTATATAACCTCAGTTATTAGCTCATCAATAATCTATTTACTTTTTATAATTGCCGGATGGTATGCTACAGAATTACTGCCTGATTTGTCTGCGGTTACAGGCTTTATACTTTCACTTGTAGTTTTAACTTTGTTAATTGTTTACAATTTTTTGCGAGACAGGAGATATGTTTCTGCAGGCAAAATGATTTATGCAAATTTTAAACTTTTTATGCTTGTCAGTGTAGGAAGAGGAATTTTGCAAGTGCTTACAGGGTTTTTGATGGCCTTGTTAAGTGTTGATTTGCTGTGGTTTGTTTCTAGCTTTGCATTGGGAGTAGTTTTATTTGGATTAGCGGTAATATTGGCAAAAGGCGATAAGATTTCAATTTTTGGCATTGCTATTGGATATATAAAGATATCGGCATTTATATTAGCTGGAATCTTAATTTTTATAAATTTTATCTATGGGAATTCTTAAGTTTTTATTAATTGTTTTTGTTATTTTTTATGTCATTTCGCTACTAGGAAGATACTTTTTAAAGCGTATGGTAAAAAATGCTCAAAAGCAATACCAGCAAGGCGGACAGAAAGATACGCAAAATAAAAAACGAAAAGAAGGAGATACTTTTGTGCAGTATAAACCTAATGAAAAAAAACATATTCCAAATGATGAAGGAGATTATGTAGACTATGAGGAAATAAAATGAATAATAGGTTTGTGCCAAAAAAAAACTTTTCTATATTTGCAAACCCAATTTAGCCCGGATGGCGGAATTGGTAGACGCGCTGGTCTCAAAAACCAGTGGGCTTTGCCCTTGCCGGTTCGATCCCGGCTCCGGGTACAAGGGTCGTTGATTTTCAACGGCCTTTTTTTATATCTTTGCTTTCTGTAATATATGCCTGAGAAATTACAATCCGATGGAAGAAAAAAAAGAAAAGCAACTCAAATTTGATGTAAGCTACCTAAAGATGGCTCGTGTATGGGCGCAAAACTCTTATTGTAAGCGAAAACAAGTTGGTGCATTAATTGTAAAAGATCGTCAAATTATATCTGACGGCTACAATGGAACACCTGCCGGTTTTGAAAATATTTGCGAAGATGAAAACAACATAACAAAGCAATACGTTCTACATGCGGAAGCAAATGCCATTACTAAAGTTGCTAAAACAAACAGCAACAGTGAAGGCGGTACACTTTATGTAACTACAAGTCCATGCATTGAATGCTCAAAACTTATTATTCAATCAGGAATAAAAAGGGTTGTATTTGCTGAGTTGTATTCCAAACAGGAAGGCCTGGACTTATTACGTCGGGCAAATGTGGAAATTTTACACTTGCCTGATAATAATGCAGTGATAAATAAAAGAAATAAATAATACGCTATGCCATATAAAAATAGTTTAAAACATATTGCAATCCCAACAATAATAGCCATCTCAATTTTAACTGGTGTGTTGGTTCATAAATATTTCTTTCAAACAAAACATATTGTTCAGGGGCAAGCCTCAGAAATATCAAAAGTTGATGAATTGCTTCGTAAAATTACAATTGACTATGTTGATCATGTCGATTATGATTCATTGCAAGAAGTTGCACTGCCTAAGATATTGAAAAACCTTGATCCACATTCATCCTATATCCCAGCTAAACTTAAAGAGGAAGTTGATGCACCTATGCAAGGAGCTTTTGACGGAATTGGAGTTCAATTCAATATAAGGAAAGACACCGTTATGGTTATCAAACCCATTGTTGGGGGCCCTTCAGAGAAAGTTGGCATTTTGGGAGGCGATCGAATTGTGAAAGTTAACGATACAATCATTGCCGGCATAAAAATTTCTACCCGTGAAGTAATGCGTAGGTTGAAAGGAAAGCGGGGGACAAAAGTAAAGGTTAGTATAAAAAGAAGAGGTACTGACGAACTTCTGGACTTTATAGTTATTAGAGATAAAATTCCACTCTACAGTGTCGATATTTCTTATATGATAAATGCAAATACCGGGTATATTAAAGTGCATAATTTTTCCAGAAATACATACGGCGAATTTATGCAGGCTGCCAACAAATTAAAAGCTATGGGAATGAAAAACCTTGTAATTGATTTGCGCGGAAATGGTGGCGGTATTATGGAGTCTGCCATCAGAATGGCTGATGAATTCTTGGATCCCGGTAAGTTAATTGTATATACACAAGGAAATAACAGAAGAAAGAGAGAGTATCGTGCTTCTGGACAAACATTTCTGAAGAATATTGATGTAGCTATTTTAATGGATGAATGGTCCGCTTCAGCAAGTGAGATTTTTGCAGGTGCTTTACAAGATAATGATGTGGGAACAATTGTCGGGCGAAGATCTTTTGGAAAAGGATTGGTGCAGGAACCATATTATTTTAAAGATGGCTCAGAGTTAAGGTTAACTGTTGCAAGATATTATACTCCAACCGGAAGGTCAATACAGAAACCATATGTAAATGGCGATGAAGATTCTTATCGAGAAGATATCACTCAGCGTTATTTAAATGGTGAGTTCATGGAGCAAGATAGCATACAGTTTGCAGATAGCTTGAAATTTACAACGCCTGGTGGAAAAATAGTATATGGCGGTGGTGGCATTATGCCTGACGTGTTTGTGCCGGTAGATACAACAGCCGGCAGTGACTTTCTATATAGTATAAGACGTAAAGGTTATATGTATTCTTTTGCCTACGATTATACTGATAAAAACAGACAGGAATTATCTGGTTATGATGATTATAAGAAAGTGCGCCAGTTTTTACAGAAAGATAATATTTTCAAAAAATTTCTTGCATTTGCTGCTAAAAAAGGTATCAAGCCAAAAGGAGACGATCTGAAAAAATCAAGAGAAGTAATTGAAATTCAGGTCGAAGGTTTAGTGGTTCGGAATATTATTGGGGATGATGGTTTTTATCCCATTATACACGAAATAGATAATACCTTGGAAAAAGCACTTGAGTCTTTCAAGTAACTCCTAATAAGTTTTAATGATTTAGGCGAAGCTGAAAAATTAATTGTAAATGTATAAGAACCGGCCATCATAATTGGTTTTATAGGTTCTTAAAGGATATTCACTGGGCCCTCCTAAAAGTGAACCATCTTCAATATAAAAGCGGCTTTCACAAGAATCGCAAAGTAAAAACAATTCATTTTCCGGGTTAACAGTTACCCTTGTTCCATAATCAGCTTCATAGGGACAAGTACGTTCTAAGGCTGAAAACTCATTAAAATTTTTTCTGTAAAGTACGATTCCACTGATTCCACCCGTTATATATTTATAGCTTCCTGGAACAAAATCATTATAATTAGCATCATTTAAATCAATTGTAATGTTTACATTTGTGATTGGAACAGGATTTTCATGTTCTTTACATTGTTGGAGAAATAATACAAGTATTGCAAGAATAATAATTGTTGATATTTTGGGACGATTTCTCATATTTAAAAGGAACTAGTAAATTTTATTATTTTGAAATTTGTCAAAAATACGTTAATATTACAAATTAAACGACAGCTATGGATAATTAGTATTTTTTTTTTGTGGGGTGTTCAACCACTTCTCATGTGAAGTATTCTATTGATCATGGTGAAGTAAAGAAAAGTGGACGTGTAGGATTAAAATATCGCATAGAAGTTTTTAAAAAGAACAAAGCTGAGAGAAAAGAGAAACGCATAGAAAATAAGGCGTTTAGAAAGAACAGGAAAGAGATAAAAAAGTTTAATAGGAAGTTTCAAAGTAAGCGCACCCTAAAAATGATGAAAAAAAGTGCGCGGGCTTCGAAAAGAATTAGAAAAGGAAAACCTCGAAGGAATATAATAGAAAGGTTTATTGTTTACAGGAAAAGCCATGGAGGATTACTTAGAAACTATAATAACTATAATAATTGGATTAGGGGCTTTTTTAATAAGCGCCCTAAGGAAAAAAAAGCCAAACGTAGAAAAATCAGACTCTTTTTTAGAAAATTGGGTCGAAGGTGAAGATAGTCCATTTGAAGCAGAGATAACAAATGAAGATGAAGATGACTTTGATGAGTCATCTGGCTCAGATAAAGATATTTATGAGAAATATAACCAAACTGAATCTGAATTTTTAAAACAGACAGCTATGAGAGAAACAACTTCAATTAATGATCCGCCCGGTCAAACTCTATTTGACCAAAATATCTCTGAAAAATCAGAGAGTGAAACCTACTTCCTTAAGGAGCAAAAAAAGGCCAAGAAAAAAGTGAAATTTGATGGAAAAAAGGCCATCATTTATTCAGAAATTATCAACCGCAAACAATTTTAAATTATTGTTAGCTGCTTGTTAATTTTTCTTAGCCATTATTTGGATTAATGGGTATTTAATATATATATTTACCCTTTCAAAAAACGGATAGTTCTAAATAAAAATAAGTGATTATGTTAAGAAAGATACTCTATGTAGTTCTTGCACTGTTTTCTGTAGGTACGCTTTACGCCCAATCCGGGGCATTAAAGGGTACTGTAAAGGACACAGACGGTAATGGCGTTCCGTTTGCTAACATTGTTGTTGAGCGAAACGGTAATCAAGTTGCTGGTACTACTACTGATTTCGACGGTAATTATACCTTAAAGCCGATTCCGGCTGGTAAGTTTACGGTCTTGGTTTCATCAGTGGGGTTCCAGAAAAAACAAATTAATGGAGTACTGATCAACGCCGATAAAACCCGGTTTTTGGATATTGATATGTCAACAACATCCGTAAAACTGGACGAAATCGAAGTTGTGGAGTACAAAGTTCCGTTGATTAGTAAAGACCAGACCCAATCCGGTGGAACTGTTACAGCTGAAGACATTGAAAAAATGTCGGGACGTTCAGCCGAATCAGTTGCAGCCACTGTGGGAGGTGTTTATCAGGAAGACGGAGCAATTAAATCAGTTAGAGGTGCACGTGAAGAAGCCACAACCTATTACATCGATGGTATTAAAGTACGTGGATCTAAAGGTCTGCCTAAGTCAGCTATTGAAGAGGTAGCCGTTGTAACTGGTGGATTAGCAGCCAAGTATGGTGATGCTACTGGTGGTGTAATTAGTATTACAACCAAAGGCCCTTCACGTAAGTTTTTTGGTAGCGCTGAATTAATGACTTCTGTTGACGGTTATTTTGATAATCTTGCAGCTCTTAGTTTATCAGGCCCTCTTTATTCCAAAAAAGTAGTTGATGCTAATGATCCTACTAAAGTAACTAAAAAACCAATTGCAGGTTATTTCTTATCTGCTGAGGTTACTTATACTAAAGATGGTAGACCATTCTCAACTGATATTTGGAAAGTTAAAGACGATGTTATTGATGATTTAACTCAAAATCCAATTGTGCCTGATCCATATTCTCCTTCAACTGTGTTGAGAGCGGAATATTTGGGAGCATCTGATTTTGAGAAGATACATGCACGTGAGAATACTGCCAACTGGGGAGGAAACTTCTCTGGAAAAATTGATATTAAACCTTTCGAAGGTGCCAATATCACAATTGGAGGTAACCTTACTTATAATAAGTCTAGTAACTACATCAGATCATATCAATTTATGAATTCTGATGAAAACCCACAATCAAGTGATTTAACATGGCGTGCTTTTGCTCGTTGGACTCACCGCTTCAAAAATGCTGAAGTATCGGAAGACCAAAAAGCAGCGTTAATTAAAAATATCTATTATACGCTTCAGGCAGACTGGACACAATCAATAGGTGGAATAGAGCACGAAGAGTTTAAAGATGACCTTTTCAAATATGGCCATTATGGAGATTACAAAATTCGTTCTGTAAACTCTTATGCATATGGTATTGATACTGTATCGGGTTACACTGGATATATTCACAATGGATTTATCCAAACTTTAGATACAATTATCTCAAGTTCATATGTTCCTGCAGCTGCGAGATATAATGAATTGTATTACCAAAACTATAATCCTGTAAATAATATTATTGCCGGATATCCTACTGTAACAGACCTTGTTCTTGGTGGTGGATATCAGAATGGTGATCAAATGGATAATATCATTCTTCAGGATCTTGGTACAATTGCTGTTCCTGGAACAGTTTGGAATCAATATAATAAATATGATTCACGTCAGCTACGCTTTACTGGTTCTGGTTCATTCGATATTGGTGATCATGCAATTTCTGCAGGTGCTGAGGTTGAACTAAGATTCGACAGATCTTATGCCGCAAGTCCAACTGGATTATGGACGTTAGCTCGTCGCTATATGAACGATCATATTACTCAGTTAGATTTGAACAACCCAATGCCAGGTGTTGTGGAAGATATGAATGGCGATCCTATTACAGACCCTTATGGAAATCCTGTATTTAATGATACAGTTGATTATCCTAGATTGGTTTCTACTCAGAACCAATATCTGTTCGATTACAATCTTCGCCAAAGGTTGATTGCAAGTGATCCTGATAATTATGATGAAGGTACATGGATTAACGTTGATGGTTTTGATCCTGAGGATTTAGATATTTCTTATTTCTCTGCTGACGAACTTTTCAACAATGGAAATAGTTATGTAGCTTATTATGGATTTAATCACAAAGGTGAAAAAATTGGAGCGGATGTAACTTTCAATGATTTCTTCACAGCAAAATATACTGATGGAGCAGGTAACGAAAGATACTTGAGAGAGATTCCGGTTTATCAACCAATTTATGCCGCTGGATATATTCAAGATAAATTTGAATTTAAAGATATCGTATTCAATGTAGGTCTAAGACTTGACTATTACGATCTTAACCAAAAAGTTCTAAAAGACAAATACTTATTCTTTGATGCATACAATGCGAAGGAAGTTGGAGTTGAGTCGCAAAGTATTCCTGATGGAGCTATAGTATATGTAGAAGATTTTTCTGCAAATGCTGATGATATGATAATCAAAGGTTTTAGAGATGGTGAAAACTGGTATACTGCTGATGGTCAGTTGACTAATGACCCTCAAACAATTGAAGGTGGAAAAGGTATTCAACCTCTACTTAAAGATCCAAATAATGCTACTGTAGGTAGTGACGGATTTATGAAAGCTTTCACTGATTACGATCCACAGTTAGTATGGATGCCACGTATTTCATTCTCTTTCCCAATTTCTGATGAAGCGTTGTTCTTTGCTCACTATGATATTTTAACAAAAAGACCAACCAATGGTGCTCGTTTACAATATATTGATTATTTAAATATCTTCTCAAATGAAGGTGCTGTTTTAAATAATCCAGATATGAAACCAGAGAAGACTATTGATTACGAATTAGGTTTCCAACAAAAATTAGGTAAAACTAGTTCTATTAAAATCTCAGCCTTCTATAGAGAGATGCGTGATATGGTACAGGTTAGAAATATTCAGGGAGCTTACCCTGTTAACTACCTAACATATGACAACCTTGACTTTGGTACTGTTAAAGGTTTCACTACTACATTTGATTTACGTAGAACTAAAAACGTTTCACTTAGAGCATCCTATACATTACAGTTTGCTAAAGGAACTGGTTCTGACCCAACTACAGCTTTAACACTTGTAAGAGCAGGTCAGCCTAACTTGCGTACGATTAATCCTTTAGACTTTGATAGACCTCATAGTTTTGTATTTACATTAGATTATAGATTCTCAGATGGAGAGGATTACAATGGCCCAAAACTATTTGGTAAAGATATATTATCAAATGCCGGAGTTAACATCGTGCTCAATACAGGTTCAGGTACACCATATAGTTATAGAGATATTTCTACTAATGCGTTGATCGGACGTATTAATGGTTCTGAAATGCCTTGGCGTACAACTATGAACATGAGAGTTGATAAAGATTTCATATTCAAAATTGGTAAGTCAGAAGATGATAGCGGTAAAGAATTCGTTTTGAATGTATATGCTGACATTAGTAATGTTTTGAATACACAGAATATTCTTAGTGTTTACTCTACAACAGGAAACCCTGATGATAATGGATATTTAACATTCTCAGGTAACCAAAATGAGATCAATGATCAAAATAATCCCGATTCATATGTAAACTTCTACAGATTGTATATGGATAATCAATATAACTATAATATGCCTAGAAGATTCAGAGTTGGATTAATGCTAAGTTTCTAATCTTTATGAGAAGAATAAATTTTATTACAATGAAAAGACCTAATATTTTAACGATATTGATAGTTTTATTCTCTTTCGTCGCTCTTTCGGGTTTTGCCAGACCTGAAAAAGATGTGAGTCAGGGAAATAAGAAAAGCATCAAGTCTGTCGGTTCAGGTTGTCTACCACCTACTTCAAGCTCATATCTTGAGTTTAATAATGTTAAAGCCATGATTCATAATGGTGGAGACATGTGGTGGGATTTAGCTGGAACTGCCAGATATGTTGTACCTAAAGATGGAGGCGTTAGTGCGTTATTTGCCGGATCCATTTGGGTTGGTGGTACTGATACTAATGGACAGCTTCGTTTTGCAGGTAATAAGTTCCGTGCACTAGGAGTAGACTATTATCCGGGACCACTTGTAAAATCAGGTGAGAACAAAGGTAACGTTACACCTGAGATCTGTACGCGCTATGACCGTCATTATTATGTGACACGTAGTATGGTTACTGAATTTATTGGATATAAAAATTCAGAAAATCCAGAACAAGATTTTCCTGGATACTCTGTTCCAGAGGTTATTGCTAACTGGCCTGCTCACGGACCTACTGAAGATATTTATGACTATTATTTAGCACCATTTAAGGATGTTGATGGTGATGGAGCTTATAATCCTGGTGCTGGTGATTACCCATATTATATTTTTAATAGTAATAATTACGATTGTAACTCTGTTCCTGAAAATATTGCAGATAGTCTCGATAACGAAGACATGCAATTGTTTGGGGATGCTACATTATGGTGGGTATATAATGATCGCGGTAATGTACATGGTGAAACTAACGGTGAAGCAATTGGAATGGAATTTAGAGCTCAGGCTTTTGCATTCGCAACAGACGATGAGTTAAATAATATGACTTTCTATAACTACCAAATCATTAACAGATCTACTTATACATTAAAAGAAGCATATTTTGGAGTATGGACAGATGCTGATATGGGATATGCTTTTGATGATTATGTAGGTTGTGATGTAAAACGTGGTTTAGGTTACATTTATAATGGTGATGATGATGATGACGTATCAGGACCTGGTTATGGAAAATTTCCTCCAGCTATTGGTATTGACTTTTTCGAAGGACCTTATAAAGATAAAACCAATAACGATGAGCTATCAAGTTATGGCCCTGATGGAACCATAGTTTGTGATAGAGGTTTTGTTGATGTTGATGGTGATGGAATTACTGATTCTGTTCAAAGTCTGGAGTCTGTTTATGACAATGGTAACATTAACGGATTGAATTTCGGTGATGGTATTGCTGACAATGAGCGTTGGGGAATGAGACGATTCATATATTTTACAAATGGTGGTGGTAATTATGGTGACCCTGTTGTAGCACAGGATTATTATAGATACTTAACTGGATTTTGGAAAAATGGTAAAAGAATGACACACGGTGGAAGTGGTCACGATGATGGTCCGCTTGATGCTGACTTTATGTATCCAGGTGAAACTGATAACGATTGTTTCTGGGGAACTTCAGGTAATGTTCCTACTGATACTGACTGGACTCAGTATGGTACCGATGGTACACCTGCCGATCAACGTTTCGTGCAATCTGCTGGTCCATTTACTTTGGAACCAGGTAATGTAAATGATATTACAACAGGAGCTGTATGGGCAAGAGCTTATGATGCAGATCCTTTTGCTAGTGTTAAAGCAGTACAAAAAGCAGATGATAAAGCGCAGACATTATTTGAACAGTGTTTCCAATTGATTGATGGACCTGATGCTCCTGAATTATCAATTATTGAAATGGATCAGAAGTTTATTGTACACATCAGTAATCCTGTTGAGTCAAATAACTATCTTGAGCAATATAATCAAGCAGATCCTTTCCTTGTAAATTATGCTGATAATAAATTTAAATTCCAGGGATATCAAGTATATCAGTTAGTTGACCCAACTGTTTCTCTTGAAAATTTAAGAAATAACAATTTTTCTCAACTTGTATTTCAGTGTGATTTAAAAGATGATATAGGAAATCTTGTTAACTGGTATTTTGATGCTGATATTAACGGTTTTAGACCAGAGGTTATGGTGGAAGCCAATAACAATGGTATTCAGCATACATTTGAAATTACTACAGATAAATTTTCTACAGGTTCATCTAATAAACTTGTAAACAATAAAAAATATTATTTTGTAGCCGTTGCTTATGCTCATAATGAATTTGAACCTTATATTCAAACTGATTCTACCTCATTAAATGGACAGAAAGAGCCTTATTTAGGTAGTAGAAAAGGTGTGAATGGTCAAATTAAGACTTATGAAGTAATTCCTCATCCAACTAATATGCAAGATGGTGGTAACGTGTTGTTTGCTGATTATGGCGATCAACCTTCAGTTACTAAGATCGAAGGTGAGGGTAACGGACGTCGATACTTAAAGTTAGCTGATGGTGTTGAGGATGAAATTATGACAAATTACAACGATAAAGAAGGTATCGATGTAACATATGCTCCTAATCATGGACCTTTGAACGTTAAAATTGTTGATCCATTTAATGTTAAAGCTGGTACTTATTACGTAGGTATTGACCATGAAATTTATAACCCTGAACATTTTGTACAGAGTGCCCTTGATTCATTAAACGCACAAGGTAGCTGGGGATTAATAGCAGATAGTAAGTGGTTCTTAGCAAAAGAGGAATTTGGATATATAGATACTTTAGCTTATTCACCAAATTTCCTTTCTAATAAAAATGAAGTTGTTTTTGACACATTAGGTATTTCTGTTGAGATCGAATTATTCGAATATCCAATGTCTGCTAGATTAAACTATTTCGAACACTTATTTGGAACTGGAATACAAAACGGTTATGTTGGTTCTAGCATGACATTTGACAATCCTGAAGAGCCTTGGCTAGATTTTATTCCTGATGATGAAGGTCAAACTTATAGTAACTGGATTCGTTCGGGTAGTTCATTATATGCTAACAATCCTGAGTGGAATGATTTAAAATTATGGCCTGACCCAGATCAAGTTTTTGAAAACGTAGTATTTGGTAAGTGGTCTCCATATAGATATGCTTCATTCCAAAAGCATGGACCTTCGCATGGTAGTGGTGTTGGACTTCAAGTACCAGGTAGTCTTGGACAAGATTGGCCAACTAGCTCCTTAGGAGTTACTCTCCCAAGTGTGGATATCGTGCTTACAAAGGATCGTAGCAAGTGGACTCGTGTTCCTGTTTTTGAGATGGCTGAGAATACAGTTACCGCAGATGGTGACGTTATCAATCCTAACTCTGAAGGTGGTGTATTGAAATTCCAATTGCGTGCCGCTCCTTCGTTAGATAAAGATGGAAATTCATCTACAAGTGATGTAGCTTCTCTTAATCCAAACGATCCTAACTTTGTTAGTGATAGTGGTTGGAGTTGGTTCCCCGGTTATGCAATCGACCTTGACAATGGTCGTCGTTTGATGATGGCTTTCGGTGAAAGTTCATGGTTAGTAGGACATAACGGTAGAGATATGTTGTGGAACCCAGTTGAAACAATTTACTCAGAAGATGATAACGTTATTTTTGGTGGTAAACATTTTATTTATGTGTTTGCTAGTGAAACTAACTTTAAGCCTAATCCAGATATATATATGGACTCATATGTAGATAATGATGAAACACGTGGTGTTTTCTACTTAAGAGATAAATTAGAAGAAGATGCAAGTAATTATCTTAAATTCATAGCTTGGACTGCTATTCCTTATACCAGAACAGGATACCAGTTTAATACTTATGATGAAATGCCAGATAATGATCTACGCATAGAATTACGTGTTGCTAAGCCTTATGTTGTCGGAAAAGGAATGAATGAGCTCGCAGATCCAATGAACTATAATTATCCAATTTATAAATTTACTTTGGATGATTATGTGCCAGAATTCAATGTAAATGCTGTTGCTGAAGATGCATTGGAATCAGTAAATGTAGTACCTAACCCTTATTATGGAGGTAACAATTACGAAACCGCTCCATTGGAATATCTTGTAAAAATTACAAATCTTCCTCGACGTGCTAGTATTAAAATTTATAATATGGCAGGTACACTGGTAAGATCTTTTGAAAAAGATAATGCTTCAACAATTGTTGAATGGGATCTTAAAAACAATTATCAGGTGCCAATTGCAGGAGGAATGTACATTATTCATGTGGAGGCACCCGGTGTTGGAGAGAAAACCCTTAAATGGTTTGGAGTTCTTCGTCCGGATGATTTAAGCTCATTTTAATTAGAAAAAAGAAACATGTTGATTATGAAAAAGATAACACATATAATTTTTACTGTAATCGTCCTAACGATTATTGCTCCGAACTTGTTCGCTGGTAACGATGAGCGCGCAGGTGAAGCAGGAGCCAGTGAGTTACTTTTTAATCCATGGGCTGCATCTTCCGGGTTTGGTAATGCTAATGTAGCTTCTATTCAAGGATTAGAAGGTATTTTTCTCAATGTTGCTGGTACCGCTTTTACAGATAAAACTCAATTAGGTTTTACGTATACAGATTATCTATCTGGAGCTGGTATTGGTATTAACTCATTTGCATTTTCGCAACATGTCGGAGAATCTGGTTCTCTTTCTGGTAGTGTAGTAGCATACAACTTTGGAGATATTGCTAAAACTACTACAGAACAGCCTGATGGAGATGGATCATTTTTTAGTCCGGCTTATACAAATATAACTATAGCTTATGCCAGAGAGTTTTCTAATTCTATATATGGTGGGGTAGCTATTAAGGTTATTAATGAGTCAATATCAAACGTAAAAGCAAACGGTGTTGCAATTGATGCCGGTATCCAATATATAGCAGGCGAAAATGACCAATTAAAATTTGGTATTGCGATGCAAAATGTTGGTCCAACTATGCGATTTAAAGGTGATGGTGTTTCATTTCAAGGAATGACTCCTAATGGAACTATTCAAACACTTGAATATCGTGAGCGAGAATTTGAATTACCATCTTTAATTAGAATCGGTGCTTCTTATGATTTCTTTATTAGCGAAGGAAATGTAGTTCAGTTAGCAACTGCATTTACATCAAATTCATTTACCAAGGATAATATTCATCTTGGATTACAATATTCATTTATGGAATATTTGCAAGTAAGAGGTGGATTTATAGCTGAAAAAGGTATTTTGAATGAAAATACAAGTACAACTGTGTTTTCTGGGCCTACTGGAGGTTTATCGGTAATGATACCTTTAAGCAAAGAAAGTGGTTCTAAATTGGCCTTTGATTATTCATATAGAGCAACCGAAGCATTTAATGGTGTTCACTCTATAGGTGCTAGAATTATATTATAAAATATATTATAATTGTTAAAAGGATCCCGGTTATCCGGGATTCTTTTATTTTTAAACAAACGAACGAATAATTTGTATTTGCTATATTCCTATCCGGTTGGGTGGGTTTTTTCATTTATATTATTCCGAAATAAAATTTTGAATTATGTCGAAGTTGAATTATGTGACAGCAGAAGGTTTAAAGAAGTTGAAAGACGAACTTGACCAGCTTAAAACAGTGGAGAGACGAAAAGCATCTCAAGCTATTGCTGAAGCTCGTGATAAAGGAGATTTGTCTGAAAATGCAGAATACGATGCAGCCAAAGAAGCACAGGGTTTATTAGAATTGAGAATTTCTAAGATGGAACAACTAATTCAAAATTCTCGTGTAATTGATGAGTCAAAAATTGACTTTTCAAAGGTTCAGATCATGACAAAAGTTAAAATCCGTAATAGTAAAAACAAGGCTGTGATGGAATACTCCATAGTATCAGAATCAGAAGCTGATCTAAAACAGCAAAAAATTGCCGTAAGCACACCTATTGCAAAAGGGTTATTAGGTAAAAAGGTCGGAGATAAAGCATTAATTCAGGTCCCTGCTGGGAATGTTGAATTTGAAATACTTGAAATTTCACCAATGAATTAATTATAATATTATGGATACAATATTTACAAAAATCGTTAAAGGGGAAATACCTTCATACAAAGTATATGAAGATGAAAAATATTATGCATTTCTCGATATTTCACCCTTAAAAAAGGGCCACACCCTGGTAATTCCTAAAAGTCAAGTAGATTATATTTTTGATCTTGATGATCAGGAATTGAGTGGCTTACATATTGTATCTAAAAAAGTAGCAAAAGCCATTAAAGAGGTTTTTCCTTGTGAGAAAGTTGGTGTTGTTGTGTTGGGCTTGGAAGTTCCTCATGCTCATATTCATCTTATTCCACTAGAAAATGAGCAGGATATCAATTTTGCAAATCCAAAACTTAAATTGAATCCTGAAGAAATGAAATCCATTGCTGATAAGATATCTGAGCGTATTTGACGCTTTTAACATTTTATTAGTAGATACTTATACTATAAATTCTTTTCAAATAACTTTAGATATATTATCTTCGGATAAGATAATCTAATGACATGAAAAGAATTTTTTTATTGCTGATTGCTGTATCGTTATCCATAACAATCTTCGGTCAAACCAAAAATCTCGACTATTATAAATATGGAGTTAGCCCATCAGAGTTACCTTCGTATTTACTTAATGGCTCACCACTTGGATCGGGCTCAATAGGTATTTCTGACCCTGATCTTGATTCGGCGGCAGGTGCTGCACAGGCAATACAAAGAGCTAAAGCAATTTTTTATCT
>PKTE01000271.1 GCA_002869335.1 Salinivirgaceae bacterium | reverse complement strand
GAGGTTTGGGCATTGCAAAATATACTAAACAGCATAGCTGCAACAAATAAGCTCTGTTTTTTCATGTTTTAAACTTGTTTTATGTCCTTGTCCGTTTCCGGTTGCAATTTTAACATTAGATTTTTAGATAAACAAGACTTTTTTGAAAAAAAAGATCTTGGATAATGGATAATGGATCGTGGATCCCGAAAAACTCAAATTTTCAATTTGAATTGTTTTTCGTGGATGCTCGAAAAATTACAAAAATCAAAGATTTTTTATTTTTCGGCATCGTGGATCATGGATCGTGAATGTTGGATATGGGATGGAACTTCAGATTTAAGTCGAATTGTTAGGGATGTGGGATGGAGGTCCTCTCCTTTAAAGCCTGTCCCGATGAGTAATCGGAAAGAGTTAGTGAGCTGCGGGATGGGCATTGGATACCGGATACTTTTAGTCGCAGCGTGAACGCTATTTTGGCAGGGTAAAAAAATCATCTCTTTTCTTCTACTATGTCCAAATTCACACCGCGACTTGCAGTCAGTTATGTCATAAAATAACTTGTATGATGATTGGTGTGAATTGAAATGATCAATTCACACCACGGTTTTCCATAATTTTAGCCGGTTACAATTTCTCCTGATTTATGGTCGAATTCTGATCCTCGTGCTGAATGTGGGATGGAATATACTGCTAATAAAACAACTGCAGCAATAATTACTGCCCACCTCCGTGGTTTCTTAATATTCAGTACAACAGCCCCTATCCAAAAAATAGCTGTGATTAAAGTTTTATTATCTGTAAGATCTTTACCATAAGGCCACCCTGTCCAGGCTTCTCCAAAAGCATAATGTTGCACTATTGGTCCAAGAATTAAGCCTCCAACAGCAAGAAGTCCTAAAGTAACAAAGGAAGTTAATCTGAAATTTCCAAATTTAAACACTGCCATAAGCATGGCCGCTGTACTAAACAACATAGCCAGGAACATTAAAATAATGTGTGGCGTAAGTACAATGGCAGGCACATCTCCTTTAAACCTCACAATAGCTGTATTATCTGAGTTTTCGAAAAGTAACTTCCCGTTTTCATTATACAACAAAGCAAAATACTCTAATTTGGCTGCAGCGGGCTGTACTGGCAACTGAACATTCCAGGTTGCTGTATCCTTATTCATGGAAAGTGTATCGTACTTAAAATTACCGGGATACTTACGATATACGATTTTGGCTTTTGCCACATTCTCATTCGCTGGTATTTCCACAGTACATCCTTTTCCTATGGAAGCACTTCTTGTAAGTTTAAACTTATACGCTTCTCCATTTACCTCTGTTTTAAATCGTAATGGATACGTAGGACCTGTCATTCTCTGATAAATGGCGGCCGAAAGGGTAATCACAATAGCTGCTACCCATATGAGTATAATCTTTACTACTTTCATTTCTAAAATTGTACTTTTAATTCAACGTTTTCACCTCCACGCTTGACAATAACCTTTATAGTTTGACCTTTTTCCAATTTTTTCAATTGATGCATATAGTCATAAATATTGGTGATTTTATTCTCACCCATTTGGATGATTACATCCCCTTTTAGAACACCTGCTTTATCTGCAGGTCCATCAGAAGTAACACCATCTACTGCCATACCGTCTTTTACTGCGCCTGCCACATCCGGCATAATTCCCATTTTCACTTTTAAGGTAGTACGACCACCTTTTGCCATTTTCTCTTTGCCTTTCTGAAATGTAACTTTATACGTAGGACTTGTAAGTGAATCTAAAAGTTTAACGGCAAGCTGACCAACCAATTCCATACCCTCAAAATTTATTTTTTCAATGTCATCAGTTGGTTTATGATAATCGTCGTGCAAACCTGAATTGAGGAACAATACAGGGATATTCTCTGCATAAAACGCAGCCTGATCTGAACCGCTGTAACCACCCTTACCAAGCGATAATTTTAATGGATCATTCCATTGCTCAAGCAGCAATTCGAATTCTGTAGCAGTATTTACTCCTATTATTTTCAAAACGGAATCTTCTACCCTACCTACCATATCAAAGTTTACCATGGCCTTTATTTTCTCTTTTGGAAATGGTAAATTATCTACAAAATATTTTGAACCCAGAAGCCCCATTTCCTCAGCTCCGAAAAGGACAAACGCCATATTTGATTTTGGAGGATGCTTTTTGAAATATTCCGCCATCATAAGTACCATTGCAACACCAGAGGCATTATCGTCAGCTCCATTATGAATACCAATTTCATCAGGCACTCTTGAACCGGAACCATAACCGCCATAACCTAAATGATCGTAATGAGCTCCAACTACAATCCAATCATTACTTTGGTCACCTTCTATAAATGACGCTACATTTGCTGTGGTTGTGTGAATATGATCAAACTTTATATTTGCTGCAATATTTACATCCTTTAATTGCTCATTGATTTTAACGACTTTCCACTTTCTCAATTTCCTTAATGATAAATCACTAACTAACAACAACTGATTTAAGTAATTGCGTGAAATTTGAACTACAGGGATATCCAGACTCACTGCCATCCTTGAAAAACGAAATGGAAAAAACTCACTATCTTCAGTTAGATTAGTCTGAGAAACAATTATAACACCGGCAGCTTTTTGATCACGTGCTGTCATTACCTGATCCATAATATCTCTGAAACCAGGGGCATTATCATTATCGGCTTGTAAATATATTAATGCCCATTTGCCACTAATATCTACTAACTTCTTCGTTAAATCTGTTCCGCCATACACCAACGGGGCTTTTAAGTTTTTCTCAGCACTAAAAATAAAGGGAGAAAAATCATCATTCAATATTGCCTCGTTTTTACTCATTGTAAATGATGTAGACTTATCAATTTTAATATCTGTATTAATATCAAACTCTTGCTGGTAGCCAAAAGAAAATCGTCCTAACCAATGGTCATAAAACCACTGATCAATATATTCTCGAGCTAGTTTACACCCTTTAGTACCGGGTTCGCGTCCTTCGAGTTTATCACTAGCTAAATACTCTAAAGCCTTTTTGCCCGTTGCAATATTTTGAGCATTAACATTCAGAAATGTCAAAAAAATGATAGAACCAATTATTATATATTTCATCGAAACTATTTTTTGTGGGGAAGATTATCATAACTACGAATGATGTACACATCATAATCTCCCAAATGTTTAAATCCTATTTTTTTGTATAGATGTACTGCACTTTTATTGGCCGTATTAACCTCCAACTTAAGTTGTAAACCCATCTTTTTAGACCAATCAAGGCAATGTTGCATTAACCTCCAACCCACACCCTGATTTTGAAACTCTTTTGCCACACCCATATGGTGCAAATATAATCTTCGTTGATCATTAGTAATCCATGCTGTTCCTATTATTCGCAACTTCATTCTAACAACAAAAAATGCTCCATTATTCTTTAGCGTTCGCGAAATCACATTGGCATCATCTCCCCTTTCAGCACCACCTAATCCCAGCTCATTCCATAAAGTTGCAATTTGGGGAAAATCATCCGATTTATAATGATCAATTATTAAACTGTCCATATCAGCCTTCTTTATCCAGTTCTACATAAAGCTGAGATGCAGAAGTACGAGTTACCACCACCGGCATACCTTTGTCAATATAACCATTTTCAGCTTTAGCATCAAAATGCTCCTCTCCTATCTCAATAGTACCAGATGGACGAAGTACAGTTATAGCAACACCTTTGCGACCTACCATTTCCATAAATTCCTTTTTCACATTAATAAAACCCTCTTCACGTTGCTGTGTACTTGCCAATGTCAACCTACTGAAAACAGCACCGTCAAACATCTTTTTACTCCCCCAAATTCCCAATACCATAGCTCCAACAGATGATATTACAACTGTTCCGAGAGACTTCAACACAGTATCCATATAATTAGGGTTCATCTGAAATTCTAGATTATCAATCATAGCCAAAGTCAAGCCTGCTAGAACCATTACAATTCCAGATACTCCGGCCACACCAAAGCCCGGAATCACAAATATCTCAACCATTATCAATACAACACCAACAATGAAAATTAATATTTCCCAATTTTCTGCTATACCCTCTAAATAAAGTGGGGCAAAATAGAGCATGGTAGCTAAAGCAGCTGCCGCCAATGGAAAACCAATACCAGGTGATTGCAATTCAAAATATAATCCTCCAATAATAATCATTATCAAAATTCCATGCACAAATGGATTGATCAGGAAATTAATAATCATGTCCATTGCCGATAGCTCCTGCTTCACAATTTCATAATGTTCTATTCCACCTTGCTCAAGTACTTCTTTTATATTTTCTGCTTTACCTTCACAAAAACCATTTTGGATAGCCTCAGTAGTTGTAAAAGATATTACTTTACCACTATCTACAACTCCTTCAACAGCAAGCCTAGGATCAACCATGGCCTCTGCAATAGCAGGATCACGATACCATTCAAATACCGTATCACCATTAGCTGTCACAACTGTATCCTTTCCGTGTGATTCTGCTGTAGAACGCATCATACTGCGCATAAACGATTGGTATTTATCAGGCACAGGCTGCCCACTTTGGTCAACTACTGTTGCCGCGCCAATATTTCCGCCTGGACGCATATAAATACTATCGCATGCAATTGAAATTAAAGCTCCGGCTGATGCTGCATTATTATCGATAAAGACCCACACCGGAATTTTTGCATTTAGAATTTTTGTGCGAATACTATCTGCAGCATTCACCATTCCTCCATAGGTATTCATGTGAATTAGAACTATACCGGCATCTATTTTTTCTGCTTCATCAAATGCTTTTTGAGTATTCCGCCAGACTTCAGGCCCAATTTCCTGCTTTATATCGTATAGGTAAACTAAAGTTGTATCGTTGCTAATTAATTGTAAACTAACAAACAACAATGAAATAGTTATTATGACACGAATAATTTGATTCATCACTAATAAGATTAATTTCGGATGAAATTACAAAATATTACGACAGGTTGTAATGGTTCACTTTGAAAAGTTGATAGTTAGTGTTTATCTGAAGCGGATTGTAGCAGAGCAAAGCGAAAAGTAAAATAATTCTTTTGATACCTTCTTTTGCCCTTTCAGGGCAATGTTTTAAACGGGGACATTACCATAGGACGTTGTCCTATGCAAGTGCTTATGCGCCTTCAGCGCAAAAGACCTTGTAGGTTAGTTTTACTCCTACCATGTTATTATAATTTGTATAGTTCGGTATTAACTCACAAACCAAGTTCTTTCATATAAGACAGAAACAGATTCATTGCTTTCTTCTTATCATCATCAAGCGGGTAGTTGATGCAATGCGTGAAATAATGATGTAAGTCTACGCTTCCATTCATTTCTTTTTGATATGATTTTGAAATTGCTGGAATCATATCGACACCACTTTTAAGCAACTCGTTAAACATTTTTACAAACGATTTATCAATAGGTTTATTGGCTACCCATGCTGCAAAAACAAATGGTAAACCGGTCATTTTTTGCCATTCTTCTGCTAAATCATATTCAAATTTATATTTCGAAGCCAAACCAAAAGTGCGGTCTCCAATTAGCACAAACCCTTCTTCCGGATTTAAGTCCCCATTTTTAATTTGACCATCACCTTTCTTAAATTGAGGAGAAATATTCCAAAACTTGGCAGCTAGCACCTGAACAAGATTTACTGAAGTTCTGCTTTGAGGATCAAGATAGATTGTTTTTAATTTGGATACTGGTGTATTGCTATACAACTTAACTGTTTCGACCTGACCTACAGCTCCAATACAATAATCGCTAATTATATGATATTCATCAAGTAATGGTAAAACTCCTACAGGAATTAATCCAATATCTGCTTCATTTTTTAATAATTTTTGCGCGCAAACAGCCGGATTATCATAAGTAAGATTTGCAAACTTCTTAATGGAAGCATCGTTCTCGAGGGCCACTTTAAACGGAAGCGTATTAGTATATGAAACAACGGAGATATTGTATTTTGTATCATCCATAGCTAAAAAGCACTTTAAATAGAACTACAAAATATCAACAGTAAGCACTTCCTTACCCTCTAATTTCGCCACTAATTTATCCCCAACCTGAACAGGTCCAACTCCCTCAGGAGTACCAGTAAATATAAGGTCCCCTATTTTCAGGGTTACAAACTGTGAAACATATGCAATAATACTATCTACGGGGAAAATCATATCTGAAGAGTTTCCATTTTGAACCACTTCCCCATTTTTGACAAGCGAAAAATTGATATCGTTGATAGACTTATAATCATTCTTATCGAAAAATTTACTAATTGGTGCCGAGTGGTCAAACGCCTTGGCTTTTTCCCAGGGTAAACCTTTCTCCTTGGCTTTTTGCTGAAGATCGCGTGCCGTAAAATCTATTCCTAAAGCAATTTCGCTAAAATAACGATTTGCAAACTCTTTGGGAATGTGCTTACCAACCCTGTTAATTTTAATAACCAGCTCCACTTCATAGTGTATATCCTTTGAAAACTCAGGATAATAAAATGGTTGGTTCTTTTGCAAAAGAGCTGTTTCAGGTTTCATAAAAAACACTGGCTCTTTGGGCACTTCATTATTAAGTTCTTTGGCGTGATTGATATAATTACGACCTATGGCAATGATTTTCATCGAAAATACTTTTAATGTTGTGAAAAAATATACTATTTCATCATTTTGCGAAGCTTAATAGCAGTTAGTACCCTTTTTGTATAAGAGGGAAAATCGCTATTCAAAATCCATGAGTAATAACCTGGATCTTTTTCAAAAACTTCCTCTACCGGAACATTTTTATATTTACCAAAGTTAAAAACTTCTACTTCATCCTGATTGAAAACAACACGACCTGCAAAATCTGCATTCTTATTCTGCTGAGAAAATTTTGAGAGCGCACTCATATCATTCACAACAGGTTGAGAAACAGTTCCATTTTTGTCTTTAAAATCTACTTCTTTATAGCGATCTAACTGAGCTTTTAAAACCTCATAAGTGGCTCTGGTATCAGCCTCTGCACTATGTGCATTGGTAAGATCTTTTTCGCAATAAAACTTATAAGCAGCTTCGAGTGTGCGTTGCTCCATTTTATGAAAAATGGTTTGCACATCGATTAATCGATTCTTTTTCAGATCGATATCAACCTCTGCACGGGCCAATTCCTCAGCTAGCAACGGTATATCAAATTTATTGGAATTGTAGCCAGCCAAATCACAACCTTCCAGGTAAGCAGCCACTTTTTTAGCAATATCTTTGAAGAAAGGTTCATTGGCCACATCCTCATCAGTAATTCCATGAATAGCAATAGAAGATTCAGGAATAGTCATTCCCGGATTTATCCGCTGCGTCCAAACCTCTTCCTTTTGGTTTGGATGTATTTTGATAAACGAAAATTCAATAATCCTATCATTCACTAAGTCAACTCCAGTAGTTTCAAGATCGAGAAATACGATTGGTTTTTGCAGATTTAAATCCATATTATTCCGGTTGCAATGCTATTTTGATATTAAAAATTCTATTTGGTAATAGGTCAGGCACTAATATTTCTTGATTGACTTCTTTATAGCCATCTATTTTGACTGAAGCGGTATAGTCTCCAGGGGGTAAAGCCATAAGAAACTCATTTTTAGCTACATTATATTTGTATTTACCTTGAACCTCATTGGTTTCTTTATTAGTAACTTCAACAACAATATTTGCCTCCTGAGAAATATTTAGTTCAGCACCTTCACCCACTTTGAATGAGCCTTTATGCAAAAAAATATTTGCGTCAACATTATTGAAAACCACGCGATATATATCCATCCCCCCCATTCCTTCTTTTCTCACATCCGCCACATAGGCATATCTGAAATTAGATGACATAGCAATCGAAAGGTTATCGTAAGTATTATTTATTGGATATCCAAAATTCCTTGGCGGGGCAAATTTGCCGGTTGAAGTATTCAATTTGGTCCTGAAAACATCGTAACCACCCATGCTATTGTGTCCGGTGGAGCTAAAGAAGAAGGTTACACCATCGCTCATCATATGAGGATAATCTTCATCATATGGTGTATTAATTGGTTCACCTACATTTATGGGTGTACCCCAATCACCATCAGGTAAACGAATTGACATCCAAATATCCATTCCTCCAAGACCACCTTCCCTATCAGAAGCAAAGTATAGCGTATCACCAACAGGTGTTAGCGTAGCTCCACTCTCCACATACTTAGTGTTGATTTTATCGCCCATATCTACAGGCTTTGAGATTCGAGCTCCCTTTTTCTCAGCCATATAAATATCATCAAAAGCTTCATATCGTTGATATTTCACAAAAAGCCATTGGTCATTAGCAGCCAAACCTGAGACAAACTCATCTTCCTGACTATTTACTATACCAACATTTTTTGATCTCTCCCATACACCATCTTTCTTTTCAGAGATTAAAACATTGTTAATGTGAATTTTATAGCGACTATCATATTTATCATCGGAGGTAAAGACCAATGTAGACTCATCGGCAGGTATATAAGGCTGAAAATCATTATTTTCAGTATTTATATTTTCACCCACGTTAAAAAATTCAACATCTATGGGTTTACCAACCAAAACTTTAGCATTTTCACACTGAGCTATACCCAGCTTTGCCATTTTCTTGAAATCCTCGTCCTTACTTTTAGCATTAAATTTCCGATAACTTTCAATAGCTTTATCGAATTGATGATCAAAATGGTAGGCTCTTCCTAAATCATACCACGCATACTCATCAATCTTTTCCTGTTTAACAACCCACTCCATATAAGGTATAGCCTGACTTCTATCAACGTTTAGTTCCAGGTAGCAAATTCCTATATTATTTTGCAAGGTTACATCGTCCTTATTGCTTTTAAGAGCTTTTAAATACTGCTCAAGGGCTGCTTTATAGTTACCTTCATCGAAAAAAGCATCACCCTCACGCAAAGGATCCTGTGCCATAATAACAGAAGTCATCAATAGTAATCCTATGCTGAAAAAAATGCTTTTCATAAATAGCAGTTTATATTTTGATGGCTAGGGCTGTACGTAGAATATTTCATTTATTTCCTGATCCTGACCAGTATCTATTATTTTTAGCTCCTCAGTATACTTGGAGGCAGAACCGTCAATGTAGATTTCTAAAGTGTATTCTCCAGGAGGCACCTGAGAAATAAATAAATTTCCAAACACATTATATCTAGCATAAATATTTCCATACTTATCATAGAGCGTAACAAAAACCTTATTGAAGTCCTCTGAATAAGGTTCTGCTGCAGCTTCAGTTCCTACCATAATAGTACCAATAATGTTGGTATTTCTAGCATCAGGTTGAATCACTACTTTGTATACATCCAGTCCTCCAAATCCTTCTTTTCTATTGGCTGCAATAAATCCAACTTTTTCATCTTCCAACCATGAAATACTCATTTCATCATTAGGCGTATTGATAGGAACACCCAATTGCTGAACTAGACCATACTCTTCTTTCTCAGCGTTATAAATTCCCTTAAATAAGTCATATCCACCCATTCCGCTATGCCCATTGGATGAAAAGTAAAGTGTTTTACCCTGTTTGGCATAAGTTGGATAATTCTCATCGTAAGGTGTATTTATTGTTCCACCCATATTTTGAGGCTCACTCCAGTTATCATCATCATCTTTTGTCATATAATACAAATCGAAACCACCAAACCCACCTGGTTTATTACTTGCAAATATTAGTGTATTGCCATCAGGGCTAATAGTAGCACCATGTTCAAAATCTCTGGTGTTTATTTTATCAGCTGGAAACCCCTTCTTTGTTCTTTCAAGGTCTCTTTTCCTAATCTTGGCCATTGAAATATCATGCGTAGAAAAATCACCATTTGAATAGATGAATAAATTTTCACCATCACCACTTATACCGGCAACTTCCTCATGTTCAATTGTATTTTGCTCCCAATATTCTGCTACCTCCCAGCCTTCTCCTTTTGCATTGGCAATATATATATCAGATATATTTACTTCAAGTTCATCTACATATCTACTATTTGATGCAAAAAACAGCTTTTCACCATCAGGAGTTACAAAAGGTCGGTAATCATTCATAGCTGTATTGATAGCCGTATCTAAATGAATAAAATCAACCTTTTTCGGGTTGTTGATAAATTCCAGCGCCGCATACGACATGGTAATCAAGTGATCTGCTTCGGATACAAGTTTATCATTTAATCCGCTGATTTTATACTCATAAAGTGCTTCAACTGCTTCCGTAAAACGGTAGGCATACATATATGCCCTTCCCAAATAATAGAAGGCATCTGTAGGAAAATTATTATGACTAATTACAAACTCCAAATAAGGAATACCTCCGGTTTTATTTTCTTCGGTTTCCGTGTAGCTTACTCCTATTCTGAAATTAGTATTAATATCCTTTTTATTATTTTCATATAGCTTAAGATAATTCTCAAGGGCAAACTCAAAATCGCCATTTTCGAAACTGGTTTCAGCATATTTAGTAATCAGCTTGGTCTCAGGATCATCCTGCGCCATACTAAAATTAACAATGCTTACCAAAGCTGTAATAATAAGGGAAACTATAATGTTTTTGTGCATTTCAATTTAGTTTATTATAGCAAAAATACAAGTTTCAGTCTAAATGTAAAAAAAAGCAGGTTAAAATACCTTATTCTTTGACATAATTACAACACTTTATGATGTAATTAAGTTTTCAACGGTCAAAAAGAACAACACGTAAATACATAAAAGACACTAATTTATTCAATTTTAACACAAACTTTTAAACCAATTCCCATCATTACTGTTTCATAAAAAAAGACTATGAAGTATTTTATTGCTTTTTTGATTACCATAAGTTCCCTGAGTGTATTCAGTCAGAAGGTCTGGACTTTTGATGAGTTTAAACAAGAATTCATCAATTCAAACGACACTGTCTACATTATCAACTTTTGGGCAACATGGTGTGGCCCTTGTATAAAAGAGTTACCGGCTTTTGAGGCAAATTATAAAAATTTTAAAAACAAACCTGTAAAGTTTTATTTTTTAAGCCTTGATTTTGGAGAAGATGCATGGCAAAAGGCGAATGCCTATTTAGATAAAAAAGGCTACAGTTTCAATAGCCATATAACCACTGATAACAAGGCTAACGAATGGATTCCGAGGGTAGACAAATCATGGTCCGGTTCAATTCCGGCTACAGTAATTTATAAAGGCTCAAAGAAATATTTCCATGAGGGAATGCTTAACGAAGAAGAATTAAAAAAACAAATTCAATTAATGTTTAATTAAATATTCAAACAATGAAAAGTATATTATTGATATTCGGACTACTCATCTCATCAGCCTTATTAGCAGGCGGATATGAGATTGGAGATAAAGTAAGCGACTTTAAACTAAAGAACATTGACGGCAAAATGGTTTCATTGGCTGACATGAAAGATTCCAAAGGTGCCATCGTAATTTTCACTTGCAACCATTGCCCATATTCTGTTGCTACTGAAGATAGAATTATTGCTTTAGACAAAAAATACAAAACTAAAGGATTTCCAGTAATAGCTATTAACCCAAACGACCCTAAAATTCAACCAGAAGACTCGTTTGACTTAATGAAAGTAAGAGCAAAAGAAAAAGGCTTTACATTCCCATACATTTTTGATGAGAAACAAACTGTTTACAAGGAATTTGGAGCGACACGTACACCCCATGTATTTATTGTAAGCAACAAAGGAGGAGAATTCTACTTAGAGTATATCGGAGCTATTGACGATAGCACTAGAGAACCTAAAAACGTTGAAGAAAAATATGTTGAGCAAGCTGTAGATGCTTTACTTGCCGGGAAAAAACCTAAAGTAAAAGAGACAAAAGCAATTGGTTGTTCAATAAAAGATTAAATGAAACAGATAATTGAAGAGCGCGATAGCTAATAGTTATTGCGCTTTTTTTATTTCTATCAAAATTGTATCTATTGATTTTATATTTTTGCCGTTATGCAATTCAAGAGTATAAACAATAATATACTTCTACTTTACCTGATTAAATTCTCGAAATGGTTCATGTTATTCATGCCCATTATTGTGATATTTTTTCAGGATAATGGTTTGGAAATGCGTCATATTTTCACTTTAAAAGCCATTAATGCCATCACCGTGGTAATACTGGAAATACCCTCGGGCTACATGGCTGATGTACTTGGAAGAAAAAAGACACTTGTACTAGGTACTATTCTTAGCTTTGGAGGATTTATAGCTTATAGCATTGCTTATGGTTTCTGGGGATTTGCAATAGCAGAATTTCTTATTGGAGTAAGCATGAGTTTTATATCCGGGGCCGATTCGGCAATGCTTTACGATACATTGTTTTTCCAGAAAAAAGCTGATGAATATAGCAAGCAAGAGGGAAGAATTACCGCTTTAGGTAATTTCTCAGAAGCTGCTGCAGGGATTTTAGGTGGACTATTAGCTGGAGTGAGTCTCAGGTTGCCATTTATTGCCCAGGCAGGCGTTGCATTTATAGGTATTCCAGCAGCACTGCTACTTATTGAACCTGAGATACATCAAAAAGTCAAAAAAACAACAATGCTTGCCATTGCCAAAACAATGAAATATGTACTTGTACAAAACAAAATGCTTAGAGCATACATTCTGTTTTCTTCATTTGCCGGAATGACATCTTTGACATTGGCATGGTTCATTCAACCATTCTTTACATCGATCGACATCCCATTGACGTGGTTTGGTATTCTTTGGACTTCCTTAAATCTATCGGTAGCTCTCACAGCTGTTTTTGCTTATAAACTGCAATCTGCTTTGCCAAAAACAGCCATTTTGCTAATGGTTGCCTTTTTTACAGGTGGAGGCTTTATATTGTTAGGATTTTCAAATGGAATATGGGGAATAATTATATTATTTCTAATATATCTGGTTCGAGGAATGGGCACCCCAATTTTAAAAGATTTTATTAATCAAAATACGGCTTCTGATATAAGAGCTACCGTGCTATCAATACGCAGTTTTATTATTAGAATTGCCTTTGCTGTAATTAGCCCACTTTTAGGCTGGTATACTGATCACTACAACTTAAGTGATGCTCTAATAATGGCGGGTAGTATTTTTACGGGAGGAATGCTGTTTGCTATTTTTCTTTATAAAAAAGAAAAGGCTTCCTAAAATAGAAAGCCTTTCTTAATTTCTTATATAGTTTATTCCTCAGTCTTCTTTGCTAAATCAAGCTTATATCCTAAAGAAACTCTAATTACTCTGTTGTTTGTTTTTAAGTCATTAATATCTTGTGGGTAGTTATTTGACAGACCAAAATCATAATAAAAACCAGCTACAAAAGCACCTATTTCTGCTCCAGCGCCAAAACTAACCCCCATATCAACAGTTTTATAATCATCATAAGTCTCATCATAACCCCAGTTTACATCTCTTTCTGTAATTATCTCTTCGCCAAGAAATTGAGTTTTAAGATCAATTTTACCAGCTACTCCAATTCCAAAATATGGTCCGGCAGCTGCATATGCTTTCATAAAACCAAGATCATAACTAGCTTTGAAATAGATAGGAACATCTATATAATAAGTTTTAACAGTTCCTTCATATGAATAAAGACCAAAATCAGGATCTTCAAAAGTCATATCTGCTCCTTTGGAAGTAAAAATAAAGTTAGGCTCTACTGAGAACATTTCGTTTATTGGTAATTCAAAACCTGCACCAATATGAAAACCAGTCATGATTCCATAATCACTGCTGTATTCATAGTCAGCATCTTTCTCAAGCATTGAGCTTATATTTAAACCACCTTTGTATAACATACTTTGTGCTGATACTTCAAAAGATAAAATTGCTAATAAGCCTACGATAAAAAGTTTAGTAAATAATTTCATAGCATAAAGTTTGATTCTGTTTACTCTTAAGGATTTTCAACATACTCCTCCTACTCTATTCGGGATTTTCGGATTGGTCCAATTGTTTAATTTTGAACCACAAAAACAATAATATTTGTTAATGTTGCTTACTAAATATCAATATTTTGCCATAAATTATTAAATCTTAAAGTTCGTATTGATTTAAAAGGTTATAAGGAAGTTTCTTGCTTAGAAATATTTTAAAATCCAAACAATAACAAAACAGACATTTGAATGCTAGTATTATTAAAGCTATTGTAGTTCAACATCTGCAAGCATGCAGTTCTAATAGCTTAAATATATTTGAGATGAAATTTGGCTCTTTTTGCCTCAGACTATTTGACAGGAAGGACAAATGAAAACTCAGATCCCTGGCCTGGTTGTGATTTTACCTGAATCTCGCCATCCAAAGCCTCTACAATTGATTTACAAATAGACAGCCCAATACCAACTCCCCGATAAACGGTTGAATTATCATCCTCAATTTTACTAAATCGCTGAAATATAAACTCATGCTTGTCTTTAGGAATACCAATTCCTGTATCTTTAACAAAACACCTTAACGAATCATTATTTTTCTCATAACCAAATTCAATAGATCCTTTTCTAGTAAACTTCAAAGCATTGCTTAGGAGATTTTCATACAACTGTTTGATTCTTAAGTGATCCGAATACAGGTCCATAGACTGATCATCCTTATGAACTATTAGTTTGATGGCCTCTGACTTACCCTCCTTTTTCAGGTTCTCACTGTAAACAACCTGAAGTTCATTCATCAGATTATTCAAGTCAGCCTTACTTTTTGAGATATAAATTTCACCCGATTCAATATTTGACAGATCAATCAAATCATTTATAAAGCGCATCAAGTTGTCTGCATTGGAATTTATAATATTTATATACTCATTTTTAGTCAAATCAGACAAGTCCATTGTAGTGATTAACCGAGTAAAACCTAAAATAGCGTTCATTGGAGTTCGTATTTCATGACTCATATTTTCAATGAACGAAGTTTTCATCCTACTCGCTTCTTCGGCTTTTTCTTTTTCAATTAGCAGGTCTTCCGTTCTTTGCTTTACTAGATCTTCCAAATGCAACCTGTATTTATCCAATTCATTATTTCTATTTTCAAGCTGCTTATTCGTTTCTTCCAGCTGATCTCTTGCGGCTAGAATTTCTTCTCTCTGTGATTTAATCTCTTCATTTTGCACAATAATCTCATCATTTACCTCCTTAAGTTTTGCATTTGCTCTTTTCTTTTGACGCAACCCTCTGTATATAAAGTAAACTAAACTAAGAATTAACACGACTATGATAATGCCACCAAGCAATGCATTTTGCTGCATTTGTATTAATGTCATCTGCTCATTTAGCACTTTCTTCTGAGAAGCAATCTCATCACCCTGATCACTTAACATTTGTTTTTGCTTACTCAGCTCAACTCTTGTTTTTTCTATCTCTTTTTTGCTTTTCACAATCTCGGCTTTATGCTCTGATATTGATTTTAATTGTTCTTTTATCAGCACATTTGATCCTTTGATTTGGGTTTGCTTCTGGTCCACCTTCTTAATCAACGAATCCAAATAGTTTTGCTGATATTTAAGTTTCGCATTTTGTGCATTAATTTCTTGAGTCTTCTTTGCGATTAATTCATTTTTTTGAGAGATAGTAATATCATGTTGATCAATTATTTTTTGCTTTTTTTCTATTTCTTGCAGACTCTCCTCTAATTTCGATTCAATTTCTTCTAATTCCTGCTCCTTTTCATGAAATAACTCTCTAACATACACAAAAGAGCCTCCTATCAATAATATATCAGGAGAAATAATCAAACCCTCATCAACTATATTCTTCTTATTAACTT
>PKTE01000036.1 GCA_002869335.1 Salinivirgaceae bacterium | reverse complement strand
GCATCAGATTTTGCGAATTCTTTCCAGAAGCATACAAACTCTTATCCAAATCTCTTGTAGCCTTATTTGATATTGACCTGGGGTTAAAATGTCTTTAACTTTATTTTATAAAACAAAGTAAAATACGCTTATGAAAATAAAGTTACTTACTGCTTGCATTCTTTGTTTCATTTTACAACAAAACATGCAGGCGCAAAAAAACTTCACCGTTTCAGGTGGGGATGCCACTGGATCGTCAGGTTCAGTGAGCTATTCTATTGGACAGTTGGTATATGAAGAAATAATTGGTACAAATCAGTTTAGCTTAATTCAGGGTGTTCAACAACCGGCTGAGATTTCAATTATTGCTATTGAGGAGGAGTCGTTAAAAATTACTTCAAAGGTTTTTATCTATCCTAATCCAGCAGATGACTATATCTTTTTACAATTCAATGATTTGAGTCTATGTCCTTGTGAAGCATTTTTATATGATTTAAATGGGAAGTTGATTAATCAAATAGATATTAATGACCCATTAACCAAAATCAGTTTAAATGACATTCGAACTTCTCTATGTTTTCTAAAACTCATTAGAAAAGATGGAGTAACAAAAGTCTTTAAAATCATCAATAAATAATCTCGTTATGAAAAAATTAGTCTGTTTAATCATGTTATTTTTGGGTATAGCTCTTTTTCTTATACCCTTTGAAATAGTTGCTCAAACTCCTGATCTTTTAAGTTACCAGGCTGTAATACGAAACGCTGATAATGAATTAGTTGTTGAGCAAGAAATCACTATGCAAATTAGTATTTTGAAAGGAAGTTCATCAGGAACAGTGGTCTATTCTGAACATCATGAAGCATCTACAAATGCAAATGGTTTAGTAAGTCTTGAAATTGGAAGTGGTACAGTTCTCTCAGGAGATTTCTCTTTAATCAATTGGGGTGATGATGATTATTTTATTCAAATAGCAACAGACCCTTCGGGCGGTTCTGATTATACTCTTACTTCAGTAAGTCAGATGCTAAGTGTACCTTATGCACTCCATGCAAAGCAAGCTACTAAAGCAGATGTGCTTGGTTCAGAAGGAGTATATACAACAAATACCGATACTTTATTTGTAGTGAAAGATCATAGTGGTAATGTGGTATTTGCTGTTTTCCCTGATGGAGCGGCTGTCTTTTTAAATGAAACAGCGCAAGGTAATATTGGTGGTTTTGCAGTAAGTGGAAGAAGTGGATCAACAAAAGCAGAAACAGATATTCTAAAAGTTACAATGGATAGTACAAGAGTATATGTGAAGGAGCAAGTAAAAGGCGTGAAGGGAGGTTTTGCCGTAGGGGGGTTGTCAGGCACCAAATCATCTACTAAAGAGTTTCTACATGTAAGTAATGACAGTGTAAGAATTTATATTGACGAGTCATCTCAAAAAGGTGTCAAGGGAGGTTTTGCAGTTGGAGGTCTTTCAGGCACAAAAGGAAGTAACTCACAGTTTTTGAATGTGGAGTTTGATACTATACAGATAATAAATCCGGGAGAAGCCAGAATTCTTTGGTATCCCAATAAAGAAGCTTTTCTCGCAGGTCGGGTTTTAATTGAAGATCCTGACAGTGTGGGAGCAAATTCTATAGGTTTGGGTTTTGAGTGTAAAGCTATTGGAAATTATTCGCAGTCAATGGGTTATAAGGCAAGAGCTTATGGTGTCAACTCAACTGCAATTGGAAACAGTGCTAATGCAGAAGGGCTTTATTCATATGCCCTTGGTACTGATGCTTATGCTTCTAATTATTTTTCCTATGCATTAGGTTGGGGAGCGCAATCAACTGGTGTTGGAAGTTTTGCATTAGGTTCCAGAGGTATAAATGCAGACACAACTTATTCAGACCCAACAGTTGCTTCCGGAAATTTTTCCTATGCTATAGGAAATAGAACTGTCGCAAGTGCCTATAATGCCATAGCGTTTGGTTCAGACAATTTATCATCAGGAAATTATGCCATTGCAATAGGTGGAGAAAACACTGCAAGTGGAATAGGATCTTTTTCAGCAGGGTTCCGAAATGAAGCAATTGGAGATAATTCAGTTGCAATAGGCGCTGAAAACATAACTGATAGCTCAGATTGCGTATCAATTGGACTTAACAATGTTGCAAAATCATCTCATTCAGTGGTAATGGGAATTAATAATCAGACTTCAAATAATGCTATATTAGCAATGGGTAATGGTGCTATTGCTGAAGGTGAAAGTGCTGTGGCTATTGGTTCTGGAACAGAAGCAAGGGCACACCAATCTACTGCAGTTGGAACAAATAATCTGGCATCAGGAGAATTCTCAACAGCATTTGGTAATTCCTGCACAGCTGCAGGAGATCTGTCTGTGACAATGGGGTGGAACTCAACGGCAAATGGAAATCAGTCAACTGCATTGGGATTTATGTGTATTGCTAACGGCGGAGGAAGCTTTGTATGTGGAACTGAGACACAAGCAGATAATGAAAGCTCTGTTGCGCTGGGGTTTCATACAAAATCGCAAGGAGATTATTCTTTTGCTATGGGGCGTAATTCAGTTACAAAAGGCGGAGCTTCTTTTGCTATGGGAGATAGTGCTCAAGCTTATGAAGATAATTCTGTAGCAATGGGATCCTATTCCAAAGCATATGGTTATAATTCCGTTGCATTAGGTAATTCTACTGCAATAGGTGGAGGTTCCTTAGCAGTTGGAGGAGGTACAGAAGCTGTTGGAAATTTTTCTCTAGCATCAGGATATGAGACTAATGCAACAGGATATTATTCCGTGGCTATGGGAAGAAACTCGTATACATTTGGAACTTCATCTTTAGCTATTGGAGAGAATGTACAGGCACTAGGTGATTTTTCAATTGCTTTAGGTTATCTTTCAAATGCTGCGCATTACGAATCTGTTGCTATTGGAGGCCATGCAAATGCCAAAGGTGAGCAATCTGTATCTATCGGATCAAATACAAGATCAGAAGGCCGTTACGCGGTTACTATGGGCTATCAAACCATTTCAAAATCAATGTTCGAAATGGTTGTAGGAAGTTTTAATGACACAACCTACTCTCTTGACCAGGGTATGGATCCTTTATTTTCAATAGGTAATGGCACAGATCCAGAACACCGAAGCAATGCTTTAATGGTACTCACTAATGGGAATACTGGAATTGGAGGATATCCTGGAGTTACCGGAAGTAATGTGTTGACACTTATTTCGGGATTCAATCCTGACGCTTCTGTAAATGATGGAATTATATTATATTCTGATAGCGATGGAGGCTCAGCGGAATTAAAAGTTAGAGATGAAGCAGGCAATGTTACAACTTTGTCTCCTCATAATTTTAATTTAATTGAAAAGTCTGAACCAATGGCCTGGTCATTTTATAGTGAGAATGATGAAATTGGATATAAAATTAATGTTGACATGCTAAAAGCGATTCGGACAATTGAGCATTTATCAGGTGAAGAGCTTGTTTATATGCAGAATCTGGAGACTGATGAGGTGATTAAGAATAAAGATCAGGAATCTTTAATAGAGGTAATTGCCAAACAACAGAAAGAAATTGATCAATTGAAAAGTCAAAATCAAAGAATGGAGCTACGTTTGAAAGAAATATTGGAACATATGAATGATAAATAATAAATTTCAAGAGCCAGGTTTCAAGTTTCAGGTTGCTCAACTTGAAACTTGAAACCTTATGCTTTTTTATGCCGAATTTCTACTGGCATTAATATTACCATACAACGCTCTTACCACAAGTTTTTCATAAAGTTCTTTATCTTTTAAGTTTTCAGATGATAAATTCTGAAGGGCATAGTTTTGTATGATCAATAATGGCAATACAATCTTTTCGCGTGTTGCCACAGAAGCTTTTGATGAGGGTGAGTCTTCCATTAAGTCTTTCATACCTGAAATCTCTAATAACATCTCTTTGGTGAGTTTGTATTCATCATGTAACATGTTCCAGAATTCGCCAAACTCTTTGTTTTTGCTAATGTATGATGTCAATTCGAAATAGGTTTTAGCCAACGACATCATGGCGTTTTCCATTAAAGTTTTGAAAAACGGAACATCATGATACAATTTTTTCAAAAGGTCAATTTTTCCTTCTGATTTCATTTCACCCAATGCTGTTCCTAATCCATAATAACCCGGAATATTTTGTTTTAGCAAACTCCATGAACCAACATAGGAGATGGCTCTTAAATCTTGCAATGTGAGCTTTTTACCACTACCTCTTTTAGCCGGCCTACTACCAATTTTGGCTGCTCCATAATATTTGAGTGTGCTCATTTGTTCAAGGTATGGTATGAATTTATCATGTTTTTTAAGCCTAATATATTTTTGATAGCTTTTTTGACTTAGCTCTTCAATAATAGATCTCACTTTATGTTTTGATAAACTATAATCAGGAATCATATGGCTGTAAAGCCCGGAAGTTACAATCTGCTCAGCATTGAATTTAAATTTCTGTTTTGTGCCATATTTACTGGTAATGGTCTGACCTTGAATGGTTAATTGGATTTCATTATTAGGCACATTTATACCTTGCGATGCATAGAATTGATGTGTTTTTCCACCACCACGAGCAGGAGGTCCTCCACGTCCATCGAAGAAAATAGCTTCGATATCGTGTTGGTTACATATTTCAGTAAGGTTTTCCTTGGCTTTATGAATCGACCAATTAGCATTCATGTAACCGCCATCTTTAGTCCCATCAGAAAATCCAAGCATTATAGTTTGGCGATTAACACGTTTTTCCATGTGGGAGCGGTACTCTGGAATGTTGAAAAGATCGTCCATTACATCTTCAGCATCTTCCATTCCATCCATGGTTTCAAACAATGGAACAATGTCAAATTGAATATCTTTCTCAGGTATAAGCCAACGCATTAAGCCATACACGAACAAAACAGAAAAGATATCTTCAGAATTGCTAATTATATATCGATGGCAGCCTTTTTCGCCATTATTCTGCTGAATGAATGGTAGCTCTCGAATATTTAAAATAGTGTCTTCGATCAACCCATCAGCGTCAATCTTCTCTGGAATATCAATTTTTTCTCTAACCAATATGTTGATTAATTCCTCTTTTGACAATTCATCCAGACTGGATTGAATTTTTCCGGCTTTTTGGAGTAAGTATGTGATGGTTTGTTTATGAACGCTATGATCCTGACGAATATCTAATGCAGCAAAATGAGTTTTGAAGATGCGCAAGCGATCAATAAGGTCGTCTATTTCTTCTGTATATAAATTTTCGTATTGTTGTTCAACTTCGGATTTTATCCAGCGTAGTTTTTCAATGATGTAGCGATGACCAATAACCTGACGATGATCGAACATAGCCTTGTAAACAGCATCAGTCAATTCTTTGATTGCAGGGGCTACTGTTTTAAAAGTAAGCTTCGAACGTAAGTTTTTTAAATCTCCATAATAACATTTCATGAGGTTTGTGCGCAACTCTGCCGCCACTCTCTGGGTTGTTTTATACGTAACATATGGATTGCCATCACGGTCGCCACATGGCCAAAATCCCAGCGTGATTAGCTTTGGGTTGTAGAATCCGGGTATTTGCTTTTTCAACTCTTTATGGAACTCTCCAATGGCATCGTAATAGAAGGTTCTGCATAAGTGAATAATATTTCTTGCTTCATCCAGGGGCGTTGGGTTGTCTGAATTTACTAATGAAGTTAGTCCTAATTGATGCAGCAGGATATCCACCTTTTCCAGATTGTTTTTCTGAATGTGTTTTCTCAATTTGGCCATAATGTCTAAAACAGCCGGAGTATAAAACTGTGTTGGGTGAGCAGTAAGAACGATTCTTGATTTGAATGAATTGAGTTTTTGAATAAGTGACTCCTTTTCTGAATCTGTGTGCACACAAGAAAACAAACTGTCAATACTCAAGAAACTTTCATGATGCAAATGGTTAGGTAGTTCGGAATCTTCTACGCTATCAAATAATACAACTTGACGTTCAACATATTGAATCACTTTGAACATGAAGTCAAATTTATCTTCACCAATAAGATCAGCGTGTTTTTTTATAAATCCGTCCAGAATTTCAACGGGACTTTGTGCTTCATCCAGGTGCTTTTTTGCATAACTACTTAAAAGTGGAATAAGGTGTCCAACAGTATCAGAACCCTGATAGTCAAGATTTAAGAACATGCTGTTGAATATCTGATATTTTTTATCAACTGTGTTTGGCATATTTTTCAGGTTTTAAAATGCATAAGGTAATGAAGCATCAATTAATCTATCAACACTCTCAAAGTTAAAGATGTTTCGTTTAAGATTTATAAGTTGATGAGTAAAAAGTTTGGAAAAACTATGCACACGTGTGCATTAGTATACAAACAAATTCAAAAAAATAAATGCCAAATTTTATATTGAATAGAAAGTAGTAATTTTTGGAATTTTGATTTTTGTTATTTGTGATTTGAGAATGTTACAACCCCAACGCCATTGCTACCAATTCCGCCACATCATAATTTTTTATTTCCTCTTCTTTATTGTGTGCTTTGAGTCCATCGGTGATCATAGTCATGCAGAATGGACATGCGGTAGCAACAACTTTTGCCCCTGTGGCCAGCGCTTGTGATGTGCGCATTTCATAAACTTCACGGTCGCCATGTTCCGCTTCTTTAAACATTTGTGCTCCTCCGGCACCGCAGCATAAAGCTTTGCTCCGGTTAGGGTCAATCTCTAATGGTTGCGATGCTACTTTTGAGATCACTTTTCGAGGTGCTTCATATTCATCGTTAATTCTTCCTAAATAGCAAGGGTCATGGAAAGTAATTGACGAATTCTCGAGTATTTTTTTATCCACTTTACCAGGATTCTCATCTAACAGTTTATTGAGAAATTGTGTATGGTGTACAACTTCATAATGCCCACCCAAATCAGGATATTCATTTTTGAATGTATTGAAACAATGCGGGCAAATGGTAATGATTTTTTTAACCTCATAACTGTTCATCGTTTCAATAACTTGCATTGCCTGCATTTGGAAAAGCATTTCGTTGCCAGCTCTGCGTGCAGGATCGCCTGTACATGTCTCCTCAGTTCCAAGTACTGCAAAGTTAACATTGAAATGTAGTAGGATTTTTGCAAATGCCCTGCTCACTTTTTTGTAGCGATCATCATACGCTCCGGCGCAGCCAATCCAAAGTAAGTATTCGGGTTTTTCTCCTTTGGCTGCCAAATCAGCCATTACGGGTATATTTAGTTTTGTTGTATCTGTCATTGTCGTGGTGTTTAATATCTTATCGAAGTTTTATTGTCATTTGTGTTATTACTTAGTGGTCCCTGAGCGAAGTCGAAGGGTGAATTCTATATTCTTTTGTATAGGATTTATCCAAGGTCATTTTTATCAGATATCTTATTAATTTATAACTGCCGTCGTCATACTTACTCCGCCCATTTCATTCTGTCCTCTGGCGAGTATTGCCATGGCGCACCATTGTTCTCAATATTAGTCAGCATCATTGAAATTTCGCCCGGTGCTTTGGCTTGCTCCAATACCAAATATCGGCGCATTTCGAGTATCAATTCAGGTTGATTTATATTAATTGGGCATTCAATTACACAGGCGTTGCATGTTGTACAAGCCCATAGTTCTTCCTCAGTAATATAATCATTGATGAGCATTTTGCCATCGGTAGCATCCTTTCCCTCTTTGATCAATTGATAGCCGCGCTCTTTCATTCGTGCCCGTGTATCTACCATAATTTTACGGGGCGATAATTTTTTACCGGTTTGATTGGCTGGGCAAACGGATGTACAGCGTCCACATTGTGTACAAGATAGACTGTCTAAATAGTTTTTCCATGTGATATGCTCTCCATCGCTTACTCCAAAACTTCCAAGTTCCTCAGGTGGCGGTTCTGATGCTGCATCAGGATTCATCATGGCTTCCACTTCTGCTTTGACATCCTGCATTGTGTTCATTTTTCCAATAGGAGTCAATCTGCTTAAATATACATTTGGTAACGATGTAAACACATGGAAGTGCTTTGAATAAGGTAAAATATTGGCAAACAAGAATATTAATATGATATGTGCCCACCAGTTTACTTCATGAATCATGTATAATTGTGAGTAAGACATTCCTTCAGGAAGTAGTCCAAATAAAAATGCACTCACAGGATAAATTCCTTCGATATTCGATTCAGAAACAGCCAAACCATAGTAACCTAAATTCATTCCTAAAAGTGATACCATTAAAAGGAAAATCATAGTAAGAGCTAAAATCGCATCCTGCTTTGATTTCTTTTTAATTTCAACTCCTTTGAATCGTTTAATATTCAGGAATAAACGCCTGATAATAAAGACAAGTATTGCAAGCAAAACAATTGCTCCAAATACATCTCCAGAACCAATTATAATGTCATAAACGGGTCCCAAAACACCAAGTGCTCGATGTGTCCCAAGTAATCCGTCAACAACCATTTCCAGGCTACCGATGGTTATAACCACAAAACCCCAGAATACTAGAGCGTGTAGCAATCCTGTATATGGCCAGCGGAAAATTTTGCTTTGCCCGAAAGCCACTACAAATAGTTTGTTGAGTCTTTTGCCTGTATCGGCAATTTTAAATGCCGGGCGTGTTAATTTGAATAATTGATAAATGCGGTAAAAACTGTAGGAGAGGATTCCTAGCGTGAGTAAGAGTACCGCTGCAAAAATGATTTGTTTGATCATGGTTATTAATATATGCAGATTTGTACGAACTTACATATTTTTATCTAAAACTCAGATTCAAAATTAAAAAAAACAACTAAGCAGTTGCTTATTCAGACTCATTCTGATTAACTCTTTTAGGTTGTTGGATGTGAGCTGTGGTCGGTTAGTCAATTCATACATATTCAGGGGTTTATTGGATAGTTTCTAGTTGATTTATCTGGTTTGAAATCTTACTAATTCCATTACCTAATTACCCATTTAACCATTTAATCAATCAACTTAGAAAATTGAAACAAATTAGTACCTTCGCAAAAACAATTTTTATGAGTAAACCTGAAATTATATACAGAGACGAATATTTAGTAGTGGTTAATAAACCCGTTGATTTACCTGTGCATAAAAATAGTCATATGCCTAATGATGCTCCCTATTTAACAAAGTGGGCAGGTCAGTATTTTGATTGTTCTGTATATAATGTGCATCGCCTGGATGCTAAAACTTCTGGAATTGTTTTGTTGGCTTTTTCTTCTGAGATAGCCGGAAAACTAACGCAACAGTTTGAACGGGGTTTAGTTAATAAAAAATATTTGGCTTTGGTTCGCGAATTTCCCGGTGAAAAAGGATTGTTGGATAAACCTGTTATGAATAAAAGAAAGGGGAGACTTGTTCCTGCAAAGACAGTATTTAAGACAGTTCGTACAATTCAAACTGATATCACTTATAAAGAATTTGAAAATATTAGAATTAGTGAAGTTGAATTGCGTCCTCATACCGGTAAATGGCATCAATTACGTCAGCATATGGCATTGGAACGTAATGATATTGTTGGTGACAATCAACATGGTGACCGAACCATGAATCATATTATTGAAGAACGCACTGGAATAAAAAGATTAATGCTGCATGCTCAATCTTTAGCTTTTACTCACCCAATAACTGAACAGGAAATGCTGGTTGAAAGTAACATGCCAGACGAATTCGAAGAGCTTATAGCTAAACTCTAAATTGGGCAATATTACCCTTTGAATTGGCCTCCTTAATTATTAATTTAGAAGCAACTTATATACTTCTAATGCCAAAAATCGAAAGAGAGGCCCAACATGAAAAAAATTCAGGAATTAGATAAGATTGCCATCACGGTAAAATCGCACAAACTTTTACAGCAATTATTGCAGGAAAACCCTGAACTTGAGCAGATCATGCGAAATGCTAAAAATGAGACTGAGGCATTAATTGGTGTGCAACAATGGGTTATGGGTATTTTGCAAGGTAGTAGTAAAACAGCTATTAAATATTATAATCGCGAATACCAGGGACATGATGCTTTAAGAAAGTTGAAGTGGAAAGAAATTGCTGCAATACGCATTTTAGACTATATCGATAATGCCGGACGTGTTTTTAAAGATCAAAATCTACGTGGCGAAGATGCAGTAAGTAATCCAATTAAGTTGATTTGGTTGGCAGTGAATCATGGTACCGGAGGAGCAAAACCTTTCTTTTTCGAAGATATGTTACATCTTTTTAGGCAGTTGACTGAAAAAGAAAAACGAGTTATGCCTACCCGCGAAGATGTGGAAAAGTGGATGGCACGTTATCCTTCTGGTCTTGATCCTCGAATTGTCAAGCTTCGTGAAGAAAATCGCGACCGGATTATTAATATTCTGATTGATAAGATGGATGCTGGTGAAATAAAAAGCAATAAATACTTCTTTAAACCTGAAATGTCTAGTGAGCAAAAGTTTCTACAGATGCTAAAATGGTGGGATGATCATGTATTCCATTTGCAATTTGCCGTACGTTCACCTGATTTGTTAAATGAATTGTTGGGAGAATCATTGGATCCTGATACAATGCGGGTTTTATATGAAGCAGAAGAACAAGGCATCCCGTTTTTCGTAAATCCATATTATTTGTCATTGCTTCATGTACGTGTACCGTATTTTGCTATTGGAGCTGATTTAGCTATACGTTATTATGTAGTTTATAGTAAGCAACTTATTGATGAGTTTGGGCATATTGTAGCGTGGGAAAAAGAAGATATGGTAAAGCCGGGTGAGCCAAATGCGGCCGGTTGGTTGTTACCATCTCAGCATAACGTTCACCGTCGATATCCGGAAGTAGCTATTTTAATTCCTGATACAATGGGTCGTGCGTGTGGAGGGCTATGTGCAAGCTGTCAGCGGATGTATGATTTCCAAAGTGGGCATTTGAATTTCAATCTGGATAAGTTGAAGCCCGATGGAACGTGGGAAGAGCGCTTGCAGAAATATATGGATTATTTTGAGCAGGATACCCAATTACGTGATATTCTTATCACAGGTGGTGATGCATTGATGAGCACAGATAAATCGCTCAAGCGTATTTTGGATGCAATTCTTGAAATGACCAAAAGAAAAGTTGCAGCTAATAAAAAGCGCAAAGAAGGAGAGAAGTATGCAGAAATGCTTCGTATTAGGTTGGGTACACGTTTGCCTGTTTATTTGCCACAAAGAATAACACCAGAACTGATAGAAATGCTGGCTGATTTTAAAAAGAAAGCCTCTAAAATTGGTATAAAGCAGTTTGTGATTCAAACACATTTTGAATCCCCAATGGAAATTACACCGGATGTTAAAAAAGCTATTGATATGCTTATTCGTGCAGGGTGGACCGTAACAAATCAGCATGTGTTTACTTCAGCTTCATCCCGAAGAGGGCATACTGCCAAGCTGCGCAAAGATTTAAATGATGTTGGAATACTAACATATTACACATTTAGCGTGAAAGGCTATATGGAGAATAACTTCAATTTTGCGACAAATGCCCGTGCTGTGCAAGAGCAAATGGAAGAGAAGGTGCTGGGAACAATTCCGGAGGAGTATTACGAGCAAATAAAAACCTTCCCGGAAAATGCTGAAAATATGGTGGGCAATATTGAGAAAATAAGGGCGAAGGCTGATATCCCATTTCTTGGTACGGATCGTAATGTATTGAACTTACCAGGTGTGGGTAAAAGTTTGACATTCCGAGTGATTGGAATTACACGTTATGGTCGCCGTATTTTAGAATTTGATCACGATGCAACCCGCAGGCACAGTCCAATTATTCACGATATGGGTCGCATCGTAATTATTGAATCAAAATCAATAAGTGAGTATTTACAGCAATTAAGCGATTTTGGAGAAGATGTTTCTGAATACGAGAGTTTGTATGGTTATTCAATTGGCGAAACCGAGAATCGATTGTCAATTTATGAATACCCCGAGTATGATTTTGCCACATGTGATGAAATGACGAACTTGGAACTGGTGACGTGAGTTTTTCACGCAAAGAGCGCAAAGGATTCGCAAGGAACGCAAAGAAATAGAAAGTATTCAGCGACGCGTCATTGCGAACGAAGTGAAGCAATCTGTCTTAAATTAACTATATAAGTAATTTGAAGCAGATTGCTTCTTCGCTTCGCTCATGGCAATGACGCGTCGCTGATTTTTTTAGTATTGTCTTAGTATTCCAAATAAAAGTTGGTGCATTCAACCTCAAAGTCCAATATTCCCCTTTTCCAAATTCAGTTCTAATTAATTTGCCGATTTTCAAAATCTTATAAGGTTCTCAATCACTAGGAATTATTATATTTTTCTCAATATTTGAATTAGTCAACCCTCATTTTTTTTTATTCCGAAAACGATTTCGACTATTTATTTTTTGTTTTAACCGATTAACAACTATTTTTGCTTGTTGTAAAACATAAAATTGCTGTAAAGGCCACGTTTAAAGAAGTAAATAGACTATAACTGATCAAACTAAATTAATTACTTATGAGAAAGAAACTGTTATCGTTATTGATGCTGACCGCAGCACCATTTGTTACAATGGCAAGTGAGGCTGACCTTGTTATTCCTGACAGTGTAAAGGAGCAGGGGATACTATACTGGGGATTTTTAATCACCGTTCTAGGTTTTGCTTTTGGTTTATACCAATTTCTAAAGGTTAAAAAATTAGGTGCTCATAAATCAATGTTAGATGTAGCAAAAGTGATTTATGAAACAGGTAAAACATATCTGATCCAGCAGGGTAAATTCTTATTTATTCTTTTCCTTTTCATTGGATCGGCTGTTGCATTCTATTTTGGATTCCTTTCAGATGCCAATTTTGGATTTGGTGGTGTAGCAATGATTTTAGGATGGACTATTATAGGTATCCTTGGTTCTTACAGTGTAGCATGGTTTGGTATTCGTATGAATACATTGGCTAACTCCAGAATGGCTTTTGCTTCATTAGAGAGAAAACCAATTAAATTATTGAACATTCCATTGAATGCAGGTATGAGTATTGGTGTGGTGCTTATCTCGTTAGAGTTAATCATTATGCTTATTATCTTGCTTTTTGTTCCTGGTGAATATGCAGGTGCAAGTTTTATTGGGTTTGCCATTGGTGAATCGCTAGGAGCTAGTGCATTACGTATTGCAGGTGGTATTTTTACTAAAATTGCTGATATCGGTTCTGACTTGATGAAAGTGATTTTCAAAATTGGTGAGGATGATCCACGTAACCCTGGTACAATTGCCGACTGTGTTGGTGATAATGCTGGTGATAGTGTTGGACCAACTGCTGACGGTTTTGAGACTTACGGTGTAACGGGTGTTGCTTTGATTTCATTTATTCTTTTAGCTGTACCAGATTTAGGTCATCAAACAGAATTGTTAGTTTGGATATTCGCTATGCGTATTCTTATGATTATTACTTCTGTAGTGTCGTTCTGGATTAATGGAGCTATTAGTAAAGCCAAATATACTGGTAAAGATGAACTTGATTTCGAACAGCCACTAACTAGTCTTGTTTGGATTACTTCTATCCTTTCAATAATTGTGACTTTTGCAATTAGTTATTTCTTAATCGGACACCTGGAAAACAATCTTTGGATGATATTATCCATCATTATTAGTGCTGGTACTTTAGGTGCTGCGCTGATTCCGGAGTTTACTAAGATATTTACAAGTCCAAAATCTAAACACGTGAACGAAGTAGTTGAAGCCTCTAAAAAAGGTGGAGCTTCACTCAATATTCTTTCTGGTTTGGTTGCAGGTAACTTCTCTGCATTCTGGAAAGGTATGATATTCTTTGTATTGATGTTAATCGCATATTTTGCAAGTACTGAAGGTTTAGATGCGATTATGACATATCCGTCAATTTTTGCATTTGGATTAGTTGCTTTTGGTATGTTAGGAATGGGACCAGTTACAATTGCTGTTGATAGCTATGGCCCAGTTACAGATAATGCGCAATCAATTTATGAGTTATCATTGATTGAGGAAACTGAAGGCGTAGATGCAGAAATTGAAAAAGAGTTTGGTTTCAAACCAGATTATGAGAAAGCTAAATATTATTTGGAAGCAAATGATGGAGCTGGTAATACCTTTAAAGCTACTGCAAAACCAGTGTTAATTGGTACCGCGGTTGTGGGTGCTACTACCATGATTTTCTCATTGATTCTTGTAATTAAACACACTTTACATATTGAACCAGAACAAATTCTAAATCTATTGAATCCATTTACAATTCTTGGATTTATTTTGGGTGGTGCAGTTATTTATTGGTTTACAGGAGCTTCTATACAAGCTGTAACAACCGGTGCCAGTCGCGCTGTTGATTACATTAAGAAGAACATTAACCTGGATCCAAATGCGCCGAAAAAAGCTGATATTCAGAAATCAAAAGAGGTAGTTCAGATTTGTACTGTGTATGCTCAAAAGGGTATGTACAATATCTTTATAGCTATTTTCTCTTTTGCTTTGGCATTTGCATTCTTATCAGCTCCGGGATATATTCCTGAAGCAGGTGGCGATGTTGATTTAGCACTTTTGGCTCCAGTTTCACTATTTATTAGTTATTTGATTTCAATTGCAATTTTTGGTCTTTATCAGGCTATTTTTATGGCCAATGCCGGTGGCTCTTGGGATAATGCCAAGAAAGTTGTTGAAGTTGATATGCAAGAAAAAGGAACTGAATTGCATGCTGCTGCAGTTGTAGGTGATACAGTTGGTGATCCATTTAAAGATACCTCTTCTGTTTCATTGAATCCAATTATTAAGTTTACTACATTATTTGGATTATTGGCAATGGAAATTGCAATTGCAGAATCATTCTTTAGTATTGCACCATACATTGGAATAGCATTCCTAGCTGTTGCGTTATTCTTTGTATATCGTTCATTCTACGGAATGCGTATCGTTGGAAAAAAAGCGAAAGCTTAATTATAAATAATATAGATTTCAAGCCGCTTCAGTTTTGGAGCGGCTTTTTTTTCCCTGTTTCTCAACATTTCATTAACAATTAATGTCATTTTGATTTGAAATATCAGAACAGTCTGCTATTTTTGAGGTGGAAGAAAAAAACATATTTAATCGGAAATGTTTCAATATGAGGTGTTTCCGGTTTTTTTCTCAAATAATGCAAACGTTTGTTAAAAATATTCATCATGAGAGATTGTGAAATTTCCTTAAATCCGAATAAACTTGTACGCTACCTTAAAAAACAAGCGTGCGATTTTACAAGAGACGACCTTATTCAATACATTGAAGATAATGAGATTGAGATGATCAACTTCAGATATATTGCTGAAGACGGTCGTTTGAAAACACTTACTTTTGTAATTACTGGAAAAGAGCATTTAGAGTCTATCCTTACAAGTGGTGAACGAGTAGATGGTAGTTCTTTGTTTTCATTTGTGGAAGCAGGGTCGTCAGATTTATATGTGGTTCCACGTTACAACACAGCATTTTGGAATCCTTTCAGCGAAAGGCCTAGTATCGATATTTTATGCTCTTTTTATACCAACGAAGGAAAACCTTTGGAATCAGCTCTAGAGTACATTTTAAAGAAAGCACACCGTGAGTTTAAAGAGAAAACTGGGTATACTTTCCGCGCTATGGGTGAATTGGAATATTATCTAATAATGCCTAAAGAAATGGGTAACCTTTACCCTGCACGAGACCAAGCTGGGTATCATGAATCTGGTCCTTTTAGTAATTTCCAGCAGTTCAAAGATGAGGCCATGGAACTAATTGCTATGGCAGGTGGTAAAATAAAATATGGACATTCTGAGGTGGGTAATTTTACTGATGATGAAAATATTTATGAGCAACAGGAAATTGAATTTTTACCGATGCCTGCTGAAAGTGCCGTT
>PKTE01000283.1 GCA_002869335.1 Salinivirgaceae bacterium | reverse complement strand
CAATTGAGGTATTCCGGAAACAAGGGGCGGATAATTAAATCAAGTACAATAATTCCTAATAAAAACGCCAGAATTCCAAATCGTTTTTCGGCAACTTTACCTAGAAATCGTGATAGCATATTTTTTTTCGATAAGGCTTTCAGCAGTGGTAATGAAACCAATGTCATTACAAAAAGGAATGCTAGATACCAAATGTGATAACCTAAACGACCTGTCCATTGAAGGCTGAAGCCTGGATGGTCTTTCATTATAAAGGAGGTGTAGGCTTTAATGTATTCCCATATACTGCCATTGAACCATCCATTAAATATCGCTTCTGTAAATTTTTGCGGTGGAATAATAAGTATTATGCCAGCTATAAACGGGACTAATAGTCTTTTGAAACGGTCTTTTACAAAAAGTTTTTTTCTGGATTTTAGGGCGAAATATGTTCCCACACCTGAAATAAAAAATATTAGGTGCATACGCCATCCATGTGTGAAACCAACTATAAAACTGGCTAATATGCTTTGTTCATCGTTTTTGACAAGCCAGGGAAAGTGATCGAAAAAACGGATTGTATGAAATACAAAGAGCAGTCCAAATGCCAGAATTCTGAGACAGTCTAAATAGTATAATCTTTCTTTTTGACTAATCATGGTTTTATTTTTAATGGGTTTTTAAAATTTATGTGTTTAAATATTAAAACTATTGCTATATGATGATAAGAAAAGGGATGAATGGTATGTTTATGTCGTGAAATGCTGATAATTAACTATAATAGGAGCCTAAAATATTTATTTTGGTATTTACTTCGTATATTTACATTAAACAAACCCTTAACTCACATGAAAGGCAATCATACTATACTTTTCGGTGATGTGCTCGATTTTGGGCATTTGATACAATCATACGGTGATAAAGCAGATGAATTAAAAAACAGACACAAAAGTATTGTCCATACCCTAGTAGAACGATATGATGGGCATTTGCTCGACTTTTTCACTGATTCTACCAAGGCTGTTTTTAAGGATACAAGTAATGCCATCCATTGTGCCAGAGAGTTGATTAATAAATTTTCAATTGAACCAAGAATTCCATACCGGGTGAGTCTTAATTATGGATTTGTGGAATATGGAGATGAAGGCATATTTGGAAAACCTGCCGAAGTTACCTCACGATTACTCAAAATTACTTCCGAAGGCTCAGTGCTCTGCACCCAAAATTTGATGGGGCAATTGGGAGAGAATTCAAATATTCAGTTGCAACATATTGGAAGTACTTTCTTAAAAGATATTGAAGAACCCCAAGAAGTGTATTGCCTTGCAGAGGAGGGAATGTATATACCGTCTCAATATGAATTAATTGAAAAAACAAAAAAGAAGAATTCAATTGCTGTATTACCTTTTCAAAATAGTTCATCTGAAAAGGAACTGGATTATATATGCGAGGGTATTGCCGAGGAAATTATCGATACGCTAACAAATAGTAAAGAGCTATTTGTTACAGCCCGTTCATCCTCTTTTATGCTAAAACAGCAAGATTTATCACTGCTGGATGTTAGTAAAAAGCTGAATGTGAGTTATATTGTTGATGGTGTGATAAGAAAGAAATTTGATAGTTATAGAATAGCCTTCCAACTAATAGACTGCTCTACGGGTTACAATGTGGTTTCAGAAACATTTGAAGTTACATTTGATAAACTATACAATACTGAAAAGGAAATATCAAGGGCTATTATTCAATACTTTTCAAAAGATGAAAGTGTTGAATTGGTAGAAGAAGAAGTATATATTGATCCTAAGGCTTATAGCTATTATCTCAAAGGAAGACATTTGACATTTCAGTGGAAAAAAGATGCTGCATTACAGGCCATTGCATATTATAAAAATGCATTGGAAATTGTGCCAAACTATGCTATAGCTTTTTCAGGATTAAGTATTTGCAATGTGCATTGTGCTTTAAGCGGATTCATTGAATACCCTATAGCTATACAGGATGCTATACAATACGCTGATAAATCTATTGAAGCTGATCCAAATCGTTATGAAGGCTATATTGCAAAGGCTCTGGCTTCATTTTGGAAAGGGTATTGGTATGTGCCAGACTTTGAGGAGAATGTGGAGAAGGCCTTGGCGTTAAACCCCAGTGACGCTGAAATTCGTATGTTTAACGCCATGCTGTATTTATTGAGAGACAGAGATCTTGAAAAGGCTGAGATAGAGTTGAAGTTGGCATATGAGTTAGATCCATATTCAAATATGGTAATCATAAGGTTGGGACTTGTGCAGTACCTCAAAAGAGATTATCATGCAGCATACAACACATTTACTATTCTATTGAAAGACAAAGAGTATCGGGCATATACATCAATTCGCCTGGCCTGGTGCTGCTTAATGATGGGGGATTACGACAAAGCATTAATTCATCTGAAAGATGAAAATAAAGACTATGAGTATTACAACATGGTATTAGGAACTTATTTGGTCATTTATACTAATAAAAAGGATGAAGAGGGATTTTTTAAATACCGTGATATTATTGAATCTCTTCCAGAGACAGACCTTACGTATT
>PKTE01000080.1 GCA_002869335.1 Salinivirgaceae bacterium | reverse complement strand
ATATCAAGAAATGGCTACCGGAGTATTTTATTTTTTGGAAACCTCGGGATATTGTAAGTGGTGATTTTTATTGGATTAATAAAGTCGATAATAAGGTAATTGTAATTGCTGCTGATTGTACCGGACATGGAGTGCCAGGTGCTTTTATGAGTATGTTGGGTGTTTCATTTTTAAATGAAATAACAGCTAACAAGAATAATATTCATGCAGATATTATTTTAAATAGACTTCGGGAATATGTTATAAGTACCCTTTCACAGGGTGGGGAAGAAGGAGCAAAAGATGGAATGGATATGTCAATTATGATTTTCGATTTTGAAAAAAATCTTGCTGAGTTTGCTGGAGCTTTTAATGATTTATTTATGATAAGGAACGGAGAATTGTCTGAAATTAAGGCAGATAGAATGCCAGTAGGTGTTTATTTGAAAGAATTAGAATCATTTAATAAAAAAGAAATAAAACTGCAAAAAGGTGATATGTTTTATTTGCTTTCAGATGGTTTTCCTGATCAGTTTGGTGGAGAGAAGGGAAAAAAATTTATGATTAAGCCATTTAAAAGGATGTTACTTGAAATGCATCAGAAAACTATGGAAGAGCAAAAAGCTACGTTGAAAACAACTTTAAATAAATGGATGGAAGGTTCATATAAGCAAACGGATGATATTATAATTATAGGAGTTAGGGTGTGAATTAAAAAAGCGCCATGACAATGACGCTTTTGAATTATATATTTCTATTCTTTAATCTTCCTAACTACATCAATAACAGTTCCATCAACCCATTTGATAGCTGCAATTACTTCATCGTCGAAATCAGGTTTTTTAGGCTTTCCACAGATTTCTTCAGCTTCTGCTTGTAACTCTTTTAATGTTTTGATTGGTAAATTACTGTCTTTTAATTTTTCAAACAGGTCTTTACGTTTTGGATTAATTGCAATTCCTCGTTCAGTAACAATAACATCAATTAATTCACCTGGTCCGCATAGCGTAGTAACCTCATCTACAATAACAGGAATTCTATCTCGGAATAATGGAATTGGTAGAATTACTGTTTTTCCAAACAGACAGTTTTGCCATCCTCCAATACCATGCAACAGGTATCCATCAGAGTGCGTTACTACGTTAGCATTAAAGTTTACATCAACCTCGGTTGCTCCTAAAATTACGATGTCAATGATAGAAGCAAAGTTTCCTTTTCCATGATAATTGTAACTTGTAAATGGGCTTGTATTTACGTGTGTTGGGTTTTCTCTCATAGAGCGAACGCCTTCAAGATCAAATGTTTGTCCATCGAGGATGTGCTCAATTAAACCTTCTTCGAACATATCTACAAGATATTGGTTTGATCCACCACGTGCGAAACGCGCTTTGATGCCTCTTTTGCGCATAATTTCACCAAAATAAATACCAATACTCAAAGATGTTCCACCAGCTCCTGCCTGAAATGAAAATCCGTCTTGAATTAATCCTGCTTCATCACAGAATTGGGCTGTCATTTCTGCAATTAGCAGTCGGTCTGGACTTTTTGTTACTTGTGTTGTTCATGAAACAATTTTTTCAGGTATCCCAACTTTATCAACTTCAACGGTAATATCTACGTTGTTTCCTTGAATTTGCCATGGTATACATGGGAAAGGAACCATGTTATCAGTTACTACAATTACCTGGTCAGCATACTCAGAATCACCGAGGGCAAAACCCAATAGGCCACATGCTGCTTTACCATTTACACCGTTGGCATTGCCAAATGGATCGGCAGTTGGTGCCGCAATTACTGCAATGTCTATGTGTACATCACCATCCTGAATGGCCTGGTAGCGTCCACCGTGAGAGCGCAAAACGCCTTGTCCACGCATCTTTCCCTGGCTTGCAAATCGCCCAAGTGGACCATTCATTGATCCTTCGATATGATGAATAACACCACTCTCAAGGTATTGGATTAAATGTTCGTGGCATGGGAAAGATGCTGATGGAAACCAGACTAAATCTTTCACACCCATTTCAGCTGCGATATCAAATATTTGATTGGCGATAATGTCACCATTTCTAAAGTGATGATGGGTTGAGATAGTCATACCATCTTTTAAGCCTGCTTTTATAAGAGCGTCTTTTAAAGATTTTACACGTTTGTCGCCACTTTCTGGATAGTCAGCAACCGAACGAATTGGTGGTGCATATTTTCTTCCGGTTGGCTTATATTTTCCTACACCTTGATAGGGTATAATTTCTTTACCGTTTATATGGGTTGGAATTTCTCTTCCTGCTGCGTTTTTTACAAATTTTGTCATAATGATTAGCTTTTAGCAATACAATAAATTACGCTTGATCCAGGGTTTCTTGCCAATTTTCGGCAATGAGCCCCATGCGAACTGCTCTCTCAATTTGCTTGGTGTGTCGTTTAACAACTGGTGGATCAATCATTTTCGTTCCAATTGATACTACACCCAAACCTTTTTTCTCAGCCTGTACAGCGGCATTAACAATTTGCATTGATTTCTCAAGCTCTTTTGCTTCAGGCGCAAAACCATCATGTATCACTTTTATCTGACGAGGGTGAATACATCCCATACCTTCAAATCCAAGTTGTTTCGATATTTGCACATTTTTATACAATGCATCCATATCACCAACGTCTGAAAATACAGAGTCAATAGGTTGAATTCCTCCAGCTTTAGCAGCATTTACTAATCTTGTTCGTGCATAAAGCGATTCTTCAGCAGTGTTAGTGCGACGTACCCCAATATCTGCTGTATAATCTTCTAACCCAATTGCCATCGCAACTGTATTTTTACTTGCTGTTGCAATTTCATAAGCTCTTTCTATACCCAATGCACTTTCGATAATTGGCATGTAATAGATTTGATTCTTAATATTATGTTGTGCTTTAAGTTGATCAATTTTATCATCAACTTTTCGCAAGTATTCAGGATCTTCAACTTTAGGGATTAAAATCAAGTGTACATTATGAGGCACAATATAATCCAGATCTTCCAGTCCCATGTCACCTTGATTTATTCTAACCATGCGCTCTGCTCCATAGAAGTTTACACTGCGAAGTGCATTTCTTACAATAAATCTGGCTTCGTGTTTTTTTGCAGGCGCAACAGCATCTTCAAGGTCGAGTATGATTCCGTGCGGATAATGAATTCCTGCATTAAGCATCATTTTTGGATTGTTTCCGGGCAAATATAGTCTTGAAAGACGGTCTCTTTCTCGACTTGTTTCATAGCTGCAATATGATTTCATTTCAGGTAAGTATTCAGCCTTTGTATCGCTGATTTCCTTAACAGCTGCTTCAATTCGGGCTGCTATTACCCAGTCTAATGCTCCGGTATCTTCAATGTCTAATTGGCAGTTATTAATACCAAGTGCGGCAAGCGTTTCGTTGGCTGCTTTATGGATTTGCTCCCCAAAAAGCTTATCTACCTTACTTTTGAGGTTAATCTGAATTCCACCTGAGTTTTGCATTTGAATGGAAACGTGGCAATCCGACTTTATTTTCGGTCCTGAGTTTCCTGCATATCCTTTATTCATATGTGTTTTTTTATAGTGATTTGAGCGAATACAAATTTAGGAATACATCGGTATTTTGCAAGCAAGAATTATAATTTGAAAGGAATGTTTTAGTTTTAAGAATTGAATCTATTCTTTATTTAAAAGCTTTTTTGCTTTTTTTAATTCTGATCGTTCATCATCTGATATTTCAGGTACTTTACAGTTCATATTAATAAGTGTGTCCACAACAATTTTACCGATTGCCACGCGCGTGAACCATTTATTGTTGGCAGGAATAACGTACCACGGAGCTATTTCTGTAGATGTTTTTTTGATGGCGTGCTCATATGCTTTCTGATAATCGTTCCAAAATTCTCGTTCTTTCATATCAGAAGATGAAAACTTCCAGTTTTTTTCCTCATTTTCGATCCGTTCGAGAAAGCGGTTTTTTTGTTCTTTTTTTGAAACATTGAGGAAAAACTTTAAAATGGTAGTGCCATTCTCACTAATACTTTTTTCAAAGTTGTTAATCTGTTGGTAGCGCTTGTCCCAGAAATTATCATTTATATCAGATACACTTTTTATTTCTGGTAGATTTTCATTTAAAATAAATTCGGGATGAACTTTTGTAATGAGCACATTCTCATAATGCGAGCGATTAAAAATACCTATTCTACCTCTTTCAGGTAGTTTTTTATAATGCCTCCAAAGATAATCATGCTGAAGTTCATTGCTTGAAGGTTGCTTGAAACTATGAACCTGACAACCCTGCGGATTTACACCACTGAAAATATGTTTTATTGCTCCATCTTTTCCGGCCGCATCCATTGCCTGAAAAACGATAAGAAGCGACTTCTTATTTTCTGCATATAACTTGTATTGCAACTTAGACATTAGCTTAATATCTTTTTTCAGTTGCTTTTTGGCTTCTTTCTCATCCTTAAATCCATCGCAATAGTCTGGGTCAAAATCCTTTAATTGGAAGGACTGCTTAGGTGAAATTTTAAATAATTCGGGTATAAATTTTTTATTACTCATAATGTTTTTTTGACATTAATAACACTAATGAAAACGGCGACTGACCCATTAAAAAGAATATAATAATGAGTGTAAATTCATTTTAATGGTTTGCAACATATTAGCAATTACCTTCAGCTCAGTATATGAGGAAAAGTTTTACTTTGTAATTTACTGAAAATATTGATAGTTTGGAATTATTTGTGGGGGCTTAAATACTTTTATAACTGATTTAGGATTTCCATGGTTTTTTTTCGGTCATCTTCTAATTGCAATGTCAACTCTTTTAAAGATGGGAATTTCTTTTCTTGTCTAATTCTTTTGATTAATTCAACACGAACTTCTGATTGGTACAAATCCTTCGAAAAATCAATTAAATGAACCTCTACACTCCGTTGGTTTTTATCATTAATGGTTGGTTTTACGCCAATGTTCATCATAGCTGGAATTGCTTTGCCGTTAAGACACGCTTTGCAAGCATATACTCCATTTCCAGGTATTAATTTATATGGACATGAAATGCTTAGATTAGCTGTTGGAAAACCAATTTTTCGTCCAATTTGCTCACCTTTAACTACGGTACCTTTAAGTTGGTAAGGATATCCTAGCATTTTAGAAGCTTCTTGTACATGGCCATTTGCAATGGCATGTCTAATACGAGTTGAACTTACAGCATGGCCAATTCTTATTTCATCAAGTTTATGGAGTTTAAAATTGTATTGCTTTGCCAATGGTTTCAACTTTTCAAAAGTTCCTTCTCCATTTTTTCCAAAACGATGATCGTAACCAAATATTAGGTGTTTGATCTTGAGTTTGTCAACAAGTATGTCTTTAACGAAATTAGCATAAGAGAGTTCAGCTAACTCTTTTGTGAAATCCAGAATTATCAGATGATCAATATTGTTTTTTTCAAATAATTCTGTTTTCTCTTCGATTGTATTTAATAATTGGATGTCACCAGACCCTATGATTTTTTTTGGATGAGGCCAAAATGTCAGAATTACACTATGTCCTCCTTGAATTTGAGTAGTTTGTTTTAATTGCTCAAGCACATGGAGATGGCCAATATGCAGACCATCGAAAGTACCCATAGTAAGCACAGGGACTTCAATTTCAATATCTTTTATATTTTTGTGTATCTTCAAAGGGTGTAATTTTGCGGTCAAAAGTATAATTTTAGCCCCAAATTATAACGATTAAATGGTTACAATTTGAAGTTTGGCATTAAGTTTATTCTATTTTAACCGCATTTTGAACGATTTGTTGATAATTTTGTTTCGCTAATTGATCATGGAAAATTGAATTTAAATAGTATATAAAAAATGAGAAAGTATTTTGTTATCGTATTATTAGTCGCGGTTTCGTTGGTGAACTCTTGTAAAGAAGAGAAAAAAGGTCCTGCTATTAAAGGAACTATTTATGGAGCAAACAATGAAACTATCTATTTGATGAATTTATTGGAGAAAAATTCAGCTCCTGACTCTGTGGCCATTAATGCCAATGGAGATTTTTCTTTTGCACCTGTAATTGATCAACCTACGGATTATGTGTTGTATCTGGATCAGCAAAACTATATTCGATTATTAATGTTACCGGGCGAAATGGTAACCATTACAGCTGATGCATCGGATCTTGCATCGAGTTATCGGATTGAAGGATCTGAGTTGAATACTAAACTTAGAGAAATGATGTTCCATAATTTGGAAAGCACTACGGTTATGGATAGTTTAAGTATGGTTTATCAATCGAATGAAGGTAGTCCCAATATACAGCAAATTATAGCCCGACTGCAAGAAGAGAGTAGGGTTGTTTTTGAAAATGAACGAAAATATTTGGAAAAAATCGTTAAAGAAAACACCTATCCATTAATTTCTTATGTAGCACTATCAATGCGATTGGCCAACGAGAATGTTTTTGATCCTGTGGAAGATATGCTCTATTTTGAGATGGTTGATACAGCATTGGCTGCTAAATATGAAAATTCCAAAATAAGTAGCTTGATAGGCAACTTTGTGCATTCAGTTAAATCTCAAATTGAGCGTCAAAAAACAGCAAGTCAGCGCCTGGGAATTGGTGCTGTGGCTCCGGAGATTGCACTGCCAAACCAAATGGGCGATACAGTTAAATTATCATCATTAAGAGGTAAGTATGTATTGTTAGACTTTTGGGCTTCATGGTGTAAACCATGTAGAGTTGAGAGTCCAACATTAGTACAGGCATATTGGAAATATAAATACCAGGGATTTGATATATACCAGGTTTCTTTAGATCGTGAAAAAGCTGATTGGGTAAATGGAATTAAAGCTGACAGATTATCATATTGGAAGCATGTCAGTGACTTGCAGTTTTGGCAATCTTCTGCGGCAAAACTATATAATGTAAGATCTATTCCAGCTAACTTCTTATTAGATCCTGAAGGTAAAATTATTGCCGTTAACTTAAGAGGTCAGCAATTATTAAATAAGTTAGAAGAGATTTTCGCCAAGAAGTAAATTTATGTCAAAGATATATTTTGCATCGGATATGCACCTGGGCTTTCCTCGAAGAGAGGAAAGCCTTCATCGTGAAAAGAAAGTTGTAAGGTGGTTGGACTCAATTATTGATGATGCCGATGAATTATATCTTTTGGGCGATGTATTTGATTTTTGGTGGGAGTATAAGCATGTTGTTCCCAGAGGGTTTACTCGGTTTTTAGGAAAACTTGCAGAGTTTAATGATCGAGGTATTCCCATTCATTTTTTTACCGGCAATCATGATGTTTGGGTGTTTGACTATCTACCTCAAGAAGTTGGTGCAAAAGTTTATCGGAAACCGATAACTCGGGAAATAGATGGTACACGATTTTTTATAGGCCACGGTGATGGTCTTGGAAGTGGCGATTGGTCTTTTAAATTGTTAAAGCGCATGTTTACCAGCAAAACCCTACAGTGGTTATTTGCACGTATTCATCCAAACTCAGCAGTAGGATTTGGCCTTAGGTGGTCTAATCATAGTCGTTATTCAAAAGGGATTGAAGCTGGAAACTTTAACCCTGACCGTGAACACCTTGTGAAATTTATTAAAAGTCAAGAAGAAAAGGAACATAATGATGTCTATATATTTGGTCACCGACACGTTCCTATTCACCATAAATTTGACAAAACACTATATGTAAATCTGGGTGATTGGCTTACTCATTTTTCCTATGGTGAGTGGGATGGAAAAGAAATGCATCTCAAATATTTCGAAAAGTAGTGGTTTTAATTTTATTCAATTAGAATTTTTGTTGAGAATTCGTTCGTTGTATTTGATACCTTGACTAGATAAACTCCGTTTAAATTTTCAGGTAATCTTATTTCTCCTGATGTTTCAAACACATTCTTTTTAAGTATTTTCCTACCAGTTATATCATACAATTCCATTTGGTGAATGTCATGTGAGGAGGGTAAATCAATGTATTTGATTACATTATTGTATGTGTAAATTTTTGTATGTTCCCATATTTGATCTTCTAAACCAACCTGAACACCACAATTAGCTATAAAACTATCTAACTCGTCAATGGAGAAATTGTGAATTTTGTAGTTTGGGCAAATGATATAGAAATATGGCGTATATGGCACATAATATCCGAATGTATCATTTACAACGCTATCATCATTCACGATTGAAAATCCAGGGAAAGTTGCACCATATTGATCCATAAATTCTTGCACGAGTGAGTCTGGGCGGTATGCAGCCTCAATAGACCAAACATATCCATATGTTCCATTTTGTAGATATTCATTCCATGCGTTTTCTAAAAATGGTATACTCTCCTGACACGACCCACAAGTTGTACTAAAAAAATCAAGCACTATTGTTTTTCCATCGTCAAGTTCATCAAATAAGTTGTAAGTAACACCATCAATGGAAGTCATTGTGAAATCTTTTATTTCTTGAGCATTTAGTGTGGTCGAAGAGATTAAAACAAGTATAAATAGAGTTAGATTTTTCATAGGAGGGCGAAATTAAAACATATTTAGATCTTTTATATGAGGTTAAACAAGTTTTTATCCAAAATGGTTTTATTTACTGCATTATTTCTAATATATGATGTAAATTTGTTATTTTCACACCGATAACTAATAGAGTGTTATGCGTATATTTTTATTTTGGATAACTATAATATTTCTTTTTGTCGCTTGCTCAGGGGAAAAAAAGAGTGACCAGTTAAAAAAGGAGATTCAGTTAAAAGAGGCAGTACAAAAGGATGCTAATCAATTGGAAGTTAGCTCAAAGATGGTTTACAGAGTGCCTACGCCAATTGAATTTTACATGTTTTTTAAAAATGCCGGAGGCGAATTTAATCAGCAGAAATTACTTGCTGTGGAAAATATGAATAAATATCTTTCCAGCAAAGAGAAGGCGATTGCTTTTGGGATGTATGCCAGCGACTTAGCTTATAGCGCAGTTTATAGTCAAAGTCAAAATACAGTTTCTTATTTTGAAACTGGTAAAAAGTTAGCTGATGATCTGGGGATTACCGAAGGTTATGGTGAAGATTTAATGAATAGATTTAAGGCTAATCTCAATAATGTTGACTCATTGTATGATTTAACTGCCGATTCATATTGGAATGTGTTTAATTATTTGGAAGACCAGGATAAAACTATTTTGCTTTCGTATATAACGGTAGCTGGATGGATCGAGAGTCTTTACCAGGCTTTTAATGCAATTGAAAAATATGAAGAGAATGAGTTAGTACATTGTATAGCCGATCAGCAATATGTTGTTGAAAACCTACATGCCTTTATTAATGAGGTTCACAAAGATAAAATGCAAGAAGATGATGTATTTCTCATGGTTGTGGATTTAGTTAAGGCATACGAATTGTTATACTATAACGACGAAAATGTGGTAATGACCGAAGAACAATTCAAATCAATTAAAGAAGTTGTTGTAAAGTCAAGAAATTTGTTAGTGAAATAGATCGTGATGAAAAATTGGATAGTACTTATTATATTATTAATTATTGGAGTTGAGAGTTTTTCGCAACGTTGCGATAATAAAGATTTTTGTGATAAAAGCCTTTTTGGAGAGTTTGATTTTAGAAGTCAATCTAATTATGCGCAGGTTTATTCAGGAGATACTGTGCGGGTTAAGGTAGTTGTATATAGTGGTCAAAGCTATAGAATTTTTACTTGTGCTGAGAGAAAATTGAAGGATGTTGTATTCAGAATTATTTATCCCGAAAAAAGATTTAAGCGTGTTGTAAAAGAAGTAACACAAAAGGATGTCCCCATATATGAGAAGAATAAAAATGGTGAGTTTGTGTTAGATGAAAACGGTAATAAGAAAATAACAGGAACTATATTTGCCAATGATACTATCTGGGGTAGAGATTTAATTACCTCAGAGTCTGTGATTTATGATTCAAGGGAGGCTGAGGAAAAATATTGGGATTCGGATGTTCATAAGACACGATTAATTATTATTGAAACAATTATTCCTGAAGAAACCAGGAAAGAGCGTGTAGGTTGTATTCAGATTATGGTGGGAAGAAAATATGAAACTTCCAGTCAGTTCAGACGATAATGTTCCTTACTTATTTTTAACCTGCTATTATGGCAGTTGATAGAAGCTGAATGTCATTTATTTGCTGATAAAGCGGAAAATAAAGATTTGGCTTTAAAATTGTAAAATAGCTCTAAATGGAAATGATTAAAAATTTATGCAGAGTAAAAACAAACTAAACGAACTTATTAATTGTATTATAGAGGGAATTAAAGAGAAGAAGGGTGAGGATATAGTTAAAATTGATCTTATGCATCTTGATCAAACTGTAACAGATTATTTTATTATATGCCATGCCCAATCAAGCAGACAAGTTGATGCCATTGCAGATCATGTGGAAAAATCTTTAAGAAAAAATATGCAAGAACATGTGTTTCATAAAGAAGGAGCAGAACAAGCAGAATGGATTTTGTTAGATTACACAGATGTAGTGGTGCATGTATTTAAAAAGGATGTAAGAACGTTATATAACCTGGAAGATTTGTGGGGCGATGGAAAATTAACCCGTATTAGTGAATAAAAGAAAACCTGATTATGAATAACACTGAAAATAAAACAAACAAGGATAATAACTCCCCTAAAATGCCTAAAAAACCCAAAATGAATGTGTATTGGATTTATGGTGCAATTGCTGTACTATTTATCGGTATGCAGTTTTTTGGCAGCATGGGAGGCAATGTAAAAGAAACGACCTGGAAAGATTTTAAAAACAATATGCTGCAACCAAAAGATGTTGCAAAGATTGTAGTTGTAAACAAGGAAAAGGTTGAAGTTTATATAAAACCTGATAAAATTGGGACAGGTAAATATCAGGAGTTTAGTAATGAAGGATTTAATTCCGGACCTCAATACTTTTTTACAATTGGTTCAGTGGATTATTTTGAGCAACAAATGGATGAAGCTCAAAAAGATTTTTCAATGGAAGATAGGATTAGTCCACAATATGAAACCAGAGAAGATCACATTGGTAACTTAATAAGTTGGTTGCTGCCTATTGTAATTATAGTAGGTATTTGGATCTTTATAATGCGCCGAATGACTGGTGGAGGCGGTGGTGGTGGCCAGATTTTCAATATTGGAAAATCAAAAGCCAAGCTTTTTGACAAGGATGGAACTAAAGTAAAGGTTAATTTTTCTAATGTCGCTGGCTTAGAAGAGGCAAAAATAGAGGTCAAAGAAATTGTTGATTTCTTAAAGAAACCAGATAAATACACGGATTTAGGAGGTAAAATTCCGAAATGAGCTCTACTTATTGGCCCTCCTGGAACTGGTAAAACGCTTTTAGCAAAGGCAGTTGCTGGTGAAGCAGATGTGCCATTTTTCTCCATTTCAGGATCTGATTTTGTGGAAATGTTTGTAGGTGTTGGGGCTTCAAGAGTTCGTGATCTTTTTAAACAAGCCAAAGAGAAATCTCCATGTATCATTTTTATTGATGAGATTGATGCCATTGGTCGTGCTCGTGGAAAGAACCCTAATATGGGAGCCAATGATGAACGTGAAAATACATTGAATCAGCTTCTTAGTGAGATGGATGGTTTCGATACTAATTCGGGTGTAATTATTCTTGCGGCCACAAACCGTGTAGATATTTTAGATAAAGCACTTCTGCGTGCTGGTCGATTCGACAGACAGATTCATGTTGAGTTACCAGATTTGAAAGAGCGTGAAGAGATATTTAAGGTTCACTTAAAGCCTCTTAAAAAAATAGATACGGATTTGAATCCAGAATTTTTAGCCAAACAAACACCAGGTTTTAGTGGTGCGGATATAGCAAATGCTGTTAATGAAGCTGCATTAATTGCAGCTCGAAAAGATAAATCAAAAGTAGAGAGACAGGATTTTCTGGATGCTATTGATCGTATTATTGGTGGTTTGGAGAAACGAAATAAAATTATCTCACCTGCTGAGAAAAAAACTATAGCATATCACGAAGCTGGTCATGCCACTGTAAGCTGGTTACTGGAGCACGCTAATCCGTTAGTGAAAGTAACAATTGTACCACGTGGGCAAGCGTTGGGTGCAGCATGGTATTTGCCAGAGGAACGTCAAATAACAACTACAGAGCAAATGATGGATGAATTATCTTCACTTATGGGAGGTAGAGCAGCAGAAGAGATTGTGTTTAATAAGGTTTCAACCGGCGCATTAAATGATTTAGAAAGAGCAACTAAGAAGGCTTATGCTATGGTAACATATTTCGGTATGAGCTCAGAAGTTGGTAATGTAAGCTATTACGACTCAACAGGACGTAATGAGTATAGTTTTACAAAACCTTTTAGTGAAGAAACAGCTGTATTAATTGATAAGGAAACGAAAAAGATTGTTGATAATGCTTATCAAACGGCGTTAAAGATTTTACGAGAGAATAAAGAGGGTCATCATAAGCTTGCTAAACGATTGTTAGAAAAAGAGGTGATATTTACAGATGATCTAGTAGAAATATTTGGTGAAAGAAAAGGTGCTCAGGTAGATTTTAAAGGCGTTGAAGAGCAGGTGGTTGATGGGAATGGTAATAGCTCAGAAGATGGAAATTTAGATTCTGAATCAAAGGAAAAAATAGATTAATATGGCTGATAAAGATTGGCATATTGTATTTAGTACCACTCAATCATATCAGGCCTATATTATACAGGATTTGTTGAAGGATCATGATATTGAAGCCGTAGTTATTGACAAACAAGATTCTTTTTATGTAACTTTGGGAGAAATAGAGGTGTATGTAGAGCCGGAAAATGTGATCAAAGCCAAGCATCTCGTAAAAAAAGCAGACTTTTGAAGAATTTAGTAACAAGAACATTTACCGGAATTTTATTCGTTGTAGCCACTGTTCTATCTATTTTGTGGCATGAATTGACCTTTGTGTTATTCTTTTTTGCAGTAATGATTCTTTGCATTTTAGAATACCATGTTTTACTCCGTAAAGTGCATGGAAAACCACTAATTGGTTGGGAAATTGTTCTTTCAATTTTATTATATGCCGGATCATGGCTTTATTTTAAAAAGTTACTTCCCATTTCAGCCATTGGAATTGTAATCCCAGTATTTTATTTGGTATTTATTACAGAATTGTATCGCAGAAAGAAGCGTGTAGTTCAAAACCTTGCAATGACTTTCTTACCTGTAATACATATTGCACTTCCAATGTCATTATTTCTGGGTATTGCCTATTTAAGTGGGGCATATGATTATAAGGTAGTATTAGCAGTGCTAATTTTCACATGGGCATATGATACTTTTGCATATGTTTTTGGTATCTTATTTGGAAAAAATAAGATTGCGCCCAAAATTTCACCAAAAAAATCATGGGAAGGTCTAGTTGGCGGGTTTCTCTCGTCTGCTGCAATTTCATTGTTGCTAGCACATTTTTGGCCGGTTTTATCTCCGGCAACATGGATTACAATGAGCTTGCTTGTGAGTTTTGGAGCAACATTTGGTGATTTTGTTGAATCAATGATCAAAAGAGCCGCAGATGTAAAAGATTCAGGTAATGTATTACCGGGTCATGGTGGCGTTTTTGATCGATTTGATGGTTTTGTGTTTGCTATACCATTTGTCTTTAGTTACTTATATTTAATTCATTAAAAATGAGAATTCATAAAGCTGGATTTCGGATAATTTTGGTTTATCTGTTAATAGTGTCCTTCGTGCAACTTGGGTTAGTGTTTTTTATTAAGAATATATATTTAACTGCAGTCTTTGGCGTTGCTTTTTTCCTCTTATTGATTTTCATTTTGAGGTTTTTTAGGGTTCCAAATCGGACCGTAAATTGGGAGAAAGGTAAAGTTATTGCACCTGCAGACGGTCATGTAGTAACCATTGAAGAGGTTGAAGAACCGGAGTTCTTAAATGCAAAAGCTATTCAGATATCCATTTTTATGTCTGTGTGGAATGTGCATATTAACTGGTTTCCATTTAATGGAGTGATGAAGAAATATGTATATCATCCTGGAAAATTCTTAATGGCCAGACATCCTAAATCTTCGGAATTAAATGAGAGAACATCACTTTTGTTGGAAACAGAGGATGGAAAACCAGTTGTTGTAAGGCAAATAGCCGGGATTGTTGCTCGTAGAATAGAAAGTTACGTTACCGATGATAATTCACAAATGAAAGCAGGGCAGGAGATGGGATTCATAAAATTTGGCTCAAGAGTAGACTTGTTTTTACCCTTAGATTCAGAAATAAAAGTAAAAATTGGGCAGAATGTAAGAGGACTAGTTTCAGAAATAGCTCAGTTAAGTTAATTTGGACTCTTTCTGAATGTTAAAATTATCGTTATTTTTTTTACATTTTCTTCTTTTTTTCAAAATAGGCTTATACTTTTGTATCATACTTTAGAAATTAAAATTAAATAACAATGGCTTACAAAATTACAGAAGATTGTATTGCATGCGGAGCATGTTTACCAGAATGCCCTGTAGATGCTATTTCAGAAGGTGATATTTATGTTATCGACGCTGATGCTTGTACTGATTGTGGTGCTTGCGCAGACGTTTGTCCTACTGAAGCTATCCTTGCTGATTAAATAGTATCAGGATAAAAGACAAAGCCATCGCTAAAATTTTAGCGATGGTTTTTTTTATTAAAATAATTATTTGTGCTCTGGCGTTATAAAAACAGTAAAATCATCATATATATGAGCACTTTTATCAAAGTAGGCAATATTGCCTGCTTTTGTAAGCAATATTTTTTTAATTTTACGTATGAACTTAAAATCGAATATTATGAAAAAACTTGTATTCTTTATAGCCGTAATGCTTGTTGCTCAAGTATCATTTACCCAGATTTTCTCATGGGGTATTAAGGGTGGAGTAAATTCAACTAAAATTAGCTTTGATGATTTTAGTGTAGGTGATCCAACAATTAGTATTAATTATGATTATTTGGCTGATAATCCAGATGCGATTACATATGATGGTAGTGGTAATATCACATATATTGATCCTCAGGCGTTTACTGTAACAGGATTAGGTGTTGAATTTTCTCCTAAGTCTTATGAAATGGGTTATCATTTCGGTGCATTTGCTCGTATTAAAGTGTTGGCCATTTTTATTCAACCTGAATTAATTTTCTCACATGCTTCTGCTGGTATTGATTTTAGTGAACCAACTGCTGCTGGTGAATTGAAAAAATCTACCGCAAACATTAACTATAACAACTTCGATATCCCAGTAATGGTTGGTATGAAATTAGGACCAGCCCGTTTTAACTTAGGACCTGTAGCAAGTTTCAAATTATCTCCTAATGTAGAAGGAGCTAAAGCCGAAGTTAAAGAGAGTCTTGAAGATTTCTCTAGCGCAACTGAATTTGCTACTTTCGGAGGTCAGGTTGGTGTAGGTATTGATATTCTTAAGAAACTTACTTTAGATTTACGTTATGAATTTCCATTAAGTAAATTAGGTGATCAAGTTACAATTGGTGACAATACATTTAATACTGATCAGCGTCAAACACAAGTTATTGCAAGTATTGGCTGGATGTTCTAGTATCCTCCAATTATTATAAAATATTAAGCCCGGTGCATTTGCATCGGGCTTTGTTTTTTTATTCGTCTGCTTTGAGCTTATGAAATAGTTCTTGTTTCACTAATTGGGCACCCTTTATTAAGATACTTCCATACTAGACTGCTAAAGAAGAAGCCAATTTGAAATTAAGAGTAATTTGATTTTGCCCTATCGCTTCAGGAATTAGTATTAATGCACTAAAACGATTAATTTTAGTCGGCCTGAGTGTTTAAAGCGGGCACCTTCTTACTTGAAGATTTCGGCCGAAGGCAAATTAAAAACTGTATGAGATGATGCGCAATATCTTTAATTAAAAAAGAATGCAAACAGCATCATCGAGTTTTTTTAATTTAGAAATTGAAAGTATAGAAGGTCGCTTAAAACACTAAGCCTTGAATTTTTTGCTTCGTTTTTGTTTCAAGACAAAAATGAAGAGCCAAGCCGGCTGGAGGCGATGTTTAATCAAAGTTGAGCAGTTTTAGT
>PKTE01000345.1 GCA_002869335.1 Salinivirgaceae bacterium | reverse complement strand
TGCGTGATATAAATTTATATTTAGATAGTATTCGGTTAATGTATTCCAACCTAATGCATCAGGGAATTGCGGATACAGTATTTACAGAAGAAGATCAGCGAGAAATTGCCCTTATTCGTGATAATGTGGTTCATGATATGGCAGGGTCTCCAATGCTTAAAGAGCGCGCTGTTTCATTTTTAAAAGGCAAAATAAATGGTTTTAGTATAGAGGATGATATGGTTGGAGACTATTTGGAGTCAATTGATTTTAATAAATATATTTTTCCAACTGCGATATACGATGCCCAAACATCCAATGATAATTATGCTAAGTTAATTGAGACTATATCTACAACTAGTGGAATGATTCAGCGAGGCCAGCGTATTGTTAGTCGTGGTGAGTTAATTACTGATAATACATGGCAAAATATTGAATCATTGCGTTTGGCATACGAGTCAACTCAAAACTTAGGTCAAGTGCGTAATTGGCTTTTAGGAGGAAAGGTTATAGTAATAAGTTTTGCCATTGGTGTATTGTTTTTATTTCTGATTTATTTTCGTAGAGAGGTATTTCAGCATAGGGTAAAATCTTATTTTATTGTTTTTCTATTGCTGTTAATGGTATTAGCAGCCGGTTTGACTTCCAATGCTGAAAATATTAGCATTTATGTGGTTCCAATTGCCATTATGCCCATAATTATTCAGATTTTCTATGATGCTCGTTTAGCCATATTTGTTCATATGGTAACTATAGTGGTTATAGGATTCATAGTGCCTAATTCTTTTGAATTTGTCTTTATCCAGTTTGTGGTAGGCGTTATTGCAATTTTATCATTAAGAAATATGCACAGACGTCAGCAAATATTTCTGGCTGCACTTGCTATATTTCTAACTTACAGCACTGTTTATTTTGGTCTTGCAATGATGCAAGAAGGTGAATTAGAGAAGATTAATCCTATGCAGTTTGCCTGGTTTGCCGGAAATAGTATGTTGGTATTATGGTCATATCCATTGATTTATCTGTTTGAAAAAATGTTTGGCTTTTTGTCTGATGTAACATTGATGGAATTGGCCGATACAAATCACCCTTTACTTCGTAAATTGAATGAAACAGCACCGGGAACTTTCCAACATGTGATGCAAGTGGCTAATTTGTCTGAAGCTGTTATTTACAAAATAGGAGGTAATCCATCACTTGTGAGAACTGGTGCCCTTTATCATGATATAGGAAAAATGGAAAACCCTCAATATTTTGTTGAAAACCAATCACTGCATCATAATACACACGACAAACATAGTTTTGAAGAGAGTGCCAAAATTATTATAGACCATGTAAAGGATGGCGTTAAAATAGCCAAGCAATATAACCTGCCAAAACCAGTAATTGATTTTATTAAAACTCATCATGGTGATAGTTTAGTACAATACTTTTATCGCTCGCATTTGAATGAATTCCCCGATGAAATTGTTGATGAGTCAAAATTCAGATATCCGGGACCTACACCATTTTCAAAGGAGACAGGCGTTGTGATGATGGCAGATTCTGTTGAAGCAGCCTCACGTAGCTTAAAAACTATGAATGCTGAAACTATAGAGAATCTTGTAGATAATATCATTGATTATATTATTAAAGAACATCAGCTAGATGATGCCGATCTCACGTTTAAAGATATTACTACAGCTAAAGATATTTTCAAACAAAAGTTAAAAAATATTTATCACGCAAGAATCGAGTATCCTGAGGAGAAGGGGAAGAGCTAGGAGCAAAGAGCGAAGTGCTAAGCGCATTAACCTGGCTAGTACTTGAAATCTGAAACTTGAAACTTTCTTACAAATCATGTGTTTCCTAAATAAAAGGAAATGCAGAATAATTTATCTAACCAACATAGTTTATATCTACGCCAGCATGCGAAAAACCCGGTGCATTGGCAACCTTGGAACGAGGAGACATTAGCGCTAGCTAAAGAACAGGATAAACCACTAATTATCAGTATAGGGTATTCATCATGCCATTGGTGTCATGTGATGGAGAAAGAGGTGTTTGAGCATCATGATGCCGCTAAATTAATGAACGAAAACTTTGTTTGTATCAAGGTGGACCGTGAGGAGTTGCCGCATATTGACCATTTGTATATGGATGCAGTGCAGATGATAACTGGTTCTGGAGGTTGGCCATTGAATGTTTTTGCGCTTTCAGACGGAACTCCATTTTATGGTGGAACATATTTCCCTAAACAACAATGGAACTCATTGGTTGATCGCTTGAGTGTTACTTATAAAACCAATCGTAAATTGATTGATCAAACAGCCAATGAGATTAAAGAAAAACTTGACCAACACGAGAAGAGATTGCAGCAAAATATTTCTAATCAACCTGTGAATGTTGATTTGAAACAGGTTTTAAATGATCAGTGGCGCTCAAATTTCGACCATGAAAATGGCGGTGATAAAGGTGCACCCAAATTTCCAATGCCAGTAAAACTGGATGCTTTATTTGGTTTAGCGCTCATTGAAAATAACGTCAATTTGCAAAATACAATCTTTCACACCTTATCAAAAATGGCTGCAGGTGGAATTTATGATCATGTGGGAGGGGGATTTGCTCGTTATTCAGTAGATGAAGAGTGGCTGGTGCCGCATTTTGAGAAAATGCTTTATGATAATGCTCAACTACTTCCTTTATATGCCAAGGCAAATGAAGTTAAACCTAATGCACATTTCGGACATACTTTGTCCCAATCTTTTGAATTTTTAAAACGTGAAATGAAAGTGGGTAAAGGAATGTATGCTTCAGCCATAGATGCAGACAGTGAGGGAGTTGAGGGGAAATTTTATGTTTGGAATTACTCGGATTTTGTGAATGTTGTAAATGAGTCAAAGTGGATAAAATTTTTTAATGTAACAGAAACTGGAAATTGGGAGAAGACCAATGTACTTAATTTTAGTTTTGAAGATTATAACGAATATATTAATGGACCTGACAATGATGAGTTTCTGAAGGAGTTAAATCAAATTAAGCAAAAATTGCTACAGAAAAGAGAGGACCGAATTCGTCCTGTGAGAGACGATAAAGCTATTACTTCATGGAATGCCTTGTTGGCAAAAGGATTTTTAGATGTGTATCGATATAACAGTGAGGAAGACTTTCTGAAAGAATCAAAAGATATTGTTGATTTAATTGCAAGTAAATGGAAGTCAAAGGGTTATTTGCCCAGGATGTTGAATTACGAAGCTACTGAAGGATATTTAGACGACTATGCCTTCGCTATGCAAGCCATCTATAAAATGTATGTGATAACGCACGAAGAGATGTGGTTGAGGCTTGCGGAAGAAATGATGGAATATACACTCAAAAAGTTTAAAGCAGATGGTGATGTGCTTTTGAATTTTTACACAATAGATCAGCAATTATTTAGCAAAAAAGCTGAATGGATGGATACTGTTATGCCGTCTTCTAATTCGGTAATTGCCGAATTGCTTTTTAATTTAGGTTATGTGCTCAAAAGGACGGATTGGTCATCGATGTATTTTAAGGTAATTGAGCAAATGAAACCTTTAATACATAGTCATCCGCTGGCTCTTGGAGGTTGGGTGAAGGCTACTTTATTGGCCGAAGATAAATATTTTGTTACTGTTGGAGGTAATCATGACCGTAATGAAATAGATGCTTTTTTTGCCCGTAACAGAATATGGCCAGATCTTTTGCCCGGTGCTGAGGATGCCGATAATATTATAGTTTGTAAAGGAAATAACTGTTTTGAGCCAGTAAATGAAATACCTAAAATGAAAGCATTGTTATTCTAAACTTTAATGAATAGGAAACTTTAATATGGATCTCATATGGATTATTATAAGTAGTTTTCATAATTATTCTATGTGTTAGACTATATGTGGGATTTAACTTTTTTTATTACTTTGCAATAACTTTTAATTCTATTGGTTTATAGAACAGTACGATGACAACTAAAACTATTAGTATGAAACTTCATATCCGCTTATTAGCTACAGCATTCATAGTTATCAATTCAATTAGCTCTTACTCACAGGTTGATAAAACATTCATCTTAAATAATAAAAAAGATTGGTTGCAAGATATTTCAGTAACTTCTACAGGATTGAAATATAAAATTATTGAAGAAGGGAAAGGTGAGAGTCCAAAACCTGGAGATATGGTTGCTGTGCATTACATGGGTTTGTTGCAAGACAATTCTATTTTTGATAATTCATTTGAAAGAGATGAGCCATTAACCTTTAACTATGGGGTTGGCCAGGTTATTCAAGGATGGGATGAAGGTATTGGCTTTTTAAAACCGGGAGGTAAAGCTTTTTTTGTTGTACCTCCTAAATTGGGTTATGGAAAAAGCGAGGTTTTAAATATTCCGCCTAACTCAACTTTGTATTTTTTTGTAGAATTGGTAGCAGTTCAGAAAAATGAAAAGTTACAAGCTTTTGATACTAAGGGAAAAGATACTTTAAGAACTCCTTCAGGAATAAAATATATTGTAATTGAAGAAGGTGAAGGAGGATCTCCAACACGTGATAATTGGGCATATTTTCATTTTACCGGATATTTACCATCAGGACAAATATTTGACGCAAGTGTATTGCGAGGAGAACCAGTGCGCATAAATCCTGGTGAGATAGAGTTTATACCGGCTTGGGATGAAATAGTTCAATTGATGAAACAGGGTGCAAAATTTCATGTTATAGTTCCACCTTCAATGGGTTATGGCGAAAAAGGTTTGACTGGAATTGTGGGACCAAATACTACGTTACGCTTCGATATGGAATTGCTTCATATTTCTGAAAAGAAAGAGATAAAACAATTCGATTGTGCCGGAAAAGATACGATCAAAACTGATTCTGGTTTACAATTAATACATGTTACAGAGGGTGAGGGAATTCCTCCCAAAGAGAATAATGTAGTTAAAATTCACTTTACTGGATATTTGGAGAATGGTAAAATGTTTCAATCCTCATTGGAAACTGATGATCCTGTAATATTTGCAGTTGGTCAAAAGCAGGTAATTGATGGTTTGGATGAAGCGGTTCAATATATCAAACCGGGTGGTACTGCTCGAGTTATTATTCCATGGCAACTAGGCTATGGTGAAGAAGGATATATGCCAGTTATTCCTGGGAAAGAGGAACTTACATTTGATGTAGAACTTATTTCAGTGGTTGAATAAGCGAACGAATGCAAAAAATTGAATCATATTTTCGATACATATTAATTGTAGCAGTTTTTGTCGTTTATGGCAATTCACTTTTTAATCAATATGCACTTGATGATGCTATTGTAATAACTGAAAATAAGTTTGTTAAGCAAGGTATAGATGGTTTAGGTGATATTTTTACCACAGAATCTTTTACTGGTTTTTTTGGTTTTGATAAGCAACTAGTAGCAGGAGGCAGATACAGACCTTTATCTATAGCAACATTCGCTATTGAACATGAGTTTTTCGGACGAAATCCTTTTGTTTCACATTTCATCAATGTGTTGTTGTATGCCTTTGTAGTTTTACTCATCTTTAAATTATTTGAAAAAAGTAAAATAGTATCATCGCAGGTTGCTTTTTTGATTGCATTGCTTTATGCTTTGCATCCCATTCATACAGAGGCTGTTGCCAATATAAAGGGGCGCGATGAAATATTGGCTTTTCTGTTTGTTTTGGTAGGGATTTATTCTTATTTGTATGTAAATTGGAATAGGATAGTTAAGCTTATAATGGTTCCGGTTTTATTCTTTTTGGCCATGCTTTCAAAGGAGCATGCTATTGCATTTGTAGTCTTATTGCCACTTCTGATGTACTTTTTGAATAAAAATAGATCGGAAATAATTGAAAGTGGTGTGTTAGTCATCTTTCCAGCAATATTATTCTTTATGGTTCGCTTTCAAGTGTTGGGAGGACTTCATTTTGAGGAATCAACATCATTAATGAATAATCCATTTGTGGAAGCTACTTATGGTGAGCGAATAGCTACAGTACTTTTTACCTGGTTGTTATATGCAAAGCTTTTATTTTTCCCACATCCACTTACTTACGATTATTATCCTTATCACGTTGAGCTAGTAAACTTCGCTAGTATATGGCCATGGTTGTCTATTTTACTGGTAATTGCTGTATTGTTTTTTGCCTTTATGGGATTGGCAAAACGAAAATGGTATAGTTATTTTATTTGGTTTTTTATTGGCACCTTCTTTTTAATGTCAAACTTATACTTTTCTGTGGGTACATTTATGAATGAGCGATTTATGTTTATGCCGTCTTTGGCTTTTATCGTTGGATTGGTAATTGTATTTGATTGGTTAAACAGAACTGTTTTTAAAAAGCAAACCATTTTGTTTTCAATACTCTTCCTTATTGGATTAGCATATGGTGCGAAAACTATAGATAGGAATAAGGATTGGGAAAATGACTTTACACTCTTTACACATGATGTGGATATCTCTACTGGGAGTGCAAAAGGAAATTGTGTCGCAGGGGGGCAATGGTTTGAAAAAGCTGTAGATACAAAAGACAAAAAACTACAAAAACAATACTATCAGAAAGCACGTGGGTATCTTCAAAAATCACTTGAGATTTACCCAACCTACAATGATGCACATCTGCTTATGGGAAATGTGAAATATGGACTGAAAGAATCATTTGATAGTATTATGTTTCACTATTACAGTATTTTAACGAGATCACCCAGACATGCTAATGCATGGAAAAATGCTTTGGCAGTGATTAAGTCTGGTAAGCCTGACGAAAGGGTAAAATGGTATTTGAAATTTCTTGAATTTGATAAAGATAATGTTGAAATTCTGTATAATCTGGGTGTAACTTATGGGCGTGATTTGCAACAGTTTGATAAATCTGAAGAATATCTAAATTCTACAATAGAGCAAGATCCAGGCAATTTAAAAGCGCTCAAAGATCTTGCAGTAGTATATGGCATGACCCGCCGATTTAAGGAATCAGCTGATGTATTACAAAAATTAGTGAAAATTGCTCCAAAAGATGCTGGAGCATGGTATAATTTGGGACTGAGTTTAAATGCTATTCAGCAAATTGATGAAGCCCAAAAAGCTTTCGACAAATCTTATGAATTAGATCCTTCCCGAAACCGCGTTGTCATTAAGAAATAGTTCATGTTGATCAATGAGTAAAAGAATTTAATACGCTGATTACTATTGTTTTATTTTATTTTTTTTCGTATCTTTTCATACTGAGGGACAACTAAATTATGCTCGAATCGGATTAAGTTAGGCCTGCTTATTTCGGTTAATCAATGCTGCAAGGATTAATAAATTTTTCGGTATGAAGAAAACTATATTTGCAATAGGAATATTTTTCCTAATTACATTAAATCTCTTTGCTCAATCTCAAATTGATAGTCTTGTTAAAGTTTCAGAAAAAGCATCAGAGGAACAAAAAATACAACCGCTTTTAAAGTTGGCAGACATATATCGTAATATTAATTTGGATACTAGTTTACTATATGCCACCCAAGTTTTAGATCTAGCTAGAAAATTGAATGATGCTGAAAATACCGGACAAGCTTTGAAAAAGATTGGGTTAGTATATTATTATGCAGGCATGGTTGATAGTGCCATGGCTTTGTTTACCAGATCAATGGGCTATTTTAATAAGTCAAACAATATTTATGAACAAGCCAATTTGATGAATAACTTGGGCATCTTGATTTCAGATAAAGGAGATTATAATAATGCACTTGAGAATTATGAGAAATCAAAAAATCTTTATTTAAGTATTAATGATTCTGCTGGTATCTCAGGTGTGTTGGGCAATATTGGGTCCATTTACTTAAGTGTAGGTAGTTATGAAAGAGCTTTGGAATATTTTCAACAAGCCAATAAAATGGCTGAGGATTCTGGTGATGAATTTACTGTAATGAGTTCTACCAATAATATAGGAATGGTATATCATTACTGGGGTAAGTTTGAGGATGCTGTAAAGTATTATCAGAAATCACTTGATTATAGTGAGCAGCAAAATGATATGAGAACCTTTGCACGCATTAATATGAATATTGGAATTATTTATTACGACTGGGGGAAATATAATAAAGCTATTGAATACTATAAGAGAAGTGAGGAAGTGCAGAAGAAACTAAATGATGTTAACGGTTTGATTAATACTTCGAATAATATTGCTATTGTTTATGAAAACCTGGATAGTCTTGATGAAGCTTTGCGGTATTATGATAAAGCACTAAATATATCTATCCAGACTGAAAACAAAAGATCTATTGCAACGGCATATTTAAATTTAGGTTCTTTTTATTCCGGAATTGAAGAATATGAAAAAGGATTACAATATTTTCTGAAATCATTAAAAATTAGGAAGGAAATTGGTGATAAACATGGTATTGCTACTGCTTATATGAGCGTGGGACAGGGATATGTGATCGTTAAACAATATAATAGGGGATTGGACTATTTTAATCGCAGTTTGAAAATATTTAAAGAACAAAAAACGCTTGATAGACTTAAGGATAATTATGAAGTATTAGCAAAACTATACCGAATTATGGGGAATTATACAAAAGCATTTGAAAGTTTGATGCAATATTCAATAATTAATGATTCTTTATACAATGAGAATGCCCAAAAACAATTAACAGATATTCAGACCAAATATGAAACAGAGAAAAAAGAGAAAGAAATAGAGCTTCTTAATAAAGAAAATCTTGTTAAAGACTTAAAAGTTAAAGAACAGCATGAAGCTATTCAGAAGCAACGAATTGCTATAATTTCATTTATTGTAGTTTTTGCTTTAATAATTATTTTTTCAATAATTGTCTACAGGCTTTATAATAAAATCAAGAAGGCCAATGAACAGCTTGCTTTGCAAAATGCAGAAATAAATGAACAGAAAGAGGAGATAATGACTCAAAACGATGAAATCTTTGCAAAAAATGAAGTACTTGAGCAACAAAACGAGAAGATTACTTCGCAAAGAGATGAAATTGAGGCCCAACGAGATTTGGTTATGCATCAGAAAGTTCAAATTGAGCAGATATTGGAAGAGGTTAACCAAAGTATTGATTATGCCAAACAAATACAGACCTCTATCTTACCAGAGGTTTCAATTCTGGAGGATCGTAAAATAGATAGCTTTATACTTTTTAAGCCTAAGGACAGAGTAAGTGGTGACTTTTACTGGTGGGCAACAATTGAGGATTATACTGTAATAACTGTCTCTGATTGTACAGGGCACGGCGTACCAGGTGCATTCATGAGTTTTCTCGGTATTTCATTTTTAAGAGAAATTGTTACAAAAGAGTATATTACTCATCCAGGCGTAATTTTAAGAAAACTGCGTAAAGATATTATTAAAACTTTGGCACAAACCGGAGAAGAAGGAACGCATAAAGATGGTATGGATATGAGTTTACTAGTAATCAATCATAAAGAAAATATAGTTACTTGGGCTGGAGCAAATAATCCATTATGGATAGTGAGAGCCAATCAGAATGGTGAAGTGAAAGATTTGGCAGAGCGAATTGAAGAAATAAAACCAGATAAAATGCCAATCGGAATTTATATGCGAATGGATAAGTTTACTACACACGAAGTGCAGCTGGAAGAGGGTGATAGGGTGTTTATGTTTTCTGATGGTTATCCTGACCAGTTTGGTGGACCAAGAGGCAAGAAATATAAATCAAGAGCATTCAAACGATTGATTGCTAAAACAGCAGAGTTTTCTATTGAGGAGCAAGGTCAACATCTTGAAAAAGAGTTGTCTGAATGGATGAGATGGGAGGGGAGTATCTATAAGCAAGTGGATGACATAACCGTTTTTGGAGCTATTATTAAAAACCCAAAATCATGAAAAATATTAATGTTACCTTAATGTATTTATTTGCTTTTCTTTTACTATTAGGCAGTTGTAAAAGCAAGGATGTAGATCCAGTTACTAATGGTGAGTCTGATATTCAATACAATATAATTGAAAAAGAGTATGTTTTAATACGAGATGTTGCTGAACTGCAACAAAGCGATGATGAGATATCTTTGCATGTGGATAGTATCCTTAATGGATTAATAAATGCCGAATTTATTTCTACTGGTTACAAAAAGTTCGATTTAAACTCAGATGATATTCCAGATATTGCATTTGAAATTATTGATTTACTGGAGTTTAATCCTGATGGATTACCTGAATCATTTGATCACTTGGCTGCCAGAGCAATTCCATTAAACTTATTTATTCTTGATAATTCTACCTATGGCTATGCTGATGCATTGCAAAAGGGTGATGTAATAAACACTGAGGGAATCTGGACAAATGAAACTGTGGTATTAGGTACTTTTCAGAATGCAGGTCAGTTTCAGTGTCAAGGTGAAAGGTATTTGGCCTATCGCTTTTTTGGCGATCAGGGCTTTCAATATGGATGGATACAATTACAATGCAGTCAGCATAGTGATACTCTTAACGTCATAGATTTTGCCTACAAAACAAATACTGAACCTACCATTTTAGCAGGACAAATTGATTAAATAGTACTTGTCGGCTGAATATTAATCTTTGTTAGCTGAATACATTTGTTATACCTATTCATTTTAGCTTAAATTGTAAAAAAATAAAATTTGAGCTTATGAAAATCATTGGAATAACTTTAACGATTTTAGTAGCAGTTTCATTTACATCGCAGGGACAAACCTATAAAATTGTGGATACGGATCAAAGTGTATGTTACGATTCGTTAGATGAAATCTCAGCACCTGCAGCAGGTACGATTTTTTATGGGCAAGATGCCCAGTTTAATGGCTATCAACCTTCGTACACAGATAATGGCGACGGAACTATAACTGATAATGTAACAGGTTTAATGTGGACAAAAACTTCTGACCTTGATGGAGATGGAGATATTGACTACGATGATAAATTATCATACGATGAAGCATTGGCAGCTGCTGATACTTTTAGTTTAGCTGGTTACGAAGATTGGCGATTACCTTCAATAAAAGAAGCGTATTCGTTGATTATGTTTAGCGGCTATGATGTGAGCAGTTATACAGGAACTTCTACCGAAGGATTAATCCCATTTATTAATACAGATTATTTTGACTTTGGTTATGGTGATATGAATGCAGGAGAACGTATCATTGATGCTCAATTTGCATCTACAAATATTTATGTAGGTGTGACAATGGGAGGAGATGAAACCATGTTTGGAGTTAATTTTGCCGATGGCAGAATTAAAGGATATCCCATTGGACCAATGCCCGGGCAAACTGAAGATAAGCAGTTTTATGTGATGTATTGTAGAGGAAACACTTCTTATGGAATCAATGATTTTCAGGACAATAATGATGGTACGATAACAGACAATGCAACAGGACTAATGTGGTCAAAAGATGATAGTGGTGAGGGGCTTAATTGGGCAGAGGCACTGGATTATGCTTACAATGCCACAACAGTCGGATATTCAGATTGGCGATTACCAAATGCCAAAGAATTACAAAGCATTGTGGACTATACGCGATCGCCTCAAACTACCAGTTCAGCTGCTATTGATCCAATGTTTAACGTTACAGCCATTACAGATGAAGGTGGCAATATAAACTATCCGTTTTACTGGACTGGCACAACACATGCAAGTGTGGGGGATTTTGGAGGAACTTATGGAGCTTACGTTACATTTGGAGAAGCGTTAGGGTGGATGGAAATGCCTCCCGGTAGTGGTGAATATTCACTTCTTGATGTACATGGAGCAGGTGCTCAGCGTAGCGATCCTAAAGTAGGCGATCCGAATGATTATCCATATGGCCACGGACCTCAAGGTGATGTAATTAGAATATACAATTATGTGCGATTAGTTCGTAATGTGGAAGGGGTTGGAATAGAGGGAGATAATGGAATTAAACGTACGTTAGATATTTATCCGAATCCGTCTAGCTCTCAAGTGAATATTAGTGGGTTTAATGACGGAAATTCAACTATTCGAGTCTATAATTTGATTGGAACGCTTGTGAAAACAGTTTTGATTAATAACATTGAAAGTTACACATTGGATATTACAGATATGGATAGTGGTGTTTATTTAATACAAATTGAAAATAGTATGCATACCTTTACTGGAAGATTTGTAAAAGAATAGAAGGTTTTAATAATTAGCTTGAAAATGAAAAAAATATCAACAAATATCGGTAACATAGCTTTTGCTGTTATATGGTTATTGGTATTTGTTGTACCTGTTTTACTTTCATCTGAAAATGGGCGAATTGAATGGTATCGTGTTTTTTCTGAATGGTTAAGAATGTGGCCATTTATAGTTGTATTTGCTGTTAATAATTGGTGGTTATTTACCTATTTTAAAAGGAAGCAATACAAACGTTATTTTGTTTTTGTAGGTATATTAATTGTTGGGCTTGGCTTTATGTCTCACCTAACGCCACTTTTCCATAATTTTATAGGTCCTTTGGGACCTCCCAGAAATCCCGGGCCACCAAATTTTGCTCCTTTTTTATTTTTTAACACAATGTTAGTCTCATTGTTGGTAGTTGGAATGAATAATGCTATTCGGATTGGAGTGAATTGGGTAGAAGAGCAGCAGCGAATGGCCGAATTGGAGAAAGAGAATTTGTCGCATCAGTTGGCTTCCCTTAAAAACCAGATAAATCCGCATTTTTTTATGAATACGTTGAATAATATTCATGCATTGATTGATTATAATAGTGATATGGCCAAAAATGCTGTGCTTAAATTATCGAAGTTAATGCGTGTATTATTGTATGAGACTGAAAAAGATGGATATACACTTCAAAAAGAGATCGGTTTTTTAAATGATTATATTGAGTTAATGCGGTATAGGATGACAGATAATGTGAAAATTACATTTGATTATCCCAAAGTGATCCCAGAGGTGAAAATTTATCCACTATTGTTTATTAGTTTTCTAGAAAATGCATTTAAACACGGTATTAAAGCACAAGGAGATTCTTTTATAAAGATGAAAATGGGTATTGATGAAAATCAACTAAAAGTTTCAATAGAAAATACTGTTGCAAATAAAAACATGGAAGATACCGGAGGAATAGGTTTAGAGAATGCCCGCAAGCGACTTGAATTACTGTACAACGATAATTTTGAGATGGAAATTGATTCTGATGCAGCCAGATTTAAAGTATATATAGTAATTCCTGTATGAAAACTTTAACCACAAGGTTCACGAAGGATTCACAAAGTACACAAAGGTAAAGTTGAGTTTTCGTTACTAATTTAAAAAAGATAAGACCTCTTTGTGGACTTAGTGCCTTCCTTGTGTTCTTAGTGGTAAAAAAAAAGGCTATTTTAGCATTGAAAACAAAAAACAAGTAAAATGCATGAAAACGAAATAGCAAAAGTAGCTTTCAATGCTGCTTTAAATGTCCATAAAAATCTTGGTCCCGGGTTACTTGAGAGCGCTTATGAAGAATGCTTATTATATGAGATTCAAAAGAATGGACAATATGTAACTAAGCAACAAGCTTTACCTCTAATATATGAAGATATAAAACTTGACATAGGATATCGCGTTGACTTATTAGTTGAAAATAAACTTATAATAGAAATCAAATCTGTTGAAGCAATAAATGATGTTCATTTAGCTCAGGTATTAACTTATTTAAAGCTATCAGGTTGTAAATTAGGTTTATTGATTAATTTTAATGTAGCCTTATTAAAACATGGAGTAAAAAGAATTATAAATGGTTATTTGTAAATTCAAAAAATGAAAATTCGTTGCATAGTAATCGATGATGAGCCTTTTGCGCTAAAGCAAATGGAAGGGTATGTGAATAAAACGCCTTTTTTGGAGTTAGTGGGAAGTTGTGCCAATGCTTTTGAAGCAATGGAGCTATTGAATGAAAAAGATATTGATGCCGCTTTTGTAGATATTAATATGCCTGAGATGACAGGTATGGAGTTTGTAAAAACACACCCGGATTTAGCCATTATTTTTACAACCGCTTATAGTGAATACGCTGTTGAAAGTTACAAAGTCTCTGCAATTGATTACTTATTGAAACCAATTGGATATGAGGATTTTTTAAGAGCCGCAAAGAAACTTGAAGAACGAAAACCTGAAACCCTAACTGAAGAAGCAAACGACCATTTTTTTATAAAAGTTGATAGTAAAACTGTGCGTGTCAATTTTGAAGAAATATTGTTTATTGAGAGTCAAAGCGAATATGTTAAGATTATTTTAGATAACAAATCGCTTTTAACATTAATGAGCCTTAAAAAATTGGAAACCATACTTCCAACATCAAACTTTATGAGGGTGCACAGATCCTACATTGTGAATTTGCAAAAAATAAACACCATCGAGCGCTTTAGAATTCTGTTTGATGGTTATTCCCCAATTCCTGTCAGTGATCAATATAAAGATCAGTTTAAAACCTTCGTAAACAATCGCTTTTTTTCATAAAGTGTACACAATTACTATCTTCGCATTCCATTTTTAATTCATGCATGTGGAAAAGCACAAAGTAATATTAACCGGCATTGGTCCTGGCGATCCTGAGCTATTGACTGTCAAAGCATTTAAGGCGATTAAAGCTGCTGATGTTATTATTTATGATAGCGAGCAAGCTGATCGGATTTTAGATATTGCTGGAGAAAATACCGAGATAGTTAAAATTAATAAAGACCGATCAATTCCTTACAATGAGCAAGCCGAGCAGATTGTAGGCCTAATTGAAAATCATTATGCTATTGGGGAAAAAGTTGTTAGACTAAAAGTTGGGGACGCTTTTTTATTTGGTAGAGGTGGAACAGAGGCGCTTAAAATGAAAAGTAGAGGTATTGATTTTGAAGTAATACCTGGTATAACTAGTGGAATTGCTGCATCAAATACAAAACGAATTAAAATCTCTGAAAAAAATGAAGCAGATGGAGTAGTATTTTACATGGCCAACCAAAAGGAAGAACAGTCTGAGAATTTAAAATCGATTGCAAATAATCTGATAAATGGTTTTACACTTGTGGCCTATATGGCTGAAGGTAGAATTACACAAATAGCTCAGGATTTAATGAAATATGGTGTTTCAAGTGATATTAAAGTTACTGCTGCTTCAAATATTTCAACAGCAAACGAGATGATTAAGTCAGGAGAATTAAAAGAGGTTGCTGAAAGAGAGGAATGGAATAGGATTGAACCACAAACTATATTTTATATAGGCAAATATGTTGATGTAATATGAGTAGTGCAAAGAGAAAAGGTTATTTAATATCGTTGATTATTTTAATATCACAATTTAATGTGGTTGCTCAGGAAAATGCAGATACTTCCAAGGTATTTAATTTAGGTGAAGTTACCGTAATTGGAAAAGGAGTTAATGACCACGAAAGTGTTTTGCATAAAAGAGAAATTGAATTACTAAATGCTGAATCAGTAGCTAAAGTTATTGAGTATATTCCAGGATTGACTCTAGGTTTAGCCGGAGGTAGAAATGAGTCAATGGTCTATATACGTGGGTTCGATTTGAGACAAGTCCCTGTATTTTTTGATGGAATTCCAGTGTCAGTGCCTTACGATGGTTATTTTGATCTTGGACAAATTCAGGCTACAAGTGTGTCAAAACTTACAGTAGATAAAGGGAATGCATCTATTCTATATGGAGCCAATACCATGGGAGGGGCTATCAATATTATTTCATCAAAACCCAATAAGAAACTAATTGTGGATGTTTCTTCAGGAATGGCTACAGGACAAGGAAGTCTAGATAGAAATATGCATAATTTGCAAATTGGGACTAAACATGAAAAATGGTTTACAACTGCCTCAATTTCATATGTGAATCAAAATAGGCTTACCTTGCCATCAGGGTTCGATACTTCTGTAAATGAGTTGGATAGGGTAAGAGATAATTCGCAATACCAAAACTTAAATTATAACATTAAAGTAGGTGCTACACCAAAAAAAGGTCAGGAGTATAGTGTAAGTTTTAATGGAGTGCGATCCAGTAAAGGAATCCCTGTGTATTTAGGTGATAATCCAGCTACACGTGTTCGCTATTGGCAATATCCGCATTGGGACAAGGATGGAATTTATTTTCACACTAAGAATACGTTAACTCAATACCTAATTTTGAAATCACGTTGGTATTATGATAC
>PKTE01000212.1 GCA_002869335.1 Salinivirgaceae bacterium | reverse complement strand
AGCAAGTATATTAGGAATGCATAATATTGTAGAACGCCCTGTTGCCGTAAAAGGTGAAGTAGTTATTAGACCAATAATGTACCTGGCATTATCCTATGATCATCGGATTATTGATGGAAAGAGTTCCGTAGGTTTCTTAAAAATGATCAAAGAAATGATCGAAGAACACACCATGTTATTGACAGGTGGTTTTGCAGAACAGAAATTATTGGATATTTAACATATAGATAAAACAATGAACGCCCTGCAATAATGTAGGGCGTTTATCATTTATAAAAGTTTTAGAATTGGAGCCAACCAGGGCCTTAATTAATCAATAAAATTTTTACTGACTACTACCAATCTTCTTCATAGTTATCGTTTTCAGTCAGATAATCAACTTCAGAATGTTCCTCTTCAAGCTTTTCTCTTACACCATCTTTTAAAACACCGTCGTCATCATAATCAGCATCATCTTCAATAATCTGAACAGCCATTTTATTTGTCATTCTAATTAAATAGATTTTTTCAAAAGTTTCAAAGCGGAGGGCGCTTACATTTTCGCCCTTTGCATTTGTAAAAGAAATAAGGTGCTGACTAAAACCTGTTGGATATACTAGTTTTATTTGTTCAATCAATTCATCACTTAATTTCTCATAGTCTACAATTACTCTTGACTTATTTGTTTCCATATTTTCCAATCTGTATTTATGGTGACAATTTATATATTTTCGCTCAACCTATTTATATGATTGTAATCAAAAATATAAAAGTTTTCAAACAAATCATAGTTTTGATCTAATTGTGCTAAGAATGTGTAAATATTTTTATCAGAAGTGATGAGAAGGGGAAAATTATTGTAGTAATAATTTCGCCGATAATTCTGCATCACTTTTAATTGCCTTAGCATCGCGGCGAGTTTTTGAAGTAGCATTCACAACCCCAGGTTAACCCCGAGGTCAATGCCTTAATACTTTCAGAATCAAATAATAAGAAGTATTTTATGCTAAAAAAAACAGGGCAATATTCCATAATACCACCCTGTTTACTTATCTACCTCAACAAACAATCATTGAGTTTTTAGCCATTCTTTGGCTTCGTCATGTGAAATAAATTGCTCATTGATGAATTTACTACCCCTCTCCTTCACAATATTATTTACTGCAAATTTAACAAACGGATCATCCTTGATTACTGTTGCAGACACTCTATATCCGGCTTTTTCAGCTTGAGGCAACCATACTTCATTAAGCCACACCTGATCTGCACGACCAAATATTACGGCCTTGGAATTATCTGTTAACACCTTGTGTACATTTTTCTCCTTAAGCACATCGATCACAATCATACATGCTTCGCGGAATTTATCACTCTTAGGTGCACCAATCCACTCTATTACAGCTGCTTCAATTTCGGAATCGTACCAGACATTGCAGTAATCAGATTTTAGATACATGATATTTTATTTTAAAAAGTTTCTCACATTCTCATTTAAAACATCGGGCTTTTCTAAAGGTAAAAAATGACCACACTGTGGCACCATTACTAATTCACTATTTGGTATCTTAGAATGACCGTATTCTGCTATTTCTTTTGTAAATCCTGGATTTAAATATCTATTTGGAATTAAATTATCATTCTCACCAAATAAAATAAGTGTAGGCTGTTTAATCTGATCCAACTTATCTATTACTGGTTGATCAACCATTCCATGTACTGATCGAACTACTGTATAACAATAATTATCAAAATCATCAGCTGCACGCATGGCTAGTCTGTCTGTTATAATAAACTCAGCATAATCCGGCATATTATAAAAATTATAAGCAGCATTAGTTACCACAGCATCAGCAGGAGTAAGTTTTACACCGGTTAACGTCATTACATCACGGAACCAGTCTTTTTGTCCTTCTGAAAAACGTTCAAAGCCAGCTGGAGCTACCAGTACAAGCTTTTTAACTCTGGTAGGATATTGCAAAGCAGTTACCATTGAAATCTGTCCGCCCATACTGTGGCCAGTTAGCACTGCACTTTGTATATTCAGCTTATCCATTAATTCCACAATAACGGAAGCATAATAAGTCATGCTGCCCTCATGTGGGTTTTTACTAGATTTCCCATAACCGGGCAAATCAACTGCAATTACCCGATAATCTGATTTTAACTCTTCAATATTCTTTTCCCAGGCACGTAAATAAGTTCCAAGCCCATGAACAAAAATTATTGTTTCTTTACCCTGACCTTCATCAACATANACCTTCATCAAAATAAGCCAGCTTTACATCATCTGATAGCTCTGCGTACTTCACCTCAAATGGATATTGCAAGTCTTTTGACATGCTTTCCATGGGTGTTAAATGGTAATAGGGTGAACATGCACTCAATCCAAGCATTGCCATCAAAATTCCTATAATAATATATTTCATTGTCTTTTCCATTGCTTTAGATTTTAGAACATTAGCCATTTGAATACAATAAATGCAGTCCATGGATTTAAAGGTCTGTCATCATTATACACACCATTCACATCTGATCCATAAGTGTCATCACTACTATCATAAAAATCTCCTAGCCATACATAAGCGCCATGAACACCAATGCTCATAAATGGGCCAAAATTATAAGATACTTTTGCATTTAACTCAGTACCTAAATTTGCACCTCCACCTTCTGGTTTAGCTACACTCATGGCATATGCACCACCAATTTTCGTATTTAATTTATGAGGAATCACGTCATAAGAAGCGTTCACAGTTCCACCCATCAAACCATATCCCATATTAGAGAAGTCAGACACCAATGGTGTAAATCGGTTCACCACATTTCCATGTGGAAATAATAAATAAGCACCACTGCCAATAAATACATTACCAGGAGACGCCCACATATTTCCGGTTAAAACACCGCTATATTTTTTATCCTCAAGTGCATTATCATCACCACTTGCATAAATAAAATCAAATGTAATTACATCGTTGGTTGTTTGACCATAGCGATATCCTCCATTCAAATTAGCACCGTATCCTGAAATATCAGCACCAGTTTCCCAATTACCACTGTATGACACATCGGCTTTTCCAAAGTTGTAGTTAAAGAAACCACCGCCAAAGAAACGTCCCATCATACGATCGGCATTATGACTAAAAAATGTACCTAACCAAACGATATCTGCAGCATAAGGATTAGGACCGAAATCAAATTTAAAAGTGCCATTGTAAGCATTCAACTGCGTTGCATTTAATCCTTGTCCAAGAATTGATACACCACCAGCACCATTTGCACGGTCACGTACATAGTTTGCTGAAAGACCAACTCTTGTAATTTTAGCTACATGCTGCTCATACATTAGCTCACCCATAGTTACATCATCATTTTCCTGGATCAGTGATTCATATAGCTTAAAGAACCCAGCCTTAAATCGATAATAATCAGCATCTTTACGCACTGTTACACCTACACCTTCAGTTCCCCAGTAGCCGAGTCTGTAACCTGTACTAAGCATCTTATCAACTGTAGTTCGGTAAGGATTAAAAGGTGAATCGAACATACGTTGCAAGCCAAGATTAATGGCCCATCCATTTCCAGGACGCAATTCTAATTCAACGTTTTGTGTTTGCAAGTTAACCTGATCACCAGATGGAGCACTACCAAAATTACCACCAGTCCCGTAAGCTACATCACCCCATGTCCAATCAATTTCAAATGCAGCTCTCAAAATGGCTTTTCCATTAAATAATTTAGGTTGATAAATAAAAAATGGAAGAAGTCTCTGCTCTGCATAAGCCGATGTAAGCGTATCGCTTGTACTTGTAGTATTTTGTCCAAACATACGACCAATAACCTGACCTTTCAACAATGAATTTTGCGGATAAAAGTTAGAAGTTACGCCTTGTGTAAGAAAGAAAGCTAAAAATTGAAATTCCCGTTCAGGTTCACGCGGAATATCATTTTTAAAAATTGGTATTGGTTCACTTTTCGATAACTGCGCTGTTAATTGAGGAGAAGCAATTATTAGAAAAACTACACCAATAAGTAGAAATTTTCTCATTCTTCTGATTTTAATCATTTTGTTTACTAAAGTAAATAAAAAAGGTGCAAAACGATATGGAAAAGATCCATATCGCTGCACCTTTCACTCACCCTAATTAATTCAATTTCAAATACTTTTGAATATTGATTGTGCCTAATGCACCTCCGTTAGAACTTCCAAAACCTCCGTCTGGAGTTGGAGCTGAATTTCCAAGTGCTGGTTCCATCTGAACTACTTCATACATCATATCGTAACCAGCTTCACCCATGGTAACTTCAAAAATACCCTCGCTTGTAACAGCTGAAGGAGCACTTTGATTCAATACGATAGTGTAAATATCACCTACTTCTGATTTAGTTTGAACAAAAGTTCCAATATATTCAGTCTTTACACCAGTAACATCATATGATTCTACCAAATAAGTCTGATTTTCGTTGAAACTAGCGTAAATTGAATCAACTGCGAAATAAGTCACTAAAAGTGGCGCTACATTATCACCTGAAGAATACCATTCTCCAATTATTCCAGTTCCTGTTTCATTTGTATTATCATCATCGTCTTTTTTACAACTAAAAAGAACAGCTGTTGCTAACATCGCAATCATTGATAAATAAAGTACTCTTTTCATAATATTAAATTTTAGTTTTTTTTTATTGATTTTATACAAATTTAAATTCTAATTAATGTTCTATTATAGCAGGTAAATTTTTAAGTGGGCTGACTTAAACCATTTACAAATACAATATATATACAATACGCTTACATCCAACCACTTACAGTAATCCAAATCAACCCTGACCAAGCTTTCAAGCCTCTATACTTT
>PKTE01000234.1 GCA_002869335.1 Salinivirgaceae bacterium | reverse complement strand
TATGGTTACATCGTAAGCATATACTGTATTAACATTGTCAGGAGTTAAATCAATTATTTGTGAGTTGGCATCAGGACCGTCGTAAATATAAAATTGACCCCAACCATTGTCAAATTCGTTGAAAATAAGTCTGGTTCTTGTATTTTCTCCAACAGGATAAATTGTACATGTATCGCTCATAGGTGCTGTCCAGCTACCTGCAGGTCCGCCAGCATCAGCAAATCCCCCACCACAAGTTGAAATAGAATCAAATTGTGTGAATAAATAATATTCTCCAAAGTTTTCAACTATAATAGAACTACTGTTATTTGAAGTGTTCTGATCAGCTGCTAAAACAATTTCAAAATCGAAAATATACTCTTGTACTCCTGTTAAATCAGCTTGTGCTGTAAATGTATATGTTTCTGTTGTACCTGAAACAACATTTAGTGTGCCTACATTTTCAGTAACCCATCCGCCACCATCAATTTGATAACGTACGTCAAAACCAGTTTGATCGTTTAATCCAGGGTTTTCAATTGTAATGGTTACATCTTCCATTCCCATTGAAGGTCCGGAAATAGGAGCGTCAACAGACATTAAAGCTAAATCATCACTTAAACGAGGTCCGTAAAAAGCAAATGATAGATCATGTGATGCCCAATAGCTAACTAATGTTTCTCCTGATGTCCAGTCTGGAGCATTATAGTAGAATCCTAATTCAGGGTTTTTATAAAAGAATGCTGCTCCGTTTGCACCAGTTTCTTGAGCTTCCCAAGCCCAATAGTCATCAGTAGAATGATCTCTAACCGCCTGAACACATAACCAATATGTTCCTTCGGTAAGTGTGGCTGTAGTTGGAAGATTTAATAAAAAGTCTCCATCACCTTTATAATCAAGTGATGTAATATTTGAAGCAGAATACACAATTGTAGCTCCTGGCATGGCAGCTGTGTCAGATTCTGCATAAATAAATACATTTACGGTATCAACATCAGGTGTTGCTGCATAAGTATTTATTTTTCCCAAAACATCTATAAAATCAATGTCCCATGTTTCACCAGTAGGTACTGTGAAATCATCAGCACTAAAAGTAGTTTTATTCTTATTAGCAGCATCGGTGGCTAAATAAGAATTCATTGAGTTTGGGTAACTTGCAGCCGGGTTGCTTATTTGATCGTAAAGCAACGGCCCGACGATAGCCTTTTGGGAAAACCCTAGACTTGTCGTTAAAAATAGCGCTATTAAAAACGCATGTTGTAGTAATTTGAATCTCATTTTACTAAATTTTGGTTAGAAAATTGAATTAGTTTTTTTCCTTTTTAGAACCTTGCTCTTCTGTGACAGATTTGAGCAATTTTTCCAGCGCTTTATTGATTTCTCTGTTTTGATCAATCTGTTGCTGAATTTCTTGTTCAAGGTTGTCATCATTATGTGAGTCAGAGCTCGTATCTATTTTTTCATTATTGGGTAGTTCTTTTTCTTTCATGTTTAGTGGTCATAAAAATTTCTGGAATCGAAAATCCGAATAGAAATAGAAGTTTCCAATAAAACTGCCATAGCGCGTGCACTACCATAAAAAATAGGGTGAGAATAAAACTACTACAGTTCTGGTTAAGTTATTGTTTATTAAATGTTTATATATTATTTGCAGGTCGGATTTTTTTTGAAAATTTCGACAAGAAACGCATGTTTTTTTTTTGAAAAAGGGGTAATGTAGTAGTAAAAATCAGATGGACATTAGGAAAGTAACCAAATTTGTATCCGTATTAACTAAATTAAGTTTCTTACGAAGTCGGGTTCTGGCAACTTCAATACTTTTAATAGACTGAAATGTAATGGCTGATATTTCTTTGGAAGTCATATTCAGCCTTAGAAATGCACATAACCTTGTTTCATTTGGTGTGAGATCCGGAAATTGGTTATTTAATTTCTCATAAAAATCCTCATGAACCTGTTTGAAACGAACTTCAAATTCTTTCCAGGCTTCTTCATTAGTACTGGTTTTAAGTTCATTAATTATATCCTGAATAATTGCTTGGTTTGATTTTTTAAAATCTGCTTTTGCATGCATTAATTTTTCTGTAACCTTTATGGCAAGTTCATTATATCTAACCAGGTTCATCACATTGCTAGCTAGTTCTTTGTTTTTAAAATCCAATTTATTTTCCAGATTTTCTTTTTCAAGCTTAAGTTTATCTTGTTGAAGTCTAATGCGCTTATTTCTACTCCTTGCCAGATAATATAATAATGCTATGGTAAGCGATAATCCTATGGAAATAATAAGTAAAAGGACATATCTAAATTCACGGCGTTGCTGGGCTAATTCTTGTTCTTTTTGTATTTGATCAAATTTATACTGCATTTCTAGTTGAGTTGCTTTTTGCAAACTGGTTGAAATATTGATACTATCTGTTAATGCGTTATAGGTTTTATGCATCTCGTATGACTTCTCAAAGTCCTTTATTTTAGCATACTCTTCAATTAAGCTTTCTGTGATCTCTCTTTTTAACTCTGTATATAAGGTACTATCTGCTATACGGTATGCTTTCTCATATTTTTGAATAGCATCAAATGGCTTATTGTCGTCTTTATATGTTTCAGCTATGTAGAAATAAGTCAATGCAACCCCT
>PKTE01000127.1 GCA_002869335.1 Salinivirgaceae bacterium | reverse complement strand
TTTAAAACTTTTTTTAAGCCACCATTTTCTCCTCAATCTTACCTCTAAATCTGTCAATCTATGCGTCGCTTTTTCTATCAAAGCGGGTGCAAAAGTAGATGATCTTTTTTTAGTTTCCAAATAAAATATCGAAATATTTTTAATTATTTTTCACCCAAATAATCAACTGCCTTATTATCAAGCATAAAAAAAGGAAGCCGAAGCTTCCTTTTTTTATGCAAATCCTATCTTCTTATTTAAATTCTTCATCAAAGGCATTCTTCTTCATATCTTTTTTACCGCCTCTTAAATTCTTTCTGGCTTTTTCTAATTTAATTTCTTTACGAATTTCTTCAACAACCTCTTTTGGAATTCTAACAGAAACCCAATACTCAACATCATAATCTTTGAACTTATATATATCAAGGTTTCTTAATCGAGCATTATTAATCATCATATCAGGATCATCTGTCGAACCACTAACTGTAACTCCTGAAATATTCTCAGCTAAATGCTTAAGAGCTTTCTTACGCGCTTCTTCTACATAATCGTTCATATATCGCTCTCCTGTTTGCTTATAATGCGAACGAGGGGCTTTTTTCTTGAAACTCATTCCAACTCCATAATAAAAATATTTATCAGAAGTTTTGTTGGCCCATGGGGGTGTCTTAGCAGTACTAACAACAGTAATTAGAATAAATATACCTATTAAAATTTTTCTCATGATATTTAGTTTTTATATGACTAAAGTAATCTTTTTACAATAACTATTCAAATATTTAGCATTTGGTTTGCAATTAATTAACAAATCACACTACTTGAATATTACCATTCTCATAGTCTACGAAATACCGAGCTAATTTGTTAAGAAATAAACTAATTTCTTTTACTGCTTTTGAGGTTTCATCAGAAATTTCTTCTCCTTTCATTTTAAGAAGTACGAAACTATATATAAGATTAATAGCTAATTGTATATCATTTTCAGATCCCACTTTAGTCTTAATTTTATATTCTATTAAGCTCGGTCGAATATTTTCAAATATTTGACTATAATTTGCATGATCAGAAGAGTCAAGTAGCCATAGATGCAATTCATTTACTTCATTTATTGTATTAAGAATCGATTGCACTATTCCATTCTTTTGTTTATTCTCACTGATCAATTGATCCACAAGACCAAAATACCACTCCCTTAGTTCTTCTAGCTCTTTTTCTGACACATTGTAACTTGGCAATAGCTTTCGTTCGATTTCAGGTTTGTTTAATCCAAATGCTCTAATAGTATCCTGCACCTGGAGCATGTAAATAATAAACTCAACGATATTTTCTTTACGCTTTTTTTTAGCTACATACATATCATCCTAAAATTAAAGAAGGGCTGTCCTTTTGAGACAGCCCTTATATATTATATGAATTGATATTTACTCTACAATTGATTTAAAAGTAGCGTCTTCTTTGTAACGGATAAATTCAACATCAGTACTTGCTGTTTGTTTAAGGTCAGCATTCTTTTCAATTGCTGTTCTTAAGTTATTCATTACCATATCTGTATCTTGCTTGCGGGCACCAATAACTGATTTAAGGTAATACCACATTGCGTTGTCTTTATCTTCTACTTTTTCTAAAATTCCTAAAGCAGCATCATAAGCTTGATCGTTTTTAGTAATACTATACTGAAGAAGTTTAGCTAAAGCAAAGTTTACAGTATTATATTTACTACTTGCGTACATATCAACTGCTTTTTCATAATCACCTTTTTTAGTGGCAATCATTGCTTGATTATAGCTTGCATGGTTTCCACCAGCAGTTGCAGCATTCAAATACTCAATAGCTTTATCAATATCACCTTGTGCCAAAGCAACAGCACCAAGATTATTTAGGACTTTACTATTACTAGCTTCAATATCTTTAGCTCCATTGAAGTTAGTCATTGCATCAGCATAATTACCTTGTTGGAAGTTAATTACACCTAAGTTGTTATGACCTCTCCAATCATCGCTAAATTGTTGAGTACATGTAGTATAAATTTTCTTTAAAGTTTCTTTATCTTCAGTTAAAGTACCTGCATAAAGCAACTCTTCTACATCCAAAGTATATGGTTTTTCAAGTGCATACTTAGAAATCTCCTCATCAGAGAATCCAGTTACAGCAACTTTTACTTTAAACTCAGAACGACGTAATTGTGGTAATACATCATCTTTAAGTTCATTAAAAGCAGCAGAGATATTTTTAATCTCTTTTTCACGTACTTTAGGATCGTTGTACATTGAAAGAACTCTTAAGATAAGGTCTTTATCTTGTACATTAGATTTTTGAAGTTCTGACTTAAAACCTTCCCAGTCTTCTGCAACTGAACGAGAATTGTAAACACTACCTTCGTCTTCAAGTTCCATTTTGGCTTTTTTCACTTCTTTACCAATGTACTTTTCAGTTACTTTTTTACGATTTTCTGAAAGCTTAGTATTAAGCTCAACAGTTCCGTCTGGAGAAGCATAGGCATCGATAGTAATATTTTCAACTGCCATATTTTCCTTTTCAGCTACTTCTTTGATGTAATCATTAATTGCTTTGATTTCATCTTTTTTAAGTTCTCTTCCGCGAATGTTATAACGATTGATTAAAAACTGAATTTTA
>PKTE01000314.1 GCA_002869335.1 Salinivirgaceae bacterium | reverse complement strand
AGTAGTTGTGTCAATTGATCCAGTTGATAAGAAAGTAGCTTTTAAGGGTGAGCGTGACAAAATGAATGCAAATGATTTCACTACATTTTTGCGTGAAGGCTTTGGATTAAAAGTGCCAAATGTTTTACCCGATATTTATTACATCGATTCAGCACGCGTACTTTTCGCACCAAATGGTGGTTCAGTCGGAGAGGTCGAAATTGAAAAAGGCCTTGCTTTAAAAGGAATGATGCATATTGGCGACGCTATGCAAGGGCCTGTTGATTTCCGGTTCGATATGGAAAATGAGATCACTCTTCATATGGATTTGCAGTACGATTTCAGAAAATTTGTAATGAATGAAGTACGAAAAATTAAACCAATAGCGCCCGTTGTTAATGAAATATTGAAAACTTTCCAGGTACGTAAACTGTATGTGGATTTGTATGGTAATAAGGAGGATAAGAGCCTAAGCGGAATGGCAAAATGCGACTTTGAACTATTTGGACATGCTCATCATATCGAATTTGAAGCTGCTTTAGACGCAGATGTTATTGTACAAAAATTAGTCAATGAAATTAAGAAGTTAGCTGCACCTCAGGTATTGGCTGCTGCAAAAGCTGTTGCTGATAATGTGAAAAAAATTGCAGGACCTGCAGTAAGTGCATCTATCAATGTGGCACAACAGGGAATAAATAAATTAGGACACTATGGAGAAGTTGTTGCAGAATACAGACATCATATAACACATAGCAATTGTTTTGGGGAGTGTGTGCCAAATAGAGCCAATCAATTAACAGGACCGGTACTAGCCTCCACAAATCAAGCTGTGGCAGAGTTTTATACCAGAGTGCATGATCAGCTTTTACCCGTAGTCGGTATGACTCCTGAACAAACTATGGATTTAAGATACCAAGCTGTTGGTGATGATTGGAAACGGCTTATGAATGACCTTGATAATAAATGGAGGTCAATAATTAATGATCAACACTATCACGGATACGATAAGGACCCAAATGATGTGCGGGCTTTGGGTGATGAATATAGAAGATTAGTAAATGAAAAGTATCAAGAGCATATCAATTACCGCAGAGCTTTGTGGAAAAGATTACTGACACATGGCGATGGAAAACACCAAATTCAAAATCGGTGGAAGCCAGAAAAATATATACATCAAAACTTTGGGCCATTAGAGTGTAATACTATTAAACAAGAGTGGCTTACAGCTCAATGGGAGTTTATACCTTTTGAAGGATATTTTAAAATTAAAAATGTGGATAAGGGAACCTACCTACACATGGAAAAAGGAAAAATTGAATCTGGGGAAATTGCTGATGGCTGGCATAGTGCTCAATGGCAACTTGAAAAAGTTCCGGGTACTCAGTTTGTTAGAATTAAAAACCGCTGGAAACAAACCTATCTGAATATTGAATCAGGACCATTGAAATGTACTGAAATAGGAGAAGGAGCCCATAGCTCACATTGGGATTTAGCTCCAATGTTAGATAATGTTGATTGGCACTCAACCGGTGATTGGAACCCGGCGGAAAAGAATACTTATGTTAGAATTAAAAATAGATACAAGCAAGGCTACATACATATTGAGCAAGGACCGGTAAAGTCTACAGCTGTAACTCCAGGAATGCATAGTGCCCAGTGGGTATTTGAACCATGTATTGACCCGAGTTATTTCAGAATTAAAAACCGATGGAAAGGCACTTATTTACATGTTGAGCATGGTAAGTTGGAGGCTTCTCCAATTTCACATACTGCTCATAGTGCCATGTGGGATGTGCAACGAGTACCTGGAACTCCTTATGTGAAAATTAGAAATAAATGGAAACACGATTGGTACATACACCATGAATTTGGAGAGTTGGAATGTGCCACTATTCAACAAGGTTGGCATAGTGCACAGTGGGAACTAGATTACAATATTAATCCAGAACCAATTACTGTTGTGTATGATCAGGCTGCTGGATGTGGAACTTTTTATGAGAAGGGAATTGAATTGAAAAAACACTGTGGCTGGAGTAAAAACTGGCATTCAGTTGTTGTTTTAGGTACTATGAGTAATTCATTTTCAGATTATAAAGTATTGTTTTACGATCAGTCTAATGGTGTTGGTTCAATATACAGGGTAGATGGTCAGGGTAATATGCATTTATTAAAAGACCATAGTGGTTGGGCTAAAACCTGGTCAAAAATAACGGCAGAAGATGGTAGGATTAGATTTGAACTAGCAAATGGATATGGTGAAATATATAATTGTGATGATGCAGGAAATATCAGCTTACATTCAAAAATAGAACCTAAGCCTGATAGAAGGCCAAAACCAACACCACAACCTAAACCAAAGCCAAAGAAGAATTTGAATGGAGGGTTTTAATTAATATGAGTTAGATGTAAATTATTTCACGCAACGTTCGCCACGAAAATACGCTACGAACGCTACGAGTTTTTCGTTGCGGACGCTGCGCAGTCGCCGCGAACGTAGCGTGAAAGTTTTATAATTACGTCTCCCTTTTCCGTACTGTATTTTATTTCGAATTTAATGACCCTTATAATGATATTCTTTTAGTTTTCGTAAAAAGGACAATGAATGCATTTTTTCTTTTAACGACATTTCAGCTGTCATTT
>PKTE01000210.1 GCA_002869335.1 Salinivirgaceae bacterium | reverse complement strand
TGTACAATCACTGAATAAGTTGGTATTGAAGGGGCAACAACAGTAATTAAAGTATCAGCATCCGTAATAATAAATGAGCCACCAACAGCTCCTGTATATGTTGTTTCATACACAGTATATGTATAATTCCCTGGGTTCAAATATACCTTAGCAACACCCAAAGAATCTTTCATAGTATATTCGAATATTTCACCATTAGTTATTTCAATAGAAGCATACTCTACAGGGTTGCCTAAATCATCAATAACATTCATAGTTAGTTGCGCAGGAGCATCATCTAAGAAAATTACAGATGTTTGTCCCGTTGAGTCTACAAATAACTCAGTACCACCATCCCAGAATCCATCAGCAGTAGCAGTTACATTATATAAACCTCCTACTAATTCAAAAGTATAATCACCAGGAGCATTAGTAATTGTGCTATATGGGTAGAAAGATTGGTACAAAGTTATCGTAGCATTCGCAATTGGAAATTCATTAAAACTATCTTTAACCTCAAATGTAACAGTATAAGGAGGTAAAGTTGTAAAAGTAACTATACTGCCATAACCTGTTCCACCATCAGCATTAACAGCATATGCTCTTACCTGATATGTTACACCAGCACCTAAGCCACTCATATATAATCCTGAGAAACCATCAGCAAAAGCAGGATCACCAGAGATAATACCTGAAACTGAAGGATCACCAAATGTCATATCTAAACTAGGTAATCCGGTAGTTGAATAAATTATACCTACTTCAATAATTGAAGAACCGCTACTATCAGTAACTGCACCACCACCAAAAGCTTCTGATTGTGTAATTCCTTCAACTGCTGCAGTAGTAACCTTAGGTGCAACGGCTAAATTTGTATTAACAAATGTACCTGCTTCTGATACTGAGAATAACTCACCGGCACCAAATTGGTCATCTAACCCAAAAATAGAGAATCCAGGAATTCCTGCTTTAAGCGGATTGTTTTTCACATATATTTCTGTTCTTTCTGGTTGAACAGTGAAAATATCGTAATCTCCGAGCTCCTTAACATTACCACGCCCAGAAATAGCAAATCCACCTTTTTCTTTAACAACAGACTCATCAATCAAAAACTGCGTTAAACTAGGTGTAATATTCAATACATCGACTAAGCCTTTATTACTGTTTCCTGTAATTGCAAATCCACCTTTTTCCTTAGTAACAGGCTCATCAACAAAAAATTCTGTTAATGTAGGTGTAATATTCAATACATCAATCAATCCCTTAGTAGTGTTTCCTGTAATTGCAAATCCACCTTTTTCTTTAGTAACAGGCTCATCAACAAAAAATTCTGTTAATGTAGGTGTAATATTCAATACATCAACCAAGCCTTTAGTAGTGTTTCCTGTAATTGCAAATCCACCTTTTACACCTTTTACTGTAGATTCTTCAACAATAATTCTTGTTTGTTGAGGGCTAACCGTAAAAATATCAGATGAGTTACCTAAATCATCGCGACTCTTAACAGCAAATCCAGATGCAGAAGTTGTTGTATCATCTACATAAACAACTACCTCATTATCATACACAGCAAATACAGTTTCACCTGTAGCTTTTTTCACTTCAAAAATTGGCTCTCCTGCTTTAGTTGGTTCATTAGCTATAACCTCTAAATAAGATGAAGGTGAAGCTGTACCAATACCAACCTTTTTATTAGTTGAAACAGATTCTTCAGCATCTGCCCATGAAGTACTCCCCGAACCTCCACTAAATGCATAATTAGCAAATGGAACCGACAATAACTGAGTTGTCCCAAGCGTCACAAAATTATTATTTGCTTCAGCATCTAATTCAACTTTCAGGAAAAATGGACCTGAAGCCCAATCTATGTCGGCAAAAACACCACTTACGACATCCCCTGTACCTACAACCAAATTCACAAGTCCATAGGCATTTGATTCTATTGCATGTGTCTCTGTATATAAAACAGTTCCGCCTACACTTCCCTGTACTATTCCAATACGCATTACAACATCTTGATTTAATATGGCTTCACCTTCGGCATTTCTGATCATTGCCTGGTAATTAAAGCCTAATCCTTGACTAAATGAGGAAATAATGCCAGCTATAAGCAACATTCCTACGAGTAACATTCTTTTCATGATACTTTATTTGTTTTAATTAGTTATTATTTCTTGCTTTTAACAGGATACCCCAAAAAATGTTCGAATTAAAAATGCAGATGAGATATTCCTGTAAAATACACAACCCTGATAATCTGATACCAGATCAATACAAAATTAGAATAAAAAATGAATGAAAATTAGGAGTTGGAGTTCTTTAACTTTTTAATAAGTAATTATTTACAATTAGAAAACCTATTTAATAAGCCGCATTCCAATTACAATCTGATCGTCAATTTGCTCTTGACCATCCATCCATTTTAACATTTCTTCACTCAACAATTGACGCTGTTCAGCCATTGGTTTTTCGTGTATAGAAAACAAATACTCTTTAAACCGCTTTTTCATGTATTTACGTCCTCTTGGTCCGCCAAATTGGTCAACATAGCCATCTGAAAAAATATAGAAAATATCATTCTTTTTCAACTCTATTTCCTTACGAGTAAATGGAATATGCTGCTTTACATATGCACCAATTGGCATCTTATCCGGCTTATACTCAATCAGTTCACCATCACGAATTAATACGAGAGGGTTATTGGCACCACTATACTCAAGCGTTAATGTTTTCAAATCAATTGAAGCAAGCGCCATATCCATTCCGTCTTTTTGCTTCTCCTCCTCTTCACTTTTGATGCCCTGACTCAATGTTGTAATTACATTCTCGCGTAATAAATTCAATACATCTTCTGCATGCACAACATCCAGTTTGGCAACAATTTCATTCAAAAATGAAGTGCCTAACATACTCATAAACGCTCCAGGTACCCCATGACCTGTACAGTCAGCTGCTACAACAAGCAGTCGGTTTTGCTTTTCAAGGTGCGATACCCAATAAAAATCACCACTTACTATATCTTTTGGTTTGAAATAAATAAAATATTCAAACAATTCTGAAGTTTGTTTATCAGGCAAAACAGCATTCTGGATACGCTTTGCATATTTTATTGAGTCCGTAATAGCAATATTTTGTTTTTCAATACGCTCGTTCTTTTCAACAATTTCAGCTGTTCTCTCTTCAACAATCTTTTCAAGTCGCTTTTTATCTTCTTGTAATTTCCTGGTATATAAAGAAATAGAAATCCGAATAATCACAAATGCAATTACTAAATATATCATATATGCCCACCAGGTCCTGTACCAGGGAGGTAATATTTCAAACTCAAAAATGGCTTCTCTACTTTCAACCCCGTATATATTTTTTGCTTTTACTCTAAACTTATATGTGCCTTCTTTCAAGTTAGTATAAGTTCTTTCAATATCAGGGGCCCAATTTGAATATTGATTTTCAAATCCTTCCAACCATGAACGATAAACCATATCTTCTTCTCTTTCGAAAAACACTCCAGAGTAAGTAAACGCTATATTATTCAAATTATAAGAGATAGGTTCGTTGGCAAAAATTATATTCTGAGACTCTGTTGATTCTGTTTGAAAATAATTCATAGCCCCATTATAAATCAATGAATCTCTATCAATTTGGATTGTCCTTATTAGAGCATTAAAATCATATTTAGGCTTTATCTTCTCATTATTAACGACAAAAAAGCCATTCTGTCCCCCTATCAATAAATACTTATCATCCTGATATGCTGAATTAATTGTCATTGATGGGATGATTCGGTACTCAGTAGAATCAATTATCCATTCACCATTAGAATATGTTAATAATTCCGACTTCAACACCTGCTCTTTATCATAAAAAATCAGCCCAGATGTATCAGTAAGCTCGTAAAAATTCTTAAGCTTTATACTTTTTTTAATGTATAACTTACTTAGTGGCTCATATTTCTCAAAATCATTTTCATCAAAATTAAACTTATAAATCTGTTCATCTGAACTAAAATAAACTTCTCCATTCAAACCAAAAAATTTACCATCTTTATCTTTTATTGTTTCTGGAAGATCTTTTGATTCACCATTATTACCAATGCTTTGCCTATTACTTAAGGTGTTTGACCAAAGATTTCCGTTTTTATCTTCAACAATGCTTAAAACATATCCTTTAGAGCCAAGTTTATTAACAGTATCAGCTATAATTTGGCCATTCTCATAGTTTAATTTTCTTATATCACTTGCTGTTCCCACATATATTATATTGGGATTTACTTTTGAAGGAAGTATAACAGTAGCTTCACTTTTTAGATCTAATGGTAATGCTCTATCATTTTTAATAACATAAACCCCTTTAGTACTGGCAACAATTAAAATTTCTTTTCCATCTGGGGTTTTATAGTTTACTAAACTATAAATAATATGACCATCTGTTTCTTTAATTTTATTAAAAGACACCCCTTTCTCATTGTCTTCTATCATCTTATAGACGCCAGCCATTGAGCCTACATAGTAATTACCATCGTATTCAGTTAACCCATATATTGATCCCTCCAACCCATATAAAGGTGAAAATTCACGAACTGGAGATCCAAAATTAATACTCGAAATGCCACTCGTTAAAGTAGTCCAAAGCATACCTTCCTGATTACCAGTATAATAAACATTTGTGGCAACATTCCCTAACAAACCATTTTTTTCATTCAAATCAAGTACAATTTCACCCAATTTATTAATTACAAAGACACCATTATGCATGGTTGCGTAAGCAAAGTATTCGCCATTCAACTTGATTCCCTTATAAACATGAGCATCTTTTAATAATTGACTTGTGATTTGTCCAGTCTTACGATTATTAATATCACTTACTTCACCTGTTTTAATATTGTATATAGAAAGACCGTCAACATGAGTAGCTATTAAGAATTCATCCTCAGACCATTTTAAAAGGGAAAAAATATCTTTACCTTTGAAATACTCCCCTCCTTTTACCAATTCGAATTTTTGATTTTTATAAACTAATAGACCCTGCTCATAATTGCTGGTGTAAAAAACGCCATCAATCATAAAAGTCCAGAAATTTTTCGTATTCAGCTTAATACTCTCTATTACATTCCGAGCGGGAGAAAATTTATGAATATACTTACCAGTGCAAAAATAGACATTGCTTTCATCAAAATAAATCTTCCATACTCTATCAACCTGAATACTATCAGAAACCAGATCCTTTAAACTTTTAAATACTTTTTTACCTCCACCAGCAACATCAATAATTCCAAAATCATCAACTCCCCCAACATATACCCTACCATCAGAACCAGTTGCTAATGAATAAATAAAATCTTGACCCGGAACTGGAATTTGCTCCCAATTTTGACCATCATATTCCAATACTACCTCACTATTACCAAAGTACATCACACCTTGATCATCTTGTGCGATTGACCAGTTAGTTTCACCTGCCTTATAAAGACTTAAGTCATAATTTTTAATAAATGGAATGCCATCAGCATTCATTTGGGAGTATGTTAATGTGCAAGTAAATAATAGCAGTATAGTCAATATTGATTTAGGTAGTATAATTTTCATTTTTCTGGTATACGATATTGAAATAATCTGGTTAAGGGCAGTTTTCTATTAAACTGATTCAATTATATCACAAAATTAGATTAATCATTTAATTTTCAAACATCATATAAAAATATTCTATATATGTTAACTATCAAAATATAATTTATCATAGTATTAAAAAAATATTTCTACTAAAAAGGCTATAAAACATTTATTCAAAATACTTTGGGTTCGAAATTTGTTACTAATTTTGCGCGATATTTTAAACTAAAATACCTAATAAAAATGTACTACTCAGTATTAATTGTTGATTATCAGGCAAAAGCACTTGAGAAAACTATCCAGGAGTTGAATAGCAGAGGAATGAATACGATAGGGTGTTCTTCATTTGAAAGTGCATGTGAACATCTAAAAGAAGATGGAACTATACACGTTGTACTCACTGAGTGGTCTTTACCAAAGTCTCGAAGTGACAAAAAACGTATTGAAGGTGTTGAAATGTTTAAAAAATTCATTGCCCTAAGAAATGAGGTTAACATATTCATTTACACAGAAATAACTGAAATAAAAAAATTAGCAACTGGTGGATTAACTAGTGGATATTTCTTTAAGGAAGATAATGTATACGGTGATATCGTAAACAAAATAAATGCTGTAGTTGACGATAAAAGAAGTGCGCCTTTTTATGAAAAGCTTGTACAATATGCACGCAAATCAAAAGACTCATGGCATACTCCAGGACATGCATCAGGTAATAGCGTAAAAAATAGTCCTTATGTAAAAGATTATTTCGAATTTTTCGGTGAAAACTTATTCAAAAGTGATGTTTCAGTTTCAGTGCCTGAATTGGACTCTCTTTTACATACAGAAGGAGTAATTAAAGAGGCACAAGAATTGGCCGCTCGAGCATTTAATGCCCGTCATACTTTTTTTGTAACGAATGGTACTTCAACCGCCAATAAAATTCTAATCCAAACCTTACTTAAGCCGGGAGATGCCATCTTACTGGACAGAAACTGCCACAAATCTGCTCATTACGGAGTAATAATTGCAGGTGCCGAACCTATTTATTTGATGCCATCCGTAAATAATAAATATGGTATTTTTGGACCTATTCCAAAGAAAGATATCATTGAAGCGATGGATGAAGCCATAGCTCAAGAGAAAAAACTAAAAGCCATTATAATAACGAACTGTACTTATGATGGACTTATATACGACATTGAAGACATTGTAAAAGAAGCCCATGCAAGAAACATTAAAGTAATAGTAGATGAAGCATGGTTTGGATATGCAAATTTCCACCGTCAATACTATCCAACAGCCATGGCTGCAGGTGCTGATTATGCCACACAATCGACTCACAAAACGATGAGTGCTTTTTCTCAGGCATCTATGATTCATGTAAACGATCCTGACTTTGAGGATATACAGGACTTTTTCATGGAGAACTACAATATGCACGCTTCAACATCACCTCAATACCCTATGATTGCTTCGCTGGATGTAGCTCGCAAACAAATGGCAATGGAAGGTTACGGATTGCTAAGCAGGGTTTTTAAATTGGCAGATGAACTTAAAAATTCAATAAATTCACTTGAGAAATTCAGAGTACTGGAACTTGAAGATCTGATCAGTGATGAAATTAAGGATGATAATATCAGGGTAGATAAAACCAAAATTACAATTGATATTAGCAAATCTGGTTATACAAGCAAGGAATTAGAACACATTCTACTTAATAAGCATAACATTCAGATAGAAAAAACTACATTTAACACCATTACTGTATTGCTAACAATTGGTGCTACATACTCTAGAATAAACAGACTTTACCTTGCACTTGAAAGTATTGAAAAGCAAGCCGGAAACAGGAAAAAGCCATCTGGTTCAAGTAAAATCATCAAAGATTTCAAACTATCGCTTTCGCCTATAAAGTTTCGACCACGTTTTGCTTTTTATGCTGAAAGTGAGGAGATGCCCTTGAGAGAGAGTTTGAATAAAGTTTCTACAATGATGGTCACTCCTTACCCTCCTGGAATACCTCTGCTTGTTCCTGGACAATTAATTACTCAGGAAATTATCAACGCACTAAACATGTACCGTGATTACGGTGTTGAAATCCATGGCTTACATAATGGATTAATTCAGGTAATGCCAGAAGAAGAAGAGGAAAGGCTTAAAAAAGAAGGATTTAGCATTTTAAGTTAAAAAGACAGACAAATAGGTAACTAATTATCAATTAAAATGGATGTAGGATTTCTATCATTGATACCTGCAATAGTAACTATTATTGCAGCATTGGCAACTCGGAAAGTTGCACTGGCACTTTTCCTTGGAATTGTTGGTGGCGCAGTAGTTGCAGGGAGCTATACATTTTCTGGATTCTTCGAAAAAATGTATGAATACATGATTATTTCTTTTACAGATCCTGAACGATTAAAAATTGTATTTTTCATTATCCTAATAGGAGGTCTTTTGGAAATCATTAATAGGTCAGGTGGTTATACTAAATTCGCCAGTGTTCTATCAAAGAAATTAAACACACCGAGAAAAAGTAGACTATCTACCTGGGGACTGAGCATGACATTATTTTTCGATGACTATGCTAATGTACTCATTAGTGGTGCTTCTATGCGAGAAGTCAATATCAGAAACAAAGTAACACCTGCTATGCTAGCCTACATTGTTGATGTAGTTGCCATAATGGCGAGTATAATGATAATTTCAACCTGGGCGTCTTTTGAAGGATCCGTAATGGCTGAAGCTGGTAAAGAAATTGGGGTTGATAAATCAATTAGCATATTCTTTATTGAATCTATTCCTTATCACTTTTACACTATAATGGCCATTTTTCTTACTTTTCTTGTGGCCTACAATGGAAAATGGTTTGGATATAAGTTGGACAAACAACCACTACCTGAACCAACATCTGGAGCTTCATTATCAAGTGATGTAAAGCTTTATCATGTTCTAGCGCCAATTCTAACACTCCTGGGCTTTGCTATTGTTTCAATGCTTGTTGTAGGAACATGGATTTTGGTACAGCAAAATGAGCCTATTACTTTGATTAACATCTTAGGGAGTGCTCCTTCTGTTGACTTACTAATAATCAGTACTGTAATAGCCATCTTAACTTCAATATGGCTGGTTAAAAAAGATAATTTACTGAACAATAAAAGTATATGAAGAAATATTTTAATCGGTGGAAAAGGGATGATCGGTGTAAGTCTGGTTATATTATTAGCTACTGGTCTTTCAGCTGTTTCAGAAACACTTGGCACAGGAGTATATATAACCGATGCTGTAGCTGATTTTCTATCACCTGAAATTTTACCATTTATCATTTTTGCCATATCAATGCTGGTAACAGTTGCCACTGGTTTTAGCTGGAGTTCAATGGCCATAGTAATGCCTATTGCATATCAAATGGTAGCCGCAGAAGGTATGATGGAAAGTTTACCAATTATTTCTGCAGCAGTTATAACAGGAGCTGTAAGTGGCGAACATATGATTCCATTTTCTGAGAAAGCTGTAATGAGCGCAGCAGCTACAAAACTGGCTCCTATGTATCACATTAAAACTATGTTTTTCCAAACTATCACAGCATTTACTGCTGCCGGTGTTGGGTATATCCTTCTAGGCAATCATATACCCTATTGGATATCTGTGATCATACCTTTGGGAATAATTGCAATTGTACATTTTATATTTGCAAGAAGTAATAAAACAATTCATTAATAATACGTTTATATAAAGACGAAATCAAAGAGATATATTATTTTTGTAACCCAAATATAAATACCATGAAAAACATTATTTCAAAAATTCTATTTATTTCAGTTATTGCACTAATTGCAGTAACATCATGTGAAAAAGATCTTACAAGAGTAGTTAAGAAAAGTTACCCTACCGGACAGGATAGATTTGTGTTATATTACGATGGAGAACCATCAAAAGAGACATGGGTAAAGGCAGAATTGTTCCATGAGAATGGACAATTAATGACGGTAAAAAGATATGAAAAAGGAATCCAAAATGGATGGACAGAATCATATTATGATAATGGAGCACCGATGGCAAAAGTAATGTATAAAGATGGAAGAAAGATCGGTCATTACTGGAAAAAACACAGAAACGGAAAAATTTCATATACAGGTGACTACAAGGAAGATAGAAGAAATGGAGACTGGATTAAGTTAGATGAAAATGGAGACACTATTCGAATTGAAACTTACGAATTAGGAAAGCTCGTAGGAGGAAAAAAATTCGATAAAAATAAAAAATAGAGAGTAGAGGGAATTATGGATAATTATCAAGTTCAGGTCAATAGTGAAATAGGAGAATTGCAAGGTGTAATAGTCCACTCACCAGGTAAGGAAGTTGAGAATATGACACCTAAAAATGCTGAAAGAGCTCTTTACAGTGATATTCTAAATTTATCTGTAGCTCAAAAAGAGTACAGTCATTTTAAGAATGCCATTGCTAAGCATTCTCCAGTATTTGAAATAAAAGATCTTCTGCAGGAAGTATTGAACAATCAAAGAGTAAGAGAAACTCTAATTGACCATATTTTTTCTAATGAAAATCCAATGACGAGCAAGCACTATTTATTAAGCTTGCCCGATGAAGAATTATCCAGACAGCTATTAGAAGGTGTTATTCTTGTAAGAGACAACCTGACTAAATATTTTAGTAAAGAAAGGTATGCTATACGTCCATTACATAATTTCTTTTTTACTCGTGATGCATCTATGGCAGTGCGAGATAAAGTATTAATTGGCCGAATGGCAAGCCAGGTTCGCGGAAGAGAATCACTTATAATGCAAGCTATTTTTGATTATCATCCGATGTTCCGTACGCAAACTGTAAACCCAACTCAACATGCTAACTTCAACGATAAAATCACAATAGAAGGTGGAGATGTACTTGTGGCGCGTGAAGATGTGCTTTTGATTGGAACGGGAACGAGAACTTCCTCGCAGGGAATTGATTTCATCTTTGAACAGATAGAAAGTAAGGATCAGGTTCGTCATATCATTGTACAAGAGTTACCTGAAAGTCCTGAATCATTTATCCACTTAGATATGGTATTTACATTCCTGGATAAAAACAAGTGTATGGTTTTTGAACCCATTATCATGAAACCTAATCGATACCAAACAGTTCACATTACAATTGATAATGGGAAAGTTAAAATTAAAAACGAAGAAAATATTGTAGAGTGTCTAAACAATCTAGGCTTTGACCTAGAGCCAGTGTATTGTGGAGGAACAAAGGACACATGGGTGCAAGAGCGTGAACAATGGCATAGTGGCGCCAACTTTTTTGCTTTGGCTCCAGGTAAAGTTATCGGTTACGGCCGCAATGTATACACAATTGAAGAACTCAATAAACATGGCTTTGATGTACTCAGTGCTGAAGACGTAGCTACAGGTAAAACTGATATTTCTCAATATGATAAATATGTAATTGCAGTGGACGGGTCAGAACTACCACGTGGTGGTGGAGGCGCTCGCTGTATGACAATGCCGTTTAGCAGAAAACCTGTAAGCTGGTAATAAAACAACACAGGAATAGTAAGATTAACTATTCCTGCGTTTCATTTAAACTAGGTCATACCTAATAAAATCTTCACAAAGGAATTAAACTCAAATCAAAAGCTTTTTGTACTTTTAGGCTCAAAATACAGAAAACAAATAATGCGTAAGGTTTTCCTCATCATATTACTTTTTGCAAATTTCATCCAATTAAGTTTTGGGCAAACTGAAAGAGATTCAACCAAAAACAAAACCGGTATTGGAATTGTGAGGCAAAAAAGAGATACTATTCCTAAGCCAGATACAGTTATTTACAGCTGGAAATATGCAAAAAACAGCTTTGTAAAACTTTACGCTGAGTTTGATACAACCCTAATGGCTATACAGCTACCTGAAGAGTACAGACGAAGATGGTCTGGATATGTTAATCTGGGAAACCTTGGAACAGCAGTGCAGAATAGTTCATTTTTCCAACGTAGAGAAAATGAAACATTCTGGATGATTAAAAACTTCTATCCTTACATTAACACACATCAAAAACAAGAATTTTATAATACAAAAACCCCATTTACTCAGCTCCATTATATTAGTGCCAGCGAAAATCTGGAATACTTCACGTTTAATCACACGCAGAACTAGAATAAGAATATCAACTTTGGATTATCCTATGAAATTTTTAATTCGGAGGGATATCTAATATTCCAAAATACCAGAAATAGAAACTTGAGCTTTTGGACTGATATAAATTACGAAAGATATCAGGTATATGCTTCATTGAGTTTTAATGGTATAAACGTGAAAGAAAACGGTGGAATACGGTCCCAATATTTGTTAATTGACACATCACTTTCAATACAAGAAATAAATACTAAACTCAGCAGCGGTAATAACAGATTTAGCTACTTCAATACAGCTGTAGACCATCGATTACGACTTACAGAATTTGGCAGCGACAGTTTAATTTCTAAAGGCATTTGGCTATCGCACCATTTTTCTTTTGATAAAGTTCAGAAAATGTATGAAGACAATAGCGAAACTTATATAGATCCACTTACCTCAGAAACCCTTAATTTATATCAAAATTCCTATAACGGAACAGCTACACGAGATACAATTTCTTATAAAAAATATAAAAACAGAGTAGCTCTGGCATTTGAACGAGACGGTAAAACAAAGATTAATTTTGGCCCATTTTTAGAACACAAAATAGTTACACATACCAATCTTTTCAGAGATACACTTTTTACATACAACAACGACACTTCAACACAGACTATTTCCATCGGAGGACATTTAACCCTCAACTTCCCTAAGAACTTTGGTGTTGACATCCAGGCTCTTTATTACCCTTTTGATGATTACAATTACGAAAATTATCAATTTGTTGGGAACTTCGTAAAGTGGCAAAGGCTTGGTAATGACACACTTTACATGCACTTAATGCTCTCTCACGAAGAAAAAAGACCAGACTACTTGCTCACAAAATACTATTCGAATCACTTAAAATGGGTTAATAGGTTACAAGAAGAAAATGAAAGAAAGCTCTTATTAAACTTAAGGCTCATTAGATCAAGATTGCATTTAGCTTTCACCATAAATCACCTTGACAACTACATCTATTTTGATGAAAACATGAAAGTTGCGCAGCATGATGAAGAGATAATGGTATTTGGTGCGGAACTGAATAAAAAATTTACATTCTGGAACCATTTCAATTTTGAAATAAATGCATTAGGACAATATACAGCAACAGAATTTATCGATGTCCCCGAAATATCGGCAAAAGGAACATTTTTCTATACACGTGTTATCAAATTTCCCAGAACTGGCGGAGAGCTGAAGTTTTATGCCGGATTTACTGGTAGAATAAATAGTAAATACTATGCCCCAGCCTATTCTCCAGCCATTGCACAATTCTATTTGCAAAAAGAGCAACTCATTGGTAACTACCCTGTGATAGATGTTTTTGCCGGAGCCCGCATCTCCAGATTCTTATTTTTCTTGAGAATGGAGCATGTGAACAGTGGTATGCGTGGCACAAGCTATTATTCTGCACTTGACTACCCAATGCGTCCCCGCAACCTTAGATTTGGAGTAAGCTGGAATTTCTATAATTAGAAAACTACTTTCACTAAATTAAACTGAAATAGATAACCTCAAATCAGGATAAAATACCGTAGAATAAATGGCCGATTAGGAAATAAAGCAAAAGTCCAATGATATCATTTACTGTGGTTATAAATGGACCTGTTGCCAAAGCCGGATCAATCTTAAGTTTATGTAAACCCAATGGTACAAAAGTCCCAAACACAGAAGCAAACATAATAACAACAACTAAAGCCACGCTTACTGTTATAGTAAGCGGGATTGAGTTGCTATCGATAAGATTATAAGCCAATAATACTGCTGCCAGTGAAGCACCATTTAAAAGTGCAACTCCTAATTCTTTTATCAGCTTTTTAAAATTGGATTCTATACCCATAGAATTGCTAGCTAATCCTTGCACAATAATCGCACTGGATTGAATCCCAACATTACCTCCCATGGCTGCAATTAGAGGGATGAAGAATGCCATCTCAGGGTATAGGGATAACTGACCCTCATAATTTTCAATTACTTTAGCACCAAAGATACCTCCCACAAGACCTATGAAAAGCCAGGGCAAACGAGCTCGGAGCAATTGCCAAGTGTTATCCGTAGCTTCAACGTCTGAAGATATACCGGATGCCATTTGGTAATCGCGTTCAGCTTCTTCACGGATTACATCCACCACGTCATCAATGGTAATACGACCTTTCAGTCTGTTAATGCCATCCACAACAGGCAAAGCCACAAGGTCATATTTGTTCATGATATTGGCAACTTCTTCTGCATCAGTCTCCACATCTACAGATATCACATCTTTATCATAAACATCCTCAATTTTATCTGAATCTGTTAGTAAAAGCTTCTTTAGAGATAAAGTTCCCTTAAGAATTCCACTGTCATCAACAACATAAACAAAATAGATCTCATCAATATCTTTTGCCTGTTTGCGCATTTCTCGCAAAGCAGTGCTAACAAGCCAATTTTCATTAACGGTGATAAGCTCTTTGGCCATAAGACCACCGGCAGTATCTTCGTCGTATGTTAATAGATCAGCAATATCGCCTGCATGTTCCCTATCGGCAATATTGTTTAATACATCTTTTTTAACATCTTCAGGAAGTTCAGCGATAATATCTGCCGCATCATCCGAATCCATTCGGTCGATAAACTTGCGTGCAAGAATATCACCGGGCATATCATCAAGAAGGTGCTCACGATCATCCTCTTCTAGTTCGACCAGCACATCTGCTGCTCTGGTAGGTTCAAGTAAGATAAATATAAATCGAGCTTCATCTAGATTCAACTCCTCATACACCTCTACAATATCTGCAGGGTGAAAATCTTTCAATAAATCGGCGGCTTTGCGCTTATCTTGCTGATTAATAGCTTCACGCAACTCGTCGACAAATTCCCGTGTTAATTCAAAATTCATAATTACCTGATTTTATGAATTACGCTCAATTAGATTACAAATATGCTCAAAATCTTTGTGACCTAGCTGCTCCGGTCTGTTATTAAATATCTCATTTTGCGCAATATTTTCCGGCAAAACGGTTTTAATGCTGTTTCTCAATGTTTTACGACGTTGATTAAATGCTAGTTTTACAACTTTAAAGAATAATTTCTCATCGCAGTCTAGCTTTTCCCTACCATTTCTCTCCAGTTTAATTACCGCAGATTTCACTTTTGGTGGTGGAAAGAATGATCCGGGCTGAATAGTAAACAAATAACTTGTATCGTAAAATGCCTGTATTAAAACACTTAAAATTCCATATACTTTTGACCCGGGGTTTGTTACAACCCTATCGGCAACCTCTTTTTGAAACATGCCCACTAATTGTGGAACTTTATGCCGATACTCCAACATGCGAAACAAGATCTGACTTGAAATGTTGTATGGGAAATTTCCAACAATATTTACTTTATCATTAAAATATTTATCTAAATCTAAATTTAAAAAATCACCATCAATGATCTTGTCTCTCAATTGGGGAAAATGCTCATTTAAATACTCAACAGACTCTTTGTCAATCTCAACCACAGTCACATCTTCAGAAAAAATGGATAATAAGAAACCTGTTAATTTTCCTTTACCCGGACCAATTTCAAGTATCGGATGGCTATTTGCGTTTACGGCCTCAGCAGTACGCTGTGCAATGCCATCATTAACTAAAAAGTGTTGTCCAAGATATTTCTTTGGTTTAACCATAATTCCCTTTTTAAATCAAGTGTAAAATTAGCAATTAGATACAGAAACTCTTATTTTTAACAGCCCTAATTGATAAACCAATGCCGATACTACAAAAAAAAATATGGATCATACTTTTCAAAGCACTGGTTTTATTGGGCTCATATGGGTTTATTGCCTACCGACTTGGATTTGATCCAACCTTGAGAAATCAACTTCTAAATGGTGAATTAAGTACAAACTCAACGATATGGTTATTATTGGCTTTCTTTATGATGCCATTAAATTGGAGTTTAGAAGCGATAAAGTGGCAAATACTTTTACGTCCGTTAGAAAAAACAAGTTTTCGTAAAGCATTTATTGGCGTCTTAGCAGGTATTGGTGTTGCCATTTTCACACCAAACAGAACAGGTGAATATTTAGGAAGAATATGGGTTCTTAAGCACAAAAACAGGCCCGCAGGAGTTTCTATTACTATTGCCGGAAGTCTTGCCCAATCTACAGTTACATTTATTGTTGGGGTTATTGCAGGTTGGTACTGGCTAACCGAAGTTTCCAAACCTGGATTAACAAATTTAAACCAAATGGTATTAGCCAGTATAAGTACCTTATTAATCATTGTGGTTTACTTTATGCTGCCTCAAATAGCCAACTTTTTACTCAAATATAACTGGAAAAAGATCATTAAGAGCGCATTGGATGGTGTTGGAAGTCTTCGAATCAAACACCAATACAGCGCATTAATAATCAGTATTTTACGATACGCTGTGTTTACAACTCAATTTATTATTCTTTTACATTATTTCCAATGCGAAATGCAACTTATTGAAAGCATAGTTGCCATTGGAATGCTATACGCAGCAATGTTAATAATACCATCCATTACAGTGGCAGAGCCTGGCATAAGAGGCAGTTTATCATTGCTAATATTTTCAGTTTTTAGTGAAAATGAAGCTGGAATTTTAGCAGCTTCATTAACTTTGTGGATTATTAACCTGGCCAT
>PKTE01000005.1 GCA_002869335.1 Salinivirgaceae bacterium | reverse complement strand
CTTGCCAGGTATGCCATCGTGAGGAAACAGATCAATTGGTGAAAGATGTATATGAAAGACAAGATAAAATTATTGAGAGCCGTAACCAGTTAGAAGAGTTATTAGTGCGTGCACATGTGGAGGCAAAAAAAGCATGGGAATTAGGGGCCTCAGAAAAGCAAATGAAAGACATATTAATGGATATTAGGCATGCACAATGGCGGTGGGATTATGTAGCTGCAAGTCATGGCGCTTCTTTCCATTCACCTGTGGAGAGTGGACGAGTTTTATCTAAAGGATTGTCTAAAGCATCAGAAGCTCGAGTGAAATTAGCCCGGGTTTTGGCTGAACTTGGTTTTAATAAACCTGTGGCGTATCCAGATATTTCATCTAAAGCAAAAGCACAAAAGTATATTGGTTTAGATATGGAAAAACTTAATAGTGAAAAAGAGAAATTTATGGAAGAAGGTGTTGATGGGTGATTAGAAAAGGCTAAAGAAAGAGAGGCAAAATACCAAGTTAAAAATTTGAAAGAATAATCTTTAGTATCAATTTAATTAAAAAAGGCCGCTTGATTTAATCAAGCGGCCTTTACTCTAATGCGATAATAGAGACAATATCTTATTCGAAAACGTTAATGTTTTTACGAAAGAATAGTTTCTGCTATTAGCGGTCGTTGAATTCGCGACGAGGGCGAGCTTCATTTACAATCATCTTACGACCTTCGAATTCTGATTCGTGAAGAGCTTCCATTGCAGCACGTGCTTCAGCATCGTCTTGCATTTCAACAAAAGCAAAGCCTTTGCTGCGTCCACTCATCTTGTCAGTGATGATTTTAACTGATTCAACCTGTCCGTAATCTTCAAAAACGTTTTTCAGGTCTTCTTCTTTAATCCTGTAATTCAGGTTACCTACGTAAATGTTCATTGTGAAAAAATTTAAAATATAAATACACAGCAAATTAACGTCAAAAGATTTTATAAAACAAAAAAAATATGTGAATAAATTGTCAAAAAGTCCTTAAAAGTCATGTGATTAAGGCTATTTTGATTGTTTAGATTGACTATTTTCTCTAAAGTTAAAGTATCTATAAAAACGAAGTGATATGACAAATGCCATATCACTTCTACACACTAAATAAGCTATTGTATTACTTCATACCTTTGGCTATTACGTATGAAAACAGCCTAAATTTTAAATATTTTTTTATTTCGTTCCAGGTTTTAGTCGAAGTATGAGATTAATTGGTTTTCAAGGGTTAATTCCATACAATTGTCACAAAATCTAACGAGATAATATATGTTTTTGTTGCATTTGGATGTTAAAATGTTTATTGGTATTTAACGGTTACAAATATACACACTAATGGTAATCTGCGTTTGCAAAATTTATTGTTGTACAACACTTTTACTTTTTTAATGTAATTTTTCATAAGAATTGACTTTGGTGCTATTTTATAATTGTGTATTTTTTCTCGATTAATTATATTCGTTTATTAATTGATACGATATGGAAATATTAGGTATAGATATAGGTGGTTCCGGAATTAAGGGAACAATTGTAAATACTGAAACTGGAGAGTTTGTTGAAGAAAGACATCGAATTCCTACTGCACATCCTGCTACAGTTGAGGTTATTGCCAATACTGTGAACGAGATTGTAAAGCATTTTAATTACAAAGGCCCTATTGGTTGTGGTTTTCCGGCCGTTGTGCAAAATGGTATTGTAAAAACGGCGTCTAATATTGATAAAAGTTGGATAGGAGTTAATGTTGACGACGCATTTACTCAAACAACAGGTATGCCTACTTATGTATTCAATGATGCAGATGCAGCAGGTGCCGGGGAATTGGAATTTGGCTGTGTCAAAGGTTTCCGTGGATTGGCTATTTTCTTAACTATTGGCACAGGTATTGGATCTGCCATCATTAATAACGGTCAACTGCTTGCTAATTCTGAATTGGGCCATATTTATCTAGAGAATGGATTGAAGGCTGAGCATTATGCTTCTGATGCAGTACGAAAAAGTCAGGATTTATCCAGAAAAGAATGGGGAGAGAGATTTAATGTGGTACTGCAGCATATCGAAAAAACATTTTATCCCGATTTAATTGTGCTTGGAGGCGGTACAAGTAAGAAATTCCATAAGTTTGAAGATACAATAACGATTGATACACCTGTAAAACCTGCAGAGTTGCTCAATCAGGCAGGTATTATTGGAGCAGCTTTGTTGGCTGAAAGAAAGGGTTAGCTTAGCCCTATTCCATTTTCGGACTGGTTCTATACCTTTTTGTTTTTGGGAAGGTTATATAAAGTGTATAGGAAACGGCAAAAACACCAGCAGCCACTGAAAGACTGTTGACATATCTTTTTCCGATAAATCCTTTTTCATCTTCACCTGGAATCCCTGATAATGGTGCTAGGAATAAGCCATAAACTGCTGCAGCACCGGCAATTATCGCTACTGTATTTGAGAATTTGGTGCTGTGTTCAATGTATTCGATTTTGTCGAATGGAATAGAGATGCTTTTGCATGTATTGAAATATTGATATATGCTTCCTGCATTCTTTGAGTAATTCAAATTTATCTCTTTGCATGAATATTCTAATTTTACCTCATTGTTTAATATTGAAATTACTCTGCCTTCAAAACTTATAATTGTATCTGCTTTGTTTAGCAGAATTTTAGCATTTTTAGGTGCTAAAAAGTTTTTTTCTTTACTTGTGTAATAGTCATATAGTTTGTAGTTTTTATATGTTATTACCGAATCTGTACATTGACTGTATGTATATGTTGCAGATAATAAAATAAATATTGTGATGTAAAGTGTTTTCATTAAAGACTCCATGGCGACATTATAAAAGTTATTGGATTTTGCTTTTCTAGCATTATGTTGATTGAATTGATTCTGCTCTCAATGTATTTATTAAGGTGCGATTTGTTAGTAACTTTTGTTTTTAAGTCTTCGTATTTAGCCAATATTTCATCTTTATTGGTTGTTAGAGGCTTTTTAAATAAAAAAATGTCAGCCTGCAAGATCTCTTTAGCTAAATCAAATTCATCACCTTGTATTTTATTTAATTCGGTCTCTGATTTTGAGAAGCTTTGTAAACTGAAGTTTAACAAAGCAGAAGCATAGTAATATGCGTCATTCTTTGTTTCATGTTTTTTCAATATCTTCTTAGCACCTTTAATGTCGCTCCAATTATTAATCAAAATGGCGGTCGACTTAATAAGTTGATATTTCTCCATTAGCTCAGTCGGCACTGGTGTTATTGATGTGCTTAATTTGTAATCCTCTGAATCAAGGGACGTCATACTTGAATCTGGCACAGCCGTAAAAATAGCGTATGGCTGACAGCCAAATAGAAAAAGTGTGTACGCTAGTGCAATAGCTAATAGTATTCTCATAGCAATAGATTTAATTAGATATAACAAAAGTAAATGAATCTCTGAAAGAAACAAAAAAGACCTGTCGATTTCGACAGGTCTTTTACTATATCTAGTTATCAATTAAGCATCTATATTGGCATACTTCGCATGTGAAGTGATGAAATCTCTACGAGGTGGTACATCGTCACCCATAAGCATAGAGAAAATACGATCAGCTTCTGCGGCGTTTTCAATGGTTACTTGACGTAGTAAACGGAACTCTGGGTTCATTGTAGTTTCCCATAATTGTTCTGCGTTCATCTCTCCAAGACCTTTGTAACGTTGTATGTGCACACTTGATTCGCTTCCATCACCGAATTCAGCAATGAATTTCTGGCGTTCATCTTCATTCCATGCGTATTGCTCTTTTTTACCTTTACGTAGTAAATAGAGTGGAGGAGTGGCAATATACAAATATCCACTTTTGATAAGGTCTTTCATGTAACGGAAGAAGAATGTCATAATAAGTGTGGCAATGTGGCTACCATCAACGTCGGCATCACACATGATGATCACTTTGTGGTAACGTATGCGCTCCATATTCAGACCTTTACTATCTTCATCTGTACCGATAGTTACCCCTAGAGCGGTAAAAATATTTTTGATCTCTTCGTTTTCAAATACTTTGTGCTGCATGGCTTTTTCTACGTTCAAGATTTTACCACGTAGCGGAAGTATAGCCTGGAAGTGGCGGTCGCGACCTTGCTTGGCAGTTCCACCGGCCGAATCTCCCTCCACAAGGAATACCTCTGATTGTGCTGGGTCTTTACTTGAACAGTCGGCTAGTTTACCAGGAAGTCCACCACCTGTCATCGCTGATTTACGCTGTACCATTTCACGTGCTTTACGAGCAGCATGTCTGGCTTGAGCAGCTACGACAACTTTGTTTACAATAATCTTAGCATCTTTTGGGTTCTCTTCAAGGTAATTGGCAAGCATCTCACTTACGGCTTGATCAACTGAAAGACTAATTTCAGAGTTACCCAATTTTGTTTTTGTTTGACCTTCAAATTGAGGTTCAGCAACTTTAACTGAAACAACTGCAGTCAATCCTTCACGGAAATCATCACCAGCAATCTCGAATTTTAATTTGTCCAACATTCCCGATTCCACTGCATAGTTCTTCAATGTACGAGTCATACCTCTGCGGAAACCAGTTAGGTGGGTACCACCTTCAATAGTATTAATATTATTCACATAAGAATGAATGTTCTCATTGTATGAGCTATTGTATTGCATAGCTACTTCAACAGGTACTCCATTTTTCTCAGTGCTAATGTGAATTATATCGTTGATAAGCTTATCTCTTGTTTTATCAAGAAATTCTACGAATTCAGGTAATCCAGTTTCTGAATAAAAAGTATCAGAAATGAAATTACCATCGTCATCTTTCTCACGCTCATCAGTAATGTTTAGTCTAATTCCACTGTTAAGGAATGCAAGTTCTCTTAAACGAGCTGAAAGAATTTCGTATTTGTATTCTTTTACTATAAAAATACTGTCGTCGGGAGTAAATGTAACAATTGTACCAGACTTGTCTGTATCTCCAACTGCTTTTACTTCATATTCAGGAACACCGATTTTATACTCTTGTTGCCAGATTTTTCCTTCACGATGCACTTCGGCTCTTAGGTGCTTTGAGAGTGCATTCACACAAGAAACACCTACACCGTGCAAACCTCCGGATACTTTGTATGAATCTTTGTTGAATTTACCTCCGGCATGCAATACAGTCATTACAACCTCTAGAGCTGATTTGTTTTCTTTTGCGTGTTTGGTAACTGGTATTCCACGGCCATCATCTTTTACGGTAATGGAATTGTCTTCATGTATAATAACGTCAATATTGCTGCAGTAGCCAGCTAAAGCCTCGTCAATTGAGTTATCTACAACCTCATACACTAAGTGGTGTAGTCCTTTTTCACTAATATCGCCAATATACATGGCAGGACGCATACGAACTGCTTCTAAACCTTCCAGTACCTGAATACTTTCCGCTGAATAATCATCGCGTCCTTTTTGTAGTCTTTCCTCCTCAGTCATGAATAATTTCTTTAATTAATACTAGCTTAAAATTGCCTTTTTCGACCCTTTGCTATATTGGTATAGCAAAAGCACACAAATATACTTATTTTAAGCGGATTTGAAGCCTATTTTATTGGGTAATTCGGGGTGTTTTATCAACAATTAATTAACATCAAAAACGATAGGTTGCTCCGATGGTAGCCTGGAATCCTAATAGTCTGTAATTCAGCCATTCATAGCGCTTTTGAGCCAGTAAATTATTGAGTTGAATAAAGCCCGATATATAATGATTGTATCGATATTCTGCCCCAATGTTTAAATCGAAGATATCTTTTAGTTTTTTATCCCCATTTTTCATGTCAAAGGCGAACCTTTCACCTTTAAAAAATGCGTCTGCAGTAAGTATAATTTTATCTTTGAGATTATACCTCATATGTGCATTAATTTCATAAACGGGCATATAATATGGGTGACTTAAAGTATCTAATGAATATTGATTATACGCGGCCTGAACCAATACATTAAACACCTCTGATTTTTTCCAGCTTATTTCTGCCAAAAAGCGCAGGTGACGCATATTATCATATGTAACATTGAAGTATTGAACTGAATTAATTGTATCGCTATCAACGTAGAAATATTGGTCTTCTATTTCTTTCCATGTGGCATTGAGGTTGAATCCTAGTCGTGAACTTATATTACCACGCAGACCTCCGCTGATAATCTTTTTGTAATTGGTCGGTTGTACATATATCGTTGGGTTCACAAAATGGTTTTCGTCCACAATTTTTTGAAATGTATTTACTTCATAGTCGCCTGAATATTCGAAATAGGGTACCATTATAAAGCTTACAATATTGTAATGTAATTTGGCTGATGGATAAAACAGGTATTCTGCAGTTTTTTGGTCGTATGTGGTATTTACACCTAACTGAACACGCCAGCGTTTACCAAAGGCTCCTATCCATGGGTTAAAGTCTACAAAGATATGCTCTAATGTATCCTCCATTCCTTCATTTTGGATATAGTTAATTACGCCCTGCGTACCAATAAACTGGTGATTGAAGTAGTAATCTAAATCTGCACCAATACTTGTTTTATCTTCTTTTGCACTCATTTTACTATTTGTATGTCTAAATCTTCCAAATAGTTTATAATTCAAGTGTGTAGAGTCCAAATGTGTGCTGTTGATACCTATTTCAGTCACAAAACGATTTACAGGCTGCGCATCCATGTCTTTTTTCTCATATTCTGTGCTTTCTACATCTGCTGCTGGATCGTCTAATGTGCGACCATAGAAATAATTTTTTCGGTTCCTGAAATCGAACTGGCCATAGAACACGGCATTGGGAAACATACGCTCACCTTTGGCTCCGATTCTATTATAACTGAACCCGGCAAATTGTTTGTTGCCATATTGGTTTTTGATTTTACCATTGACAGATTCATGTTCGTAAAATGCGTTCCATCTGTACACATTTGATCTTAAACTATGGACACGCACTTCTAATAGTGGGCTAATATAATTTCCAAATCCTCCACGAACATAACCTCTCTCAAGTAATTCTGGTTCTTCACCTTTCAACCTTGCTGGTTTAATATTTTCCAGACTAAATGAAGATAAATAAGGTGATGGATTGATATTGTATTCAAACTTAGTTTCAATTTTTGCGGTATCTTTAATGATAGGCATTTTTGAAATTTTGTTTGCATCTTTAATAGCTGGCTCATAGGGCTTTGTGACATCTACTTTGCTTTGGCCCATTGAATTGATCGAAACTCCAATCAGAAGTACGATGGCTATATGTTTGATATATTGATATTTGGAAATCATATATGATATATTTCTAATCATGATTTTATTTCAATTGTGTAGTATCTACTTTTGTTTCTTTATTTAGCTCCAGCTCGATTTGATCGGTCTTACTTTCAAATTTCTCGCTTTCAGTTGAGCTTATCGCATCCAGTTGCTTTTTAGCTTCATCAATTATACCATCGTCTTTTTCCATATAATTGTCGATAATGCTCTGAAGGTATGCTTTAGCCTGAAATGTTTTGTTTGTTTCAACCAATATTTTTGAATAGAGCAGGAATGATTGTCCTAGCCAATATTGATGAGGAGTTCCTTTTTTAATAAATTCTTGAATTTCGGCTTCTGCAAGAGCTGTTTTACCTTCTTTGTATTCAAGCTCTGCAACTTTAAATTGTGCTTCAGCTCCCTCTTTTGTTTGCAGGTTTTGCGCGACTAACCTGTATTGAATCAGTGCTTTATCTGTTTTGCCGATCTTTTCAAGTGCATTGGCCTTATTGAAGCGGGCTTCTCTGGCAATTTCATCAGGAACCTTCTCTGTAATCAATACTTGTGATGCTGCAGTTTCAACTTTTTCATATTCTTGTGTTGCCATAGCTGCACGCATTTGACCCAGTCTCGATTCAAGCAATAATCTTTGGCTTGAGGCTATGGTTTCCAATTTATTGTAATACTCCCATGCTTTGGCCATTTGGTTGTTATCACGATTGATGTTGGCCAAATTATACAATGCTGTTTCTGTGAAGCTATTTTGTGGTTGACTAATCACAAATTGATAATGTGGCAGGGCTTCATCAAATTGCTCTTTATTGAATAGTGTTTGAGCCAAATAGAAGTGAGCTTTAAGTGTAAATTGGCCATCGGCAAAGCGAGTTAAGTAGTTGTTGAATAATTCAATACTCTGATCTACCTCACCGTTAAGATAGGCTTTTTCAGCTGATAAATAAAGCAGTGAATCTTGCTCATTACTGCTTATGTTGATATCCTTATCTTTGGCATATGCAAAGAAATCATCTACTCGATTTTCATCCAGATAAACATTTTTAAGTGTGATGAGTGCTGCTGAAAATTCATCGCTACCTTTATAGTTTTCAATAATATACTTAAAGTGCTGGGCAGCTTTTTCATTTTCTTCCATGTTGAAATACATTAGCCCTGCTTGCAAATAGCTTTTCTTTAGGTAGTTGCTGTTTGGGAAGTTGGCTATTAAGTATTCAAATTTTTGAGCCCCTTTTTCTGGTTCGTTGAGCTGCACGTAGGCTTGTCCTTGTTCAAATACAGCATCATCAGCCAACAAAGAATTAGTTCGTTGGGTAAGGGGGTCTAGAATATCTATTTTGTTTTGATATTGTCTTAGAATACCTGCTGTGAATCCATTTTGGAAAATAGCATAGTCATTCTCTTCATCCCGAATTCTTGCTGCAGCGGCATATGCTGGAAGTGCTTGATTATATTTGCGTTGCACAAAATAGCTATCGCCAAGACGTACAGATGCATCGTAATTTATTTTAGTTTGGGCGCTGTCTGCATCTTCCAGGTATTTTCTAAACCAAATGGAGGCATCGTTGTATTTACCTTGTTTAAAAAATGCATAAGCAATGTTGTAGTTTGTGAGATTATAATAATCTGTGCTATAGGCTCCCGGTGTAGTGAGGTAGTTTTTATATGTTTTGATGGCCATATCATATTGGAGTTTTCTGAAATAGCTTTCAGCTTTCCAATATTTTGCCAGGGCCATAAACTTAATTTCTTTTCCTTCTGTGTCTAACGACTTATTAAACATGTCGATAGCTTCTTCGTATTTATTATTGTTGTAGAGCTCAATTCCACGATAGAAGGCTACTTTTTGCAAAGCATTGGTGATTTGCCTGTTTTTTTTCTGAATTTTTTCAATGGATTTCAATGCTTCTTCGTAGTTCTTACTGTTCATATAAACATCTACGAGGTAGTTGTAAATCATGTCACTACGAGAAGTATTGTTGTATTGATCCAAATAACTGTGGAAAATTCGCAATGTTTCATCAAATGGTGCAAATGAAAGTTCGTAGGTGAGTTTTGCATAATTGAACAGTGCGTCTTCTTTGATTTTCTCGTCGAACGACATTCGAGATGCACTACCAAATGCAAGGTGAGCATTCTTCTTATCATCCATTTTCATGTAACAATCTGCTAAATGGTAGTTTGCATTCTGTGATAAACTATCATTTTTGTTGGTTACCATGGATAAATTGTCAGCAGCTTTTTGATATTGACCTGTTTTATAATAAGAGAAACCAAGTTGATAAATATCGTAGCGTTTGAGATTGTCGGTTGAGGCTTTATATTTTTCAAGATAAACTTGTGCACTGTCGTAATTATTTTCTTTAAACCATGCGTTACCGAGCATGCGCTGCATCTCTGATTTGCGTTTTGGCGTCACTTTTTCTATAATGCCAGGAACGTAATCAATAACTTTTTTATATTTTCCTTGTAGAAAATAGATGTGAGCCAGATAATAGGGTACAACTGGTGAAAATGTTGGGTCGTCCTTTAACGCATTAAACCCTTTCAGGGCAGTTTCGTAGTTTTTACGAGTGTACTCGATGTGCGAATAGTAATAAACTCCGGGTCCATAATAATCACTTTCTGGATATTCTAGAAGTTCGTAGAATAGTTTATTTGCTTTCTCTTCATCTTCAAGCATTAGCCATGCGTATCCTTGTTTGAAATAATACTCTGAACGCTCTTCACTTTCAAGAAGATATCTCTCTACTCTGCTAAACCAATATACTGATGCTTGCCAATTCTCTTGCGAATATTTGTGCTGGCCCATAAAAAAGCAAGCGCGCTGAATACGTGGACTTTCAGGATTTCTTTTGATGAAGTTCACTATGCGATATTCCGCATCAGCATTTGATAATTCAAGGGCACAAACTGCAGCATAAAACTCAGCATCGGTTGAAATGTCATTAAACACAACTCTTTTGTGATGCGAAATAATTTCATCAAAGATTTGAATGGCTGAGCCAAACATTTTTTGTTCAAATAGTTCAATTCCCTTTATAAGTTTTTGCTCAGCAGTAGGAAGTTCATGTGAAACTTGAGCGTTGGCATTATATAAGCTTGTGATAGCCAGAATCAACGCAATAAAATGACTTTTTATTCTGATCATTTTCTGTTTTTTTCAGTGTGTGGCAAATGTTTTGACCCTTATACGATAAGCTTTTTATAAAACTTAATATTTCAAAAGTTATTGCCGGTTTAGCCTTAAGTTCTGTAAAATTAATTTGTAAAAATATTGAAAAGAAATGACCTCTACAATACAAATCGTAGTAGTTTATCAACGGGTAATTAACAATTTTAGAATCAGTTTTTTAATCTTTATATCTATCTAAAATACGTAATAATTGTATAACCGGAATAATAAGCTTTTGGCTAGGTTCAATTAATTCATTATGAATTCGTTGAATAGTCGTTTCCAGAAGAAATACATTTAGAGTATTCTCAAAATCTTCTTCATTTTCTGGTATGAACATACTTCCATTGACTTTATCGAGGTATGCTTTAATGAAAATTTGTCCCATATAGTGATACCATTTTTCTGCCCATGGTTGTAAAGAATCAAAGTCCTCTCTACGAATGTTTTGGTTTTTCATTATTGCTTCATAAGCCACGTAATGGAATGAAGAGAGCATGGATGCAATATCTGCAATTGGAGATTTTTTTAATCGTCGCTGACTGTAACGGGTACCGGGACGGCCTTCAAAATTTATGAATATAAAGTCACGACCGGTAAAAAGTACATGTCTTAGTTTTAGGTTGCCATGCGTTCGAATTTTATAAATATCCAGTTTTTTCGAGTAAATTTTCTTAAGTACATCCAGCACTTTATGCCGTAGAGGCAGTAGCTTGTCGACTTCATTAATGATGCTTTCAGGAATTTGGTCATGTTTTTTAGCCAGTAGCTGGTATGTCTCACGAACGGGCGATTGGTAAGAACTGTATAGAGATCGCTGATAATGTAATGAAAACTCTTCTGCATCAAATTCTGGATCATCTTTATCAGAAGATAATGCTAAATGCAATTCTGCTGTACGCTCTCCCAATAAGCGGATTTGCTCCACTGCCAACATATTAAGTAATTCGCTAATGTGTTTATCTTCAATCTGCTGGTGGGAAAGCGGAGTGGTTAATGATCCTTTTAGTGGGTATTCTTCGGGATTATCGTTGCGCATTTGAATATTTTCATAAAACCTCTGCAGATTATCAAGCATATAATGTCGTGCATCATTCTGATAATCTTCTGCTTCCTGAATTTTACCCAGTACTATATTGAAACCGCTTGATTCTAATTCAATTCGCCCCGCAAGTGTTGGAATATAAGGGAATTTAATTTTTTTACTTAAAAACTCCGAAATCTGCAGATCTGGATTGATTAATGTGTCCAGTTTGCGATATATTTTTAAATTGTAGTCATTATTGAACATAATGGACGTATTTGTACGCCTCATAACCATCATGCGAGGTTTAATCTCTTCGGTTTCGTTTACATAATTCGAAAGTTTTTTGTTTCCCAAAAAGCGCACAGTTCCGTTATTGGTAAGAATTTTTTTCCGATTGACAATGTTTTTGAAAAGTCGCAGCTGTATTTCAGGATCAAAAAAACCATCGTATATGTAGCCTTCGTCGTTACCAATTTGAGCCGGTGAAATTATAGCCTCTGGATAGTCTTCTACAATTGATATGCTTGAGCCTTTGGGCGCAAATGCCAGACAAACCTGATAAAGTTCTTTTAACCTGGATTCGTAATGTACTTCAACCAGGGTGTTGCAAACTGATTTCTCTTTGGTTGAGAAATCAATATGTTCGATGATTTTTGTGCTTGTGATTTTGTGGTTTTTACTTTCAAACCATTTACTGGCTCTGAAAAATCCTGGCAGTACTTCCAGCTCCAGATTGCTTATTATTTCTTTACTGAATAAATCACTCCACTTATTAAGTTGTATTGATTTTGCAAGGTCTGAACTGTCTATGGATGTTTTCTTCTTTTTCAACTGGAACCAATAATAATCGTGAGGACTTAGTGTGAGTATATAGTTTCGGTCTTCATGAATTATTGGGAAACTGTTTTTACTGAATACTTCTACTGGAACATAACCTGTATATTTACCTAAATCAAGTTCACCAATTTGTGCAAAACGGGAAAAATTGAATACGACCAAAATGGTTTCATCCTCATAGGTACGTGTAAATGCTAATACTTTTGGGTTATCAATATTTATAAATTCAATATTTCCACGGCCAAATGCTTTGAAACGTTTACGCATATTAATAATTCGCTTCATCCACCACAGTAGTGATGAATTACTTGCCTGTTGCGTTTCAACGTTTACGGATTCGTAATGGTAAAGAGGATCGAGTATAAGTGGCAAATATAATTTATGCGGATTGGCATTTGAAAAACCAGCATTTCGGTCTGGAGACCATTGCATGGGTGTTCGCACGCCATCACGATCTCCCAGATAAAAATTATCTCCCATACCAATTTCATCACCATAGTATATTACAGGTGTGCCCGGAAGTGAAAATAGCAAGTAATTCATTAATTCGATTTTGCGTCTGTTATTTTCCAATAAAGGCGCTAATCGCTGACGAATACCCAAATTTATTTTTGCTTTAGGATTCTGAGCATAAACTTTGTACATGTAGTCACGCTCTTCATCTGTAACCATTTCCAGTGTAAGTTCATCATGGTTTCTTAAGAAAATGGCCCATTGGCAAGTATCTGGTATTTCCGGCGTTTGATCAAGCATGTCGGTAATTGGATACTTATCTTCCATGCGCATGGCCATAAACATACGAGGCATAATGGGGAAGTGATAATTCATATGACACTCATCACCACCTCCAAAATACGCGGCAGAGTCTTCCGGCCACATATTAGCTTCAGCCAGAAGCATTTTCCCTTTATGATTATCGTCTACATGTTTGCGTAGTTTCTTTAGAAAAGCGTGTGTTTCAGGTAAGTTTTCGCAGTTAGTACCTTCGCGCTGAAATAGATAGGGGACAGCATCAAGTCTAAAGCCATCAACACCCATTTTGAGCCAGTAATCAATAATGCGAAAAACCTCATGTTGTACTTTCGGGTTATCGTAATTTAAGTCTGGTTGGTGATGAAAAAATCGATGCCAGTAGTATTGTTCTGCCACCGGATCCCAGCTCCAGTTGGATTTTTCGTAATCCTGAAAAATAATCCGCACTCCTTTATATTGGTTGGTGTCATCTGTCCATACGTAGTAATCTCTTTCAGGTGATCCTTTTGGCGATTTTCGTGCTCTTTGAAACCAGGGATGTTGATCAGATGTGTGATTTAAAACCAGCTCCGTAATAACGCGAATGTTTCGCTGATGGGCTGCGTTTATGAATTTCTTAAAATCGCGAATATTTCCATAAGATGGGTTAATACTGTAATAATCAGCAATATCATATCCATCATCTTTTAATGGGGACGGATAGAAGGGAAGTAACCAAATGACAGTAACTCCCAGGTCTTCAAGATAATCTAATCTACTTAAAAGTCCTGCAAAATCACCTATACCATCACCGTTACTGTCCATAAATGCTTTGATATGAAGCTCATAAATGATGGCATCTTTATACCATAGAATGTTATCGTCAATTGATTGATTATTTGTCATGAAAATATTCGTGTTTTAAATGAAAAAACAAAGATATATAATTAATATTCTTTCGAACTCACTTAGGGTTAACAATAGCATTGTGATATGGTTCTCAGGTTTTAACCAAATTTTGCTTAAATGCGAGTTTGTTAATGAATTGTTTGTGAATATGTTAAATTAATATTAAAAGATAAGAATATCTTGTATGTTATCTTTAATTAATCTAAATTAGCTTAAACTAAAACAATCTGCTATGAAAAACATTTTAACTCTTTTGTTACTACTCATTACTTCAAGCATTTTTTCACAGGGATTTCAAAAAGACAGAGCTCATATTGAGACATTATGTGGAGAGATTCCTCTTGTCAATGAGGAGAGAGCCAATTCAATTGATACTTTGTATTGTGAAAGACTAAATAATGATCATACTCAATATGATCCATACACAGTAACTGTATTTATTTATGATGAATTTGGACGGATTATTAAGTCAGAATATGGATATTACGCATACGATGGATTTCGTTTATCTTCTCTAGAAGAATATACATATACTTCTTTTGATTCAGTGGAAACATATGTGGGCTATTATTGGAATGACACATTGAATGAAACAGGAGCATGGGACGCAACCAATATGAAAATATACACATATCACTCAAATAATCAATTGCAAAGTGAGATGTGGATGTTCAATCCCATTGGAGAAGATATGTGGAATAATCAAAGGTTAATTGAATATCAGTATGACAATGGAGAATTAATACAAATTGATTATTCAGTAATTTCACAGGAAACTAATACTTGGCGAAAATATATGAGAACTGAATATCAGAGGTTTGATAATCTATTGGAATCTGTTTTACAATATTATTCAAATGATGGTGTTGAATGGCGAAATACTTACAAATATTCATATTATTACAGTACTGATCAAATGGTAAGAGTTGAGCAGCATCTTAATGGAGAGCACTTCGCAAATAACAGAAAACATACTTATGATCTTGATGAAAATGGGAATGTATTGATTGATCTTGAACAGCATTGGAATAGTTTTGACTCTATATGGGATACGCTTATCTTAGATCAGAAACAATATACTTATGATAGCTATGGAAATAATACCGGATATTTACATAGAAGCGCTTATTTTGAGTGGTTTAATGTAGATAAAGCCGAATATGCATACTTTGATAATCAATTAATCTCAGGAGTTCAATATAAATGGGATTGGAATGAAGAACAATGGTATGAATATGTAAAATGTAGCATAAAAACCTCACCCGGAATATTATCAACCAACGAACCAAATTTTAAAGAGCAAGTTTCAGTTTATCCAAATCCCATACAAAATGAGTTTGCTATTCAATTACCTGAAAGCAATGACAACGTTTCAATTAGATTGTATGACATAAGTGGAAAAACACTTATGCAATATGATTATTTACCACAAAATATTCAATTATTTGGGTTGAATAGTGGAATTTATTTTGTTGAAATAAATTTAGATAATGAAATTATAACTAGAAGGTTAGTTAAACAATAGTTAGCAATGGGATTAGAAGTTGGAACGGGGTCAGAAACACATCTGACCCCTTTTTTTATTTTTTATGTTCGATTTTTTCTGCCTGTGTTTTTATCCTTAGAAAAAAAATATATTTTTACTCCCGAATGTAACTAATTAAACCTATTAAACACGCTTAACTATGAGTAAACGCACTATTGTAGCCATGCCCGGTGATGGTATTGGAAAAAACGTATTAGAAGAAACTATACGCGTACTTGATGCTGCCGGATTTGAAGCTGACTATGTAGAAGGTGACATCGGTTGGGAATTTTGGAAAAGTGAAGGTAATCCACTTCCAGAACGTACTATTAAGCTTCTTGAAGAGCATAAAATTGGTCTTTTTGGAGCCATTACTTCAAAGCCTAAAGATGCTGCTTTTGAAGAGCTTGCTCCGGAACTAAAAGATAAAAATCTTGTGTATTCAAGCCCTATTGTTGGTTTACGCCAGCATTTTGGATTGGATATTTGTCTTCGTCCTTGTCGTACATACGAAGGTAATCCATTGAACTTCATTCGCAGAGGTCCTAATAATACTATTGAAGAGCCAAAAGTTGACGTAGCTATTTTCCGTCAAAATACAGAAGGCCTTTATGGTGGTGTAGAGTGGAGTAATCCTCCGCAAGATGTGCATGATGCATTAATGACACATCCAAAGTTTGTAAAGAATTTTGGTAAAACTCCAAAAGAAGAAATCTCTGTTTCTACACGTATTTTTACGAAAAAAGCAACTGAACGTATATTGCGTGCTGCATTTGAATATGCAAAAGAGTATGGTTATAAGTCAGTAACAGTTTGTGAGAAACCAAATGTAATTCGTGAAACTTCTGGTATGATGTACAAAATGGCTCAGGAAATTCAGAAAACTGATTTTCCAAATATAGAGCTATGGAATACCAACATCGACGCACAAATGATGTGGCTCACTAAAAATCCTGAAAATTACGGTGTAATTGTAGCAGGAAATATGTTTGGTGATATCGTTTCTGACGGATTTGCCGGATTGATTGGTGGACTTGGTTTT
>PKTE01000239.1 GCA_002869335.1 Salinivirgaceae bacterium | reverse complement strand
TTTAACCCATTTGTGGCTTTAGCTTTATCCAACCTTGTTTGCTCCAATGCAATTTCTTTTTGCTGCATAACAGACATTCTTTTCCAGCTTGTAAAAATTTGAATAGAAAGGTTTACTCCAACAATATCTGGTGGTGTTAGTAGAAATGCATTATCGTTGAAGTTCTCCTGGTGATTATAATATGCTGCAATTGTTGGTAAAAATTCTGATTTTGAAAGCTTAACATCTAATTCAGCCAGTTTTTCTTGAGACTCAAGTAACTGATAATTTATGTTTTGAGTAACATCAAAGGTTAAACCTTTTGCATCAGTTACATTATTAATCATCATCACTGAATTCAAATCATCTTCTAATTGGATTGAATTTTCTAAATCCATACCCATAGATAATTTGAGCATTTCTTTGGCAACCTTAGATTGTAATTCAATATTTTTTAAGCTGGTTTCAATAGTAGCAGCAGTCAACCTAAGCTGATCAACATCCGTATTTTCAACAAAACCTTCTTCGAGCAACGCTTCCATCTCTTTGATGCTATTATTGGTAGTTTCCAGGATATCTTGCAAAACGGACTTACTCTCTTCAGCAATCAGGACTCCCGAATAAGCATTAGTTACCATTTCTTTTAGGTCAACCACAGATTGCTGCTCCATATACTTTGAAAGATTTTGATATGTTTTTGAAGCTTGTAATCCCACAATGTAGGCCCCACTGAAAATTAATTGTGATACAGAAATGTCCAGAGTAGCTCCCCAACGAATATCATCAGTTGAAACGCTGCCTTCAGAAAGACCATTCACAATACCCTCATATGTAGGTTGATCAATTAATCCACCGGCATAAAAGATATCGTAGATTGGAATAAAGAAATCTCCGATACTTGAAAACTGCTCAAGTTGTGCAGGTACCTTTAACATATAATTAGCGTCAAAACTTGCATTCACTTGAGGTAATCCCATAGCAGTGGTTTCCCAAACTTTCTTTTTGGCTTTTAACACCTCTAATCCTGCTTTTTGAACATCGTAGTTATGCTCTATGGCATAATCGATGGCGCTTTGTAATGTAAAAACACTGTCTGTTGGTTTCTGGGTTTCATCTTGTGCCCAGCCAGCCATGGCAAACAGCGCAAATACATGTAAAATGATAATTTTTTTCATGGTTTTATGGTTATAATTTGTAATCTTTTCTACGTTTTTCGAAATAGGCAATACCCTTCTCATTGGCAATTCCACGAATGTGATTTTCAAACATAGTTTCAAAAATCAACTCAAATGAAAAGTCTTTTTCTGTATAAAACTCCTGATCGTGCACATCCTCAATTTTATTCACATAGAGCGTTGCCACAACTTCAGGATTAATCTCTTTTCTATATAAACCCTGATTGATTCCATTCACAAGGTTAGTGTAAACAGCCTCATAAGCATATTTTTGAGATTTCTCCATATGTGCTTTAAAAACTTCAGGATAGTATTTCTTTAAATCAAATGACACAGATGGTGTAAACAATTTAATCTGCTCACTGATAAAAATACTTACCTCCAATAAAGCATCAATAGCATTTACTTCTGGCTTTGCTTTATCACAGAAAAACTGTTGCTCCCTTTCAAAAGTAAATTCCAGAATCTTCTCAACTAACTCGTTCTTATTCTTAACATGCTTGTAAAGCGTTTTCTTGGAAATTCCCATTTCACGAGAAATGTCATCCATCGAAACGCTTCGCACACCATATTGCTTAAAGAGTTCAGCCGATTTGTAAATAATTTCTTCGAGTTTTTTATCCATATTGCTTATAGTTTTGGAAACGTTTTACACAATTAAAGTTTCCGGTGGTAAGACTGTTTCCAAATATCAGGCCAAAATCAAAATATCTTATAAATAAATTGTGAAGAAAAGGTTAAGCGCTTATTTTTGTTCTAATTGTTATTGCAATGGCTAAAAAAATAATACAATTAAAAAGTTTCCATACACCTAACACACTTGAGGCAGGTTGCGATGAAGCAGGCCGTGGTTGTTTGGCTGGCCCTGTGGTTGCTGCTGCGGTTATTTTACCTGCCAATTTTCAACATGACCAATTGACAGATTCCAAAAAACTTTCCGATGTTCAACGACGCAAATTACGTCCGGTTGTGGAAGAAAATGCCTTAGCATGGGCGGTTGGGATAGTTTCCAATGAAGAAATAGACGAAATCAATATACTAAATGCTTCTTTTCTTGCCATGCATCGCGCGTTGGATCAACTAAAGCAAATTCCGGAGCGTATTTTGGTAGACGGAAACCGTTTTAAGCCTTACAAAAATATTCCTCACGATTGTATCATAAAAGGTGATGGAAAATACCTTTCTATTGCTGCAGCATCAATCCTGGCCAAAACTTATCGTGATGATATCATGATTGAATTGCACGAAAAATATCCTGTATACGATTGGCACAAAAACATGGGTTACCCCACACAAAAACACCGCGATATGATTCAAATTCATGGTACAACTCCTCATCACCGAATGTCATTTAACCTGATTGACCGCCAGCAGAAAATTGAGTTTCCTGAATAATTCGCTCTATGTCTGATTACCTATTCTTTTTGGATTTTGATTATTGGAATTTGTAATTTGAAGTAATTATCATATCCAAGTTAAAATCATGTGATTC
>PKTE01000029.1 GCA_002869335.1 Salinivirgaceae bacterium | reverse complement strand
TAATGGTTTATTATACTTTTCAGGATTTACCAGGTGACCAATATTATTCGCTTAAGCTAATCGTTAACGCAGAATTGGAAAGCTTAGGATCCTACAATGTAGGTGACATGTTTTATTATGAGTATAATTATAGAACAAGTTCATCAGGAATTGATGGATCTAGTTCAGTGGATTTATATTCATATTTACGCTTTTCAGACGGCCTATTCAATGAAGAGCTTAAAACTTATAAGTTTGGTGTTATGTATGATCCCTATAATTTGCAATATTACTTAGAGAATAACTACCAATTTAAATTACAGTTTTATTCACTTAATGAAAACTTCTATACATATTTGCAAACTTTGGAGGCATATTATAATGCTGAAGGTGACTTCTTTGCAGAAAGTATAAATTTATTTAGCAATGTAGAAGGAGGATTAGGAATTTTTGCAGGGGCAGTTTTGTCAGAAGTGGATGTTGATCTATCTGGGATTGTTACTACAAAAAGCGAAAACAAATAAATTTTGTCAGAGTCTTGTAACCATAAAAACAATTTTTTTATCTTTGCCACCGCTTATCTCAATTGGATGTAGCTCATTCCAATAATAATTTGGGATAACAAAGGCGGGATTTAGCTCAGTCCGGCTCCGATTTTACCAAATCTGCGATTTGGATATAAAATCGAGAGTCCTCGAAAAAAGATGAAATCAAAGATTTCTGTTTTATCGGGATTAGAGTACTGATTCTCCCGCAAACGAAAAAGACGGGATGTAGCTCAGTCCGGTTAGAGTACTGGTCTGGGGGACCAGGGGCCCCGAGTTCAAATCTCGGCATCCCGACTGAAATTAAAAGTCGTTCAATTAATTTTGGGCGACTTTTTTTGTAAAGGCAATGCAATACTGCGCAGAATTAATTCAATTGATCTAAAATCCAATATCTATTAATTGTCTCCATTGACTGTCAAATTTTCTTGATATGAAAAAAGTAATATCGAAACATCTAGATTGTTGAATCCGTTCGGTCATTTTGTCAAAAAGATTAAATTTGTACAGCATTTGTTAATGAAGGATTAAAAAACGAAAATATTATGGCATTATTTAAATCATTAGACAATCTAGACGATAATACAAACGGCGCAAGTAAAGAATGGCCAGAAGGAGATGCTGAAAAAGTAAAATGTTTAATCATTGGTTCAGGACCTGCCGGTTATACAGCTGCCATTTATGCAGCCAGAGCTAACCTTAGCCCTGTGATGTATGAAGGTATGCAACCTGGAGGACAATTAACAACAACTACAGAAGTTGATAATTTCCCTGGTTACCCAAGTGGTGTTACTGGTCCAGAAATGATGGAAGATCTTAAAAAGCAAGCAACTCGTTTTGGTACCGATGTGCGCTGGGGTATGGCTACAAAAGTAGATCTAAGCAAAAGACCATTTAAAGTTGCTATTGACGATAAAACTTTAGTTGAAGCTGAAACATTGGTTATAGCTACAGGTGCCACTGCTAAATATCTCGGACTTGAATCTGAAGAAAAGTACAAAGGCGGTGGAGTTTCTGCTTGTGCAACTTGTGATGGATTTTTCTACAAAGGTAAAAAAGTAGCTGTTGTAGGTGGTGGAGATACTGCTGCTGAGGAAGCTACATATTTAGCTAATATGGCTGAAAAAGTATATCTTATTGTACGTAAGGACTATATGCGTGCTTCAAAAGCAATGCAACGTAGGGTTGATAATACTAAAAATATTGAAGTTTTATACGAACATAATACCAAAGAGATTTACGGTGAAAATGGCGTTGTAACCGGTGTCAAATTAATTAAGCGTAAAGGGGAAGCTGACGAGACTGAAGTTGACGTTAAAATTGACGGATTTTTCTTAGCTATTGGACACACTCCAAATAGTAAAGTATTTGCAGATTTTCTAACTACTGATAAGGAAGGCTACATAGTAACTGATCCGGGATCAAGCAAAACAAATATCCCTGGTGTATTTGCATGTGGAGACGTGCAAGATAAAATCTACCGTCAGGCTATTACAGCAGCCGGTTCTGGCTGTCAGGCTGCACTTGACGCTGAAAGATTCCTTGGAGAACAAGAGTAATTCTCAAACATAAAATAACAGGAGGGAAGAATGATTGGTTCTTCCCTTTTATTTAGATATTAGATCTTAGATATAGGATCATGGATATTGGATCTTAGATATTGGATTATGGATATTGCACTTTGCACATAGTTCTCAGTCCTTAGCCCTTAGTTCTCAGCTCTTATCTCTCAGCACTTATCTCAAAGCACTTGGCACTTACCTTTGCTTTGGTTATCTTTGCACCGAAATCAAAAGAATATGTCTGAAACTCAAAAAACCCGCATCAATAAATTTCTAAGCGAAGTTGGATACTGTTCACGTCGCAAGGCAGATGAACTAATTGAGAAAGGGCGTATTACCATCAATGGACAGGTGCCTGAGATGGGTACTAAAGTGGATGCTAGTGATGAAATTCGTGTGGATGGTAAATTGATAACTGAGAAAGAAAAAGAGCCTATTTATATTGCTTTTAATAAGCCTGTCGGGATTGTTACAACTACGGATCAAAAGCGTGAAAAGGACAATATTATTGATTTTATAAATTTTCCGTCACGAATATTTCCAATTGGCAGACTTGACAAGCCCAGCGAAGGACT
>PKTE01000328.1 GCA_002869335.1 Salinivirgaceae bacterium | reverse complement strand
ATCGCTCTAGCCGCTGGGCTTTTACTTTTTTTGCTGCAGCTCAAAAAAAGTAAACAAAAAAACGCCGCCGCTGAAGAAAAATAGCTAAAAATCAGCTATCATAGCTAAAATTTACGAACTCACTTTAATTTTTGAGAAATTAGAGCTCAAACAGCGCAAATTTTAAAGCTGCAATACGCAGATTTTCTTAACGCCATTTTCCTTAGGCGGAGAGCAATGATTTACTACGTTGCATTTCGATCGGCCTAAGTATTTTCAGTGGGCACCTTCTTACTCGAAGTAACCGCGAAAATAATTTCTGTAGAGCGGATGCGCCCGTAAAATGATAAGAAGTTATATCGTTTAAGCATCCGCGAGTTAAATTATTTTAGGTTGCAAGAGTTTAGAAGGTCCCTTAAAATACTAAGCCAAGCCCTTTTTGCTTCGTTTTTGGGGCATCAAAAATGAAGAGCCCGTCGGCTTGAGACAAAGGAAATTAATCAATGAAACTTAAAATTTGTAATCGAGTTGTTTATATAATATTATCAATCCACCAACTTTTCAATATGATCCTACTTCTTTTAATTGTATAAACAAAAAAAGGCCGGAATAACTTCCGACCTTTTGTCCTAGTAGCGGAGGGAGGACTCGAACCCCCGACCTCCGGGTTATGAGCCCGACGAGCTACCAACTGCTCTACCCCGCATTGTTTTGCGAGTGCAAATATAGAATAGTATTTTTTCCTGACAAAATATATCTGCGTTATTTTTAAAGAAAAAAATAATTTATAATTAATTCATGTTTATGAAATCATCGTAAATTATACATAATTAGATTGTTAGGTGGTGCGGCTTTGCTAGGGGTGCTATTTTTTTGCTAAATATTTTTATTATTAAACACAAAATTCATTTCTTTGCATCGTAATATTAACTAAAATTTATAAAGCTATGTCAGACATTGCATCTAGAGTAAATAGCATTATCGTTGACAAGTTAGGTGTTGATGAGGGTGAAGTAACAGCAGAAGCTAGCTTCACAAACGATCTTGGAGCTGATTCATTAGACACAGTAGAATTGATCATGGAATTTGAAAAAGAGTTTAATCTTGCTATTCCAGACGATCAAGCTGAGAAGATTGCCACTGTTGGTGACGCAGTTAAATACATCGAAGACAACACCAAGTAAGACTTATTTCTTACCCTAAAATTACCGAAATGAACATCAGACGCGTAGTAGTTACCGGAATGGGAACCATAAATCCTTGTGGTCATAATGCAAAAGAGACCTGGGATAATTTGGTGAATGGAGTTAGCGGGGCAGCTCCGATAACTCGTTTCGATGCTTCAAATTTCAAAACCCAATTCGCTTGCGAGGTTAAAGATTATGATGCGAATAAATACTTCGACAGAAAAGAATTACGCAAACACGATTTCTATTCGCAGTTTGCTATGATTTCTGCCGATGAAGCAATCGCAGATTCTAAATTAGATTTAGAAAATATGGATCGCGACCGCGTAGGTGTAATTTGGGGTGCAGGTATTGGTGGGTTACAAACTTTTGTTGATGAGATTGGGAGCTGGGCTACAGGTGATGGACAACCCAGGTTCAGCCCTTTCTTTATCCCCAAAATGATTGCCAATATCGCTGCTGGTCACATTTCAATTAAGTACAACCTCCGTGGACCAAACTTTACTACAGTTTCAGCATGTGCATCATCAACGCACGCGATCGTTGATGCAGTTAACTATATCCGGTTAGGATACGCTGACGCTATGGTAACAGGTGGTTCTGAGGCTGCAATTGATGAGGCCGGTGTTGGTGGCTTTAATTCTATGAAAGCCATCTCTACTCGCAACGATGATCCAAAAGCTGCTTCAAGACCTTTCGATAAAGATCGTGACGGTTTTGTAATGGCAGAAGGTGGTGCCGCCCTTATCCTCGAAGAATATGAGCACGCAAAAGCTCGTGGCGCAAATATTTATGCAGAAATCATTGGAGTTGGCCTTAATGCTGACGCTCACCACATGACTGCTCCTCATCCTGAAGGTGAAGGTGCTAAAAAAGTTATGATGATGGCCATGAATGATGCTGGCGTTAAACTAGAGGATGTTGATCATATCAACACACACGGTACATCTACCGGACTTGGAGACGTTGCTGAACCAAAAGCTATTGTTGCCACATTTGGAGAGCATGCTTACAAACTTAAGATTAACTCTACCAAATCAATGACTGGTCACCTTCTAGGTGCTGCCGGTGCATTGGAAAGTATGGCTACTATTTTAGCTTTACGTGACCAGGTGATTCCACCAACAATCAATTTCAATGAACTTGATCCTGAGATTGATCCTAAATTGCAATTTGTATTCAATAAGGCCGAAAAAGCTGATATCAAAATTGCAATGACTAATAACTTTGGATTTGGTGGTCATAACGCAACGATTTTATTCAAAAAGGCTGAATAGTGTGTAGTAAAATTAATTTTGCTGCTCATCAAATTACCTTTGAGAACGACAAGTCGTTCAAAAAATCGATTAAAAGAGTAACCGGATTTCGTCCGGGTAAACTTATATTTTATAAGCTGGCTTGTATTCACAGGTCAGCTTCTTTTTATCATAAAAAAAAGCTCGTAAATAACGAGCGACTTGAGTACCTCGGAGATGCTATCCTGGGTGCTGTAGTAGCTGAATATCTTTATAATAAATTTCCTCAAAAAGATGAAGGCTACCTGACCAAACTAAGAGCTAAATTAGTCAATGGACAAACGCTTACCGAACTAGCGCAGCGTACCGGGCTAGACCAACTTCTCTATACCAGATCAATCGATTTAGAAATTACGCACCATATTTACGGAGATTTTTTTGAGGCATTTATTGGTGCTGTTTACCTCGACAAAGGTTATAAGGCTGCGCGTAAATTTATTATTCATGGGGTTTTGGAACAGCTGGTAGACCTTGATGAAATTAAACGTAAAGAAACTAATTACAAAAGTTTGCTTATAGAGTGGGCTCAAAAAAATAAGAATTTGGTTAAATTTGAGACGAATTGTATTAGCAATGAAAATTCTCATAATCCTGAATTCGAAACCTTTGTGGTTGTTGCAAATGAAAATTTAGGCCAGGGTAAAGGCCGATCTAAAAAAGAAGCAGAGCAGAATGCTGCCAGAGAGGCATTGAGTCAATTAGACGAATAGTGTATGGGTAATGTATTTTGTCTTGAACCCGAAGAAAACTTTCCGGAAATATATGGCGTGGTAGCTTCTTTACCCCCATGGAAAATGTGCTATTTACTTTCAAAAGTCGCCAATGTTGAATTAATTCATGAGGATGCTCTCAATACAGCACCACCACCGATTCAACTAGTTACAGGCTCTTCAATGATTACTTTTGAAAAGTTTGTTTGGTTGGATGTTGAAAATGAGCAATTTATCCATCTGGTTCAAAATATAGCTAAGTCAAAAGTGAAAACCGAATCCTTAGTTTCAAACAATACCCTTTTTGGAGATGTTGATCTAGATGAACAAAGCTTTACTCTTTTAAGTGAGTGGGGCGATGTAAATTATTTAATTAAAACCGAAGGGTGTGAAGATTTTTTTGATCCCTATGCATTAAAAAATGAGAAAGGCATAAGAATGGTATTAAAATCTACCGTGGATCAATTTAAAAATTACGATAAAATTGTATAAGTATGCAAAGAAAGAATGATTTTAAAAGACTTAAAGAGATAAGTGAAACTCCCGGAGTTTCAGGTTTTGAACATAAAATAAGAGATTTAGTGCATGCCAATGTACATAAGTTTGGTGATAAAGTATGGACAGATAACTTAGGTAATCTTATTGTTTTCAAAAAAGGGAAAACAGATAAAAAGCTACTGGTAGCTGCACACATGGATGAAATAGGTTTTATTATAAATCATGTAGACGAAAATGGTTTTTTACGTTTTCATCCTCTTGGTGGTTTTGATCCCAAAACACTTACAGCCCAGCGTGTAGTTGTACATGGTAAAAAAGATATTGTTGGTGTTATGGGTAGTAAGCCCATACATATCATGAAACCGGAAGAGCGCAAAAAGAGTGTTGAGCTTGATGATTTTTTTATAGATACTGGAATGAAAGCAGAAGAGGTGAAGAAATACATTGAGCAGGGTAATCCTGTAACCAGAGATCGTTCAATGATAGAAATGGGTGACTGTTACAATGGTAAATCAATGGATAATCGTATATCTGTTTATATTTTGGAGCAAGTACTACAGATGCTTTCAGATGAAACTCCGGCATTTGACCTGTATGCAGTATTTACTGTGCAGGAAGAGGTTGGTTTGCGTGGCGCTCAAGTGGCTGCTCAGGCCATTGAACCAGATGTAGCCATTGGCCTCGATACAACAATTGCTTTTGATACGCCTGGTTCACAACCACAAGAACAGGTTTCAAAACTAGGGGATGGAGCAGCAATTAAAATAATGGATGCTTCTGTGATTTCTGATGTGCGTATGGTGGAGTTTTTCAAAAGAACAGCTAAAAACCACCAAATCAAATTTCAAACGGAGATGCTGCCTGCAGGTGGTACAGACACGGGAAGCCTTCAGCGTATGGTAAAGGGTGGTTCTATAGCTGGTGCACTTAGTATTCCAACCAGACATATTCATCAGGTTATTGAGAGTGTGCACAAACAAGATGTGCTCGACACCATTAATCTATTATTTTATTCAATACTAGAAATGGATAAACTAAAAATGGACTATTCCTAATATGTCGCTATATATTGAACCGGATAAGTTAAAGGAACTGGCGCAAAGTCATTATAAAGAACATCAGGATTTAGTTAAGCGGCTGCGTAAAAAGAAACCTGGCGATTTGGATGATCTGGTCCATGAAATGGATGCAGAACTGTTCGAAGATATTGATTGCCTCGAATGTGGTAATTGCTGTAAGAGCTTGGGCCCTCGTGTAACTGATAAGGATATTTCTCGTTTGTCGAAGCAACTCAAGTTAAAGGATAGTGAAGTGGTGGAGCAATATTTGAGAATGGATGAAGATGGCGATTATGTGTTTTCTGAAATGCCATGTCCGTTTCTCATGTCAGACAATTACTGTATGGTTTATGAAAAAAGACCTAAGGCATGCCGGGATTACCCACATACTCATCAAACCAGATTTCAGAACCATTTGAAGATATCTTTGTTGAATACGTTTACTTGTCCGGTTGTATATCATATTTTTAGAAAATTGTCAGGCATTTATTTGCGTGCCTAGACACATTATTATAAAGTTGAAGTATACTTTTTTTATAAATTAGCACGTTATAGATATCGATATTCCCAATTGATTGGGAAGAACCATTGTATAATAATTGTGTATGAAATATTTAGTTTTTGCTTTCTTGCTTTTATCAATGACCAGACTTGGTTTTACTCAGGATGATATCTCTACTGTATATAAGTTTCTTACAATACCTTCTTCAGCTTATGAAGCTTCTTTAGGAGGCAGTACTATAGCCAGTGCAGATAGCAATATAAATATGATTACTGTTAACCCGGCTTTGCTCAATCCTGGTCTTGATAATCAGATTGGCATTAATTATACAAATATTCACCCCGGAGTTAGTTTGGGTCTGGTTGCATGGGGATATGATCTCAAATCGCTTGGTTTTATAGGTGTGGGAATGCAATATTTGAATTACGGAGAAATGGATAAGTATGATCAATATGGGAATGGTTTAGGTACTTTTACGGGAGGCGATTATGCATTTATAGTTAGTTGGTCCACCCCTTTGATGAAATATTTGCGCTTGGGAGCCAATGTAAAAGGAATTTATTCGAAAATTGATATTTATAATGCCTATGCAGCAGCTTTTGATGCTGGATTAACTTATAATAACCCTGATATCAAGTTGACAGTTTCCATGGTGGCAAAGAACATCGGGAATCAAATTGATTCATATGTAGATGGTGCCGATGAGCCTTTACCAATGGACTATCAGTTTGGAATTTCAAAAGGATTAGCTCATGCCCCATTCAGGTTTTCATTAGTTGCGCATCACCTTCATAAGGCCGATTTATTGCTGACTAACGAAAATACAGTTGTTCCCAATAATACTGACCTGGAACCTGAAGAAATAGAGACAGATTATATTCGTAAAGATGCTGAGAAAATAGCCCGTCACTTAATATTTGGATTTGAATTCAGACCTTCGGAGAAATTTTCGGCGCGTATTGGTTATAATTATTACCAGCGTAGTACAATGAAAATGATTGATAAAGCTGGATTTACTGGAATCAGTATCGGGGGAACGATACAAATTAAAGGTTTTTACATTGAGTATGCTCGTGCTGCATATCATCTTGCTGGCGCAACCAATCACCTTTCAATTAGAACAAATTTGAATAGATTTTTCACAAATTAGAAAACCGTAGGGTAGTTTTAATTATTTGACTTTTCAAAATATTTTATAAGCTCATCATCAATATCTTTCCATCCATCTATTAAATTACTTAAAAGATCTTTGATAGTGCTTTCATCGTTATCGAGAGCTATTTCTTCAATGGCCTTGCTATATTCCATAAGTTTATCTGCACCATAATAGCGGAATGTAGATTTAAGTGAATGAGCAGAAACTTTTACTTTATTGAAGTCTTTTTCAGTGAGTCCGTGTGTGATATTCTGTATGAGTTCTGGTGCATTCTTATGGAACATTTTTAAGTACTTTACCTCTTTTTCAAGAGAGTCTCCTACAATGCTTTTTATTTTATCGATATTGAAAGTTTTAAATTTTCCATTGCTTTTTGTAATAACCTTTGGTTTATCGTCGTCAATGGGTACTTCAATGTCTAATATAGATTGAATGCGCTTCAATAGTTCGTTTGGCGAGAATGGTTTAGAAAGATACTCGTTCATGCCTAAATCAAGGCATTTTTGGCGCTCGTCTTTCATGGCATGGGCTGTCATTCCAAGTATCGGTATTCGTCCCTTAATGTCTGTTTTTTGGCGTATCTGACGTGTTGCTTCATACCCATCCATTACTGGCATTTGAATATCCATTATTACCAGGTCAAAGTTCTCTCTCTCAATTTTTTCAATGGCTTCTTTACCATTGTAGGCTACGTCTGTGTGAATAGAGTTGTTGAATTTGTATAACGTTTCTATCGCCAAGGAAAGGTTTAGTTCATTGTCGTCCACAATTAAAATACTAAGACCCGACAGTGATTTGGAATACTTGATTTCTTCTCGTTCTGATTTTGGAATTTTGTCTTCAGCCGCTATTTTGAACGGAAGCATAATTTTGAAAGTAGTTCCTTTGTTTTCTTTACTTGTTACGTTTATTGTACCATGGTGTAGTTTAACCAGCTTGTCAACAATAGAAAGTCCAAGCCCTGTTCCTCCATATTTTCTTGTCATATCAGCTGATACCTGCATAAAACTGTTAAAGATTTTATCAAGTTTGTCCGCTGGAATACCTATTCCTGTATCTTTTATGTGAATGTGTAGATTTAATCTTTTTTGATCTACAATTTCTTCTTGTGTATCAATTCTTATCGAGCCATTTTCGGTGAATTTGATTGAATTTCTCAATAGATTGGAGATAATCTGGGTCAAGCGTACCGGATCACCCATAATTTTATGTACGGGACGCTTAATTTCCATTTCTGCATTAATTCCTTTGCTTTCAGCCTCTATTCTGAAAATATTGAAAGTATTGATAATTACACGACGATAATCAAAAGAGGTTTCTATAAGTTCAAGCTTATCGGCTTCAATTTTAGAGAGGTCAAGAAGGTCGTTGATAATTACTTTAAGGTGTTCGCCTGATGAACGTATATTTTCAACGTAATTATTTTGTTTATTATTCAAATCCGAATTTTGCAATAAGTTGCTATAGCCAATAATTACATTCAGTGGCGTTCTCATTTCGTGACTCGTATTGGCCAGAAATTGTTCTTTTAGTTTAGCACTTCGACGAATTTCCCGGTTAGCTATTTCCAGCTCATTTTTCTGTCTTGACAGCTGGTTGGTTCTTTCCCTAACAAGTTTTTGAAGTTTCACTTTTCGTTGTCTGAGGGCATAAATACGATAATTCCAGAATAGGAGTACAATGGTTAAAATCAGCACGAAAGCAATGGTTCTAAACCACCAGGTCATGTAAATTGGTGTTTCAATAATGAAATGGAACGATTCTTTTCCGGCCGGCTTTGAAGGAAAGTCAGCATGTAAAGTTTGTACGTGGAATATGTATTTTCCGGGCGCCAAATGATTATAATTAACCTGAGTTTGAGTAACAGGCTTTGACCATTCGTGATCAAGTCCTTCCAGTTTATACTTGTATCTCAGTTCGCTGCTATATAAAAATTCTGGTGCGCTGAAATGGAAGGTAAGATTGTTTTTTTGTGATGGTAGTTTAAGGTTTACCGGTAAGTTGTACCAGGGTGAAATTGAATCTGCGTAGCTAATCAGGTTTTCATTTTCTTCTGATAATTCAATACTGTTTACATAGGGGTTGGCTACCATTTTAGTGTGCCACTCCTTGGATGGAATATGGCGCGTAACTCCATTAATTGTTCCCCAGTATATATTGTTGTTTTTATCTTTTACCACAGCATCTGAATTACATTCTATTCCGAAGAAACCATCGTTTTTCGAAAATTGATACGTGGAATGTATTCCACCAGATTTATCTGCTGATAATATTACAACACCATTTTCAGTACCTACCATTATACGTCCAAACCCATCTTCAATAATGGAATAAATGACATTGCTATTGCAGAGTTCGTCAATGTGATAAAAAATTAGTTTTTTCCCGTTATACCAGGTTACACCACCTTCTGAAGCAAACCACATGTTATGGTGCGAGTCTTCAATAATTGAAATAACATTTTCGCTGAGCAGGCCATCTGCTTTATTTAATGTGTCAATTACCTTGTCATTTTTTATTATACATACACCTTCATCAGTGGCAGCATAAATTTTATTGTCACTTGCCTGATAAATATCCCATACATAATCATCTGCCAACCCATTTGCAGATGATAATAATAGATCATTGTCTATACATTGTAATCCATGACCATATGTTCCAGCCCATAGTCTTCCTTTATTGTCAATTAAAATTGATTCAATAAGGTTAGTAACTAAATGAACGGGTTTTTGAAGGTATCTGAATCGGTTATTTTTGATTTCAGTAATACCACTATTTGTGGCAACGTATATTGTTCCTTTTCTGTCCCCTGTAATATCAGTGGTAAAATTGTTGATTAAACCATTTTGCGTATTATATACAGTATTTTCCCCCTTTGAGATTTTTACTACACCCTGGCCTTCTGAAGCTACCCAAATATTATCCTGATAATCAATATATAAATCCATTATAAATGAAGGCTTATATAACTCTTCGATTAATATTTCAGAGAAGCGAAATCCCTTAAATAAAGAAGCTCCTGCACCATCAGTTCCAACCCACATGTTTTGGTGTACATCCTTAAAAATCTTATAAATTCTGTTGTACCCAACTCCTTGATATGCAGAGATATGTTGTACGTCTCCCTGGTTATCAAAAATGTATAGACCTGATTCATCTGTACCCGCCCAAAGTTGTTTGTTTTGGTCAAATTCGATATCATTAACATGTTTGTTTTCCAAACGATGTGATTTGAGTATGGTATCGTTATCTTTAATTTCGTATTCAAAAATACCTCTGGTAGTAGCAAGAAGGAATACATTTGGAGTAGTGAAGTAGATATTTTCGCTTAGGGTAATCTTCTCCATCTTAATGCCACTTTTCTTAAATCCTTCTTTATTCAGAATATAAATATCACCAAGTCCGGAGCTAAACCATAGAGAACCTGTTTCTGGTTGCTTTGATATGTGGAAAAAGGGATATTGCATTAATGAAGCATCTGCCAAATAGATAGTGTCATTCTTTGAATACCAAATTCCCTGATCAGTGGCAAACCAAATTACACCATCATTGTCTTGTTCTATATCCAAGACATAAAGTTTTTTAATTTCCTCTGTAATAACAGGAATCTTTATTGAATAGCCATCGTAATAGCATGGTCCGTTTCCGGTCCCAATCCACATTTTGTCAGTATCATCAATAAATAATGAGGTTGTAGTGAAAGAAGGAAGTCCATTTTGGCGGTTGATATATTTTTCAGTGATTCCATCTAATATATTAACACCTCCTGAATATGTGGCAATCCATATTCGCCCCATTTTATCCTGCTCAATATCTGATACCTGACTTTGGGAGAGTCCTTGCTCATTTGCATATCTTTTAAAGTTATATACATAGTTTTTCTGGCCTGCAACGTGAATTGAAACAAGTAAGAAAAAAGCAAAAACAAAACTTAATACCTTCATATAAATAATGCCCCCGAAATCCTATTCAAAAACTTTAATACTTTTCAAAGCACAAAATACACATTTTTATGATTTTCTCCGAATGAATTAACATTTTGAAATGTATATAATCTGGATTTATCTTTTTTTTGAGGGAAGTAATTGAGAATCAATTCTAAAACTATTTTTTGAAAGCCTGCAGATGAGTGGTAAATAAAGGAATCTGTTTTGTGAAATTGCTTGATGAGAAATTAGTCCCTTTTGAAACTACTCAATTACTAATTCATAAAAATGTGCGCTAATTTTTTGTTCCCGATGTCATGAAACTACCTTTTCTAAATCTTATTTCTATCTTTGCCAGATAAATCGAAAAATAGGATATTATGTATAGAACTCATACTTGTGGAGAATTGCGAATTGAAAATGTGGGTGATGAAATAGTACTCAGCGGATGGGTACAGAAAATACGTAATTTAGGAGGGATGACCTTTATTGATTTGCGTGACCGATATGGAATTACGCAATTGGCTTTTGATGAAAATGCTAATCCTGAAATGACCGCTAAAGCAAGAGAGGTGGGACGTGAATTTGTTATTCAGGTAAAGGGGAAAGTTATTGAAAGAAGTAATAAAAATCCTAACCTGTCCACGGGAGACATCGAAATCGCATGTCATGAGATTAATATATTGAGCAAATCTGAAATCCCTCCATTTACGATTGAAGAGGATACTGATGGTGGTGATGAGCTCAGAATGAAGTATCGTTACCTTGATTTAAGACGTCCACAATTGCAAAGACAAATGGCGCTTCGTCATAAGGTTGCACAACAGGTGCGAGCTTATCTTAATAACCAAAACTTTTTTGAGGTAGAGACACCTGTCTTGATTAAATCTACCCCCGAAGGAGCACGAGACTTTGTTGTGCCTTCTAGAATGAATCCTGGGCAGTTTTATGCTTTGCCTCAGTCACCACAAGTGTTTAAGCAATTGTTGATGGTGTCTGGTTATGACCGATATTATCAAATTGTAAAATGTTTCCGCGATGAGGATTTACGAGCCGATAGACAACCAGAGTTTACGCAAATTGATTGTGAAATGGCTTTTGTGGAGCAAGATGACGTGTTAAGTACTTTTGAAGATATGACGAAAGCTATTTTTAAGAATGTACTTAATGTTGATATGGATACCCCATTCAAGCGAATTCCTTTTAGTGAAGCTATGGCGAAATATGGTAACGATAAACCAGATTTGCGTTTCGGAATGGAAATTCATAAAATGAATGATCTTGTAAAAGGACATGATTTTGTAGTGTTTGATAGTGCTGAATATATCGGTGGAATTTGTGCTGAAGGACTATCAGAATATTCTCGCAAAGAACTTGATAAATTAACTAAATGGGTTCAGCGTCCACAAATTGGGGCCAAGGGCTTGGTTTATGTGAAATATAATGAAGATGGGACTTTTAAGTCATCTGTAGATAAATTTTACGATGCTGACCAGCTTAAAAAGTGGGCTGATGGATTTAACGCTAAACCGGGCGATTTAATTTTAATATTGGCTGGTGACGAAAAAATTACATTACATGGCTTGTCTGAGTTGCGCCTTGAAATGGGTAGCCGATTAGGTTTGCGTGATAAGAAGACTTTTGTACCATTATGGGTAGTTGATTTTCCATTGGTTGAATGGGATGAAGAATCACAGCGCTTTTATGCCATGCACCACCCATTCACCGCTCCTAAACCAGAAGATATTAACATGTTGGATAGCGATCCCGGAAAAATTAGGGCTAACGCATATGACCTTGTCATCAATGGAGTTGAGATTGGTGGAGGTTCTGTAAGGATTTTTGATCAGGATGTTCAGGCAAAAATGTTTAAGATATTAGGTTTTACCAAAGAAGAGGCTGAGAATCAATTTGGGTTCCTTATGAATGCATTTAAATACGGAGCTCCGCCACATGCAGGTATTGCTTTTGGATTTGATCGTTTGGTTTCAATAATTGCTGGATTAGATTCAATTCGAGATGTTATTGCATTTCCTAAAAATAATAGCGGTCGTGATGTAATGATCGATTCTCCATCACCTGTTAGTGAGGATCAATTAGATGAATTAATGCTTCAGTTGAAAGAAGAAGAGAAAGAGTAAGAAATTACTTTTAAAAATAAATTTAAGAAAGGGAAGTTCAATAGAGCTTCTCTTTTTTTATTCTGATTTACATGGAATTTCTTTTAAATATTGTGTTGGAGGAAAAGGCGTGTGACCCAAATTATTTATCCGTAAGTATTTTCAAATCGACCTCTTCAATTCTTGATCCTGAAGCTTTTAATATTTGAAAACGATAAATATTAATGGTTATGATTTTATTGATATCAGGGATGTCTTCTGTATGATTTAGAATAAATCCAGCGAGGGTTTCATAACTTTCATCAACAGGTAAGTGAAGATTGAATTTTTCATTCAGATAGTCGATTTCATGTCGACCCGATAATATATAGTGATCCTCGCTGAGTTGCTTTTCTTTTAGGTCAGTTTTGTCGTGCTCGTCCTCAATTTCTCCGAATATCTCTTCAATGATATCTTCTAGAGTAACAATTCCTGCAGTACCTCCAAATTCATCTACCACAAGTGCAATACTTTTATTTTTAGCTGTAAAACTTGCTAAAAGCTTGTTGGCAGGCATTGTTTCAGGAGCAATAGGCAGTGTGTGTACAATACTTTTAATCCCACCGGGTTTTTTAAACATGTCAATTGTGTGCACATATCCTATAATATTATCTATAGACTCCTCATAAACAAGAAGCCTGGAGAGACCTGTTTCATTAAACTTTTTGATCACCGTTTCAATTGATTCATTGACTTCTACGGCAACAATTTCGTTTCGTGGAACAATACATTCCTTAAGCTTGATGTTGCTAAAATCAAGTACGTTTCTAAATATTTTTACATCTTTTTCAAGCTCCTGCTGGCTTTGGTCTTCTTCTGCCTGCTCACCAATCAGGTCATTGAGATCGAAACGGTCAAAAGCTTTATCACTGTTTCCATCTTTTGATTTAATCCCGAATATAATTCTAAGTACAACAGCTGATATTCCTGTTGAAATTCTTGTGATAGGATAAAATATCATGTAAAAGAACATCACAGGAAAAGCAAAAGCGCGTAGAAGTTTATTTGGATTAACCCTGAAAATGGTTTTAGGTAAAAATTCAGAGAAAATAAGAATTATTATCGTTGAAACTAATGTTTTAATAAGTAAAATGGTTCCATCATTAGTAAAGATTTGTTCCAATTGTGGTTCCATTAATTCGGCCATAGCCAAACCATATATTACTAGTGCTACATTGTTTCCAATTAGCATGGTTGCAATGTAATGCGATGGGTGTTTGGTAAATACTGATAAGAATGAGGATATCACATAACCCTTTTTCTTATCAATTTCGATACGTAACTTATTTGATGTAACAAATGCTATTTCCATTCCTGAAAAGAAGGCAGAAAGAATAACAGTTATCAAAATCCAAATAAGGTAGTCCATGCAATGCAGATTTATTTGCTAAAATAGTGACGACGAATAAAAAATAAAAATGAAATGCCACTTAGGATGAAAAATTTTGTAGCTGGTTTCCATCCAACTCTGTCGCCGTAATAAAAGCCCATTACTAATAAAATAATGGCTGCAGCTAACCAGGTGAACTTAAGCACCTGTTCTATTCTAATTTTTGTATTGTGCTTCATCGATATAGAAAAACCCGGTCGGTTCTAAAATTTTTGCATTGGAAAGGTTCATGTCTGATTCAAAGCCTTTCCCGTAGATTATGGCATCTTTTTCGGTGAATTTTGTGAATTGGTCTGAATAAAATTTCCCTTTCTTCTCATCAAACACCATATATTCTGTATTGATAATTCTGCCATCCTGATCCATTACCTCCACATCGTAACGAGCTACCCATTTTCCCTCGTTAGTTTTGTGAATAACATATTTGGCTGTAACACTGGATGAAATACCCCCATTCTTATCAAGAAATTCGGCTTTTAGGCCTTGTGGAAATTCTGTATAGGGCTCTTTGGCTGCAGCAAACTCTTTAACCAGAGGGCTGTAAGCTTTTATTGCTATTCTACCTGAATCACTTCGCAAAAAAGTAATGTTTTCTGCTTCCATTGTAGGGTAGGATTCGATGCTTGTTATTTTTTTAACGGCCTCAATATCATTCTTGCAGGATAAAAAAAAGATGATTCCTGAAAGCACAGGAATCATCTTGATGATATTTAGGTTTTTTATCATTAAAATCTAACTTTGGTTGTATGATTTATCCAACCGGGAACAGTGTATGTTTGTCCTTCAGTAATGTTGTAGAAGAAAGCTTCTTCTTTATTTGGGAAATACTGTGAGTAAGTTCCAATTAATTTATTGGCTACGTCTGTTTGCTCAGTATCTACTGCTTTTGCTTTATAGAACATGTCAACAGCAGCCCAGTATTTTGTGCTTTTCTCGAATTTGTTTTCACCAATACTCGCATCAGCATATGCTCTACCAATAGTAATGTATGGAGAACCATCTTTTGGGTTGTATTTTAAAGCTTCTCTTGCACTTTGTACAGCTTTTACCGGGCTCATCTTAGCAGCAAGTAACACTTCTGCAAGCTCTTTAAAGTAACGAGCTTTAGTAAGACTGTCTTCTTCTAATTTAGTAGCTTCTTCATAGTAGAATACAGCTTTTCCCCAGTTTTCCTTTTTCAAGAAAACACGAGAAATTCCATAAGCTGAGTTTGCCGATGGTTCAAGTTCGTATAGATTAACTGCTGATTTTTCGTATACATCTGAAGATTCACAATCGAATTTTCTTAATAATGCAACGGTTTTCTTTAAGTTTTCAAGATCTTTTGGAGCCTTTTCGAACTTGTCAGTAAGCATTGGTACCAATGTTTCACATGTTGCCGCACCACTGTTGATAAAAATTAACTCAACATTTTGTTGAACTTTAATAAGTGTTTCTTTGTCTTTTCCAGTGGCGTTTTTAGTTTGCGCGTCAACAATGTCAGATGATAATGAGAAATCATTCACCATCTCGTCTGTTGATATTTTTTCATCTTTGTAAAGAGATAGTGCAGCTTGCATTAATTCATTAATGGCAAATTCTGGTGTTTTATTACCCATCTCTTCTACTGCTTTATGAAGCATATCGTAGGCTTCTTTTTTCCTTGATTTGGTTAAGTTGTTTAAATCAACTCCCTTGCGAGCAAGTAATTCAGGATCTGGAAAATACTTCATGCGCTGATCATATATCAACATGATAGTATCAACAAATTTTTCTCTTAGATCCCATGTTTTGGCATTTTTATATTTAATTTTATACATGTTTACACCATGTATATACATATTCTTGCTGATAATTGGCGCCTCATTAAAAACTACACGCCATGGTTTAATCGCATCTTTATAGCTCTTTTGTTTGTAAAATTGCTTATACATTGAAAGATTTTGCAAAGCGCGAATACTATCCTGTCCGTGTCCATATTTTGAACCGTCTTCTACGCCTTTTTGTGCCACTGAAGTAGATATGGCGAAAATCATCATTAATACAACCAACAGATTTGCTTTTGCCTTCATATTGTCCTATTTTTTTGAGTTAATCAAATTTTCTTTCGAAAAACCAGACTTCTCTAAAATTAAATTTCAAGTTAAGTTTTATATAGTTTTCCCTTATTAAGTTTTCTTTTATCATTCCTTTTTGACCAAGTTCAAGCCCGAGGTTTAAAACTCCGTTTACTCTTCGCATCGGCATTTTTACACCTGCCGAAAACCCAAAAGCATTGATATCCTGATCATTTACTTTCATGTATTGATTCTCAAAAAATGCGCCAAACACGTATGTGCTTCTCTTAAAATAACTTGTAGCCGAATTCCATTTGGGTGTAAAGTCATATCCTCCACTAATTCTATAGCTATTGTGAAATTCTGTTACGGAACTTTCTATGTTTGCGTTATCCGATTCTTTCCATAAGGCATAGTCGAATTCCAATGTTGCAGTTCTTTTTAAATACTCACTGTAGCTTAATCCTATGCTAAATGAGTGAGGTAAATAAAAATATCGCGCTAAGTCTTCGTAATAATATGTTGTATCTATAATTACGTTGTTCTCTATATTGTCAAGGTTGCTACCAGTGGTTGCACCGAAAAGATAATTTTCTGTAAAGCTGACTTTTTTCTTTGGCGTATAAGTGAATCCAATGTTCAGGCTTTTGTTCTCTTTCAGGTTTTTTGTGTACAACAAACCTGTTGTAAAACTAAAATCAGCAATTCGCCTATTATATCCTTCTTGTGTATTTCGCATAAAAGGTTCGGTTGGAAATAATATGGTTTTGGTTTCGTTGAGTACACCAAATAAATACTGCACGTTAACT
>PKTE01000130.1 GCA_002869335.1 Salinivirgaceae bacterium | reverse complement strand
TCTTTGTTCAAACTTAGCCTCCATTTGCTGCAGTACCTGCATATTATAGACTTTACCCTGAACAAGATAAAACTGAGAGCCAGAACTTTTTTTCTCTGGATTCACCCGATCACCTTCTCTGGCAGCAGCAAGCGCTCCTTTTTTATGAAATATCCCATCGACAAATTCAGCCGGTAATTGATAACCAGGACCACCATTTCCCAGGCGAGCACCAGCTTCAGCTCCTTTAGAATCTGGATCACCTCCCTGTATCATAAAATCTTTAATAACCCTGTGAAATAAGATTCCATCAAAGAATTTTTCTTGAGCAAGTTTTATGAAATTATCCCTATGTTGTGGAGTTTCATTGTAAAGCTCTATCAATATATCTCCAAATTTTGTAGTTATTTTTACTTTCTTACGACTATCATCCTGTGCTGATAATTGACTTACCATTGCACCAATTAAGAATATTACAAATATTAATCTTTTCATAATTTTATAATTTATCACTAAAGTAAGCAATTATTCCTTTTTTAATCAGGGTTTCACGTTCAAAATCGTTTGGTAATTTCTTGTTGGGATTTGCCACATAATAAGGCTCGCTGCTATCAGTTTTCATTTTCTCATAATATCCGTAAGGATACAAAACTGTTGCACCACCCAATTCAATTAAATCAGTTTTCTCTTCTTTTGAATATTCTCTAAAACCCCTTCCACTTTCATGTATGCCGATTAAGAATAAGAAATGAATCATATCATTTTCAATATTCATCTGATCTGCAATATTTTGTAATTTTTCTTCCATCAAATTATCTCTTTAGATTTAAAACTGACCGATCAAGCCAGGATGCTCGCCAATGCTGCACCCAATAGTAAAAAAATAGTGTAGTTAATATTCCAAGTATACTTCCTGCAAGCACATCATTTGCAAAATGAAGGTTAAGATAAATTCTTGAGTAACCCACTAAAAAAGCTAATAAAAATGCCAATAGTTGTAAACCATATCTTTTAGGTAACAATAAAAGTGATAATGTAAAGAATAAGGCAAAAGCTGAAGTTGTATGTCCTGAAGGGAAACTGTGCTTTGTCTTTAACCCTACATCTAATACTTTTAACAGGTCAACATCCATATCTTTGAAGATGTGAGCCGGACGATATACATCATCAAAAACAAATCTCTTTAACAGCTGGGCAAATAACCCTGACACTAAATATGACATTAACGAAACTATGGCTAACCGGAACCGAATAAAAACCATTAAAACACTTAGTATAACTATGAGTGTTCCATCACCCAACCATGTGATGTATCGGAAAAAATAATCCAAAAACATTGAATGGTTTTCATTTGCCAGGGTTTGCCAAAACACTTTATTTTCAATCATAAGTAATAAAGCTGCAATGCCAACCCAAATAACAAAAATGATAATAAACCCCTTTTGTTCCTTAAATATCTTTTTCATGTCTATCTCGTTATGTGGCAAAAATAGTTAAAACAGATGGATATCGGAACTGTTTATTTTTTACATATTTTTAGGAGTAGATCCATGAAATAAATTGTTTTATGAGACAAATACAAACAAACTATTGAGTTGCGCACCAATTAGCAAGGCTGCAACAATCAAAAATTTTATGTAAGTTTGCGGCGTCAATTAAGAGCTTCAAATATGGACTTTTTTAAATCGGACAAAGGTATTCAAATCATTATTGCTGTAGTAGCAGGATTGTTTTTTATTCCGTTTTTAGGACAGGTGCACCTATTTGATTGGGATGAAATTAATTTTGCTGAATCGGCCAGAGAAATGATTGTGTCTGGCAACTATTTGACAGTTCAGGTAAACTTTGAACCTTTTTGGGAAAAACCACCCCTATTCATCTGGATGCAAGTACTTAGCATGAAAGTATTTGGGATTAATGAATTTGCAGCCAGATTTCCCAATGCCATTGGCGGAATTGTTACTTTGCTTGTTTTATTTAACCTTGGTAAACATATTTACAATAAGCGCTTTGGATTGATTTGGGTGTTGGTTTATGCCGGGTCATTTTTACCATTTTTCTATTTCAAGTCAGGAATTATTGATCACTGGTTCAACCTCTTTATATTTCTGGGAGTCTATTTTATTTTGAAATACCTTCACCAACCCCGCACATTATTTAGCATACTTTCAGCCTTTTTTATTGGTCTTAGCATATTAACTAAAGGACCAGTGGGCTTCCTTATTTTCTTGCTTGCATTTGGTATTTACTTAATTATTAAAAAATTCAAGGTTAAAATAAAATGGATTGATGTTGGCATTTATGCTGTGGTACTTGCCTTTGTGGGAGGATTCTGGTTTTTATTACAAATACTCAATGGAAATTACAATATCATCGTTGATTTTATTGAATACCAAATTCACTTATTCAGTAAAGAAGGAGCGGGACATGGCGGTTTTCTACTATACCATTTTGTGATCCTGTTTTTTGGTGTTTTTCCAGCATCTGTGTTCGCATTAAAATCTTTTAAACGAAACTATGATGAAAGCCTGCAGCAGAAAATGCGATTAATGATGGTGGTTCTGTTTTGGACAGTGCTTATTCTCTTCACCATAGTTAGTACTAAGATTGTACATTACTCATCAATGTGCTATTTCCCATTAACCTACTTAGGTGCCTACATAATTTTTCAATTATTAGAAGGTGAATTAAAGTCTCAGCGCTGGCTCAAATGGCTTGTGATAGGTATTGGAGGCATCTTTGTCATATTAATTGGGGCTTTCCCATGGATTGGTAAGTACGCCAAGGAGATAGCAGCATCAGGCATCATTAAAGATAAATTCGCACAGGCCAGCATGCAGGCCAATGTGGAGTGGACTGGCTTTGAATCTATAATTGTAGTGATTCTCATTGCCACTATTTTTTACTTTGTGAAATATTGGAATAAAAAAGAACTACATAAGGCATTTTATTGGCTATTCGCCGGGTCAATTGCATTTATTTTTTCAGTAATGACATTAATTACCCCAAAAATTGAGGGGTACTCGCAAAGAGCAGTAATTGAGTTTTATAAGTCAAAAGCAGGTGAAGATGTATATATAGAGCCCATAGGATTTAAAAGCTACGCACAATATTTTTATGCGCAAAGGAGACCCCAAAGCAATCCCAAAGCCAATAACGATGGATGGTTGCTAAGAGGAGACATTGATAAAAAAGCATGGCTCGTTTTTAAAATAAACAGAGTCGATAAATATTTAAAAAAATATCCGGAACTTGTAAAACACAGTGAAAAAAACGGATTTGTGTTTTGCTACAGAAACCCAAAGAAATAATTGATTTTAAGATGATTAACAATAAGAAAGTAACTATCGTTCTGCCAGCATATAATGCTGAACTAACATTGGAAAAAACATACAAAGAGATTCCTTTTGATATCGTTGATGAAGTAATACTGGTTGACGATCGTAGTAGTGACAAAACAGTAGAAGTTGGACAACAATTAGGAATTAAGCATATTGTAAAACACGACGAAAATAAAGGGTATGGTGGAAACCAAAAAAGCTGCTACAATAAAGCTCTTGATTTAGATTCAGATATTGTTGTAATGCTTCACCCTGATTACCAGTACACTCCAAAACTAATCCACTCTATGTGCTACATGATCGCCAATGACTTATATCAGGTGGTTCTGGGTTCTCGTATTTTAGGTAAAGGAGCCCTAAAAGGTGGAATGCCCTGGTATAAATATGTAGCGAACAGGTTACTTACGCTTTCTCAGAATATTCTGATGAATCAAAAGCTTAGTGAATACCATACCGGCTACAGAGCGTTCTCAAAAGAAGTATTACAAAGTATTGACTACAACATTAACTCTGACGATTTTGTATTTGACAATCAAATGCTTGCCCAAATATTTTATGCCGGATACGAAATAGCAGAAATAACATGTCCTACAAAATATTTTGACGAAGCCTCATCCATCAATCTGGCTCGCAGTGCAAAATATGGAATGGGAGTACTAGGTGTTTCTTTTGCGTACTTTTTTCAAAAAATTGGAATTGCTCGTTATAAAATATTCAGAAAACCAGAGTCTAAACAATAGACACCTAAATTTTAAGAGCTTTTTTGATAGTATTCACGAGGTCCCGAATATTAATGGGTTTTGACAAGTAATAATCGCACCCGGCTTTTCGACAGTTATCAACCTCATTATCTGACACGTAGGCTGTTTGCGCTATAATAACCATATTAGGATATAGAGATTTTATCTCCCGAGAAGCTTCATACCCATTTTGATTAGGCATCTTAATATCCATGAGAATCAAGTCCATATTTTGTTTTTTGACATGCGAAACGGCCTCTTCGCCATCTCTTGCCCAAATAATTGTAGCATTAAAACGCTGCAATATGCGATTAAGATACATGAAGTTATTAGGCTCATCTTCGGCAACTAAGATAGTCTTACCGGTCAGGTCTATTTTTAAATCTCCATTGGCAGGATTATAATCTTTAACTTCTACATGTGACTGTTTGGCAACTTTATTAGGTATGGTAAAATAAAATGTAGAGCCTTCATTGGGCTTACTCTCAACTGAAATCTCCCCTCCTAGCATATTGACTATATCTTTGCTAATTGCCAGTCCTAAGCCAGCTCCACGATACAACCTACTCTTCTGTCCATCAACCTTTTGGAATCTTTTAAACACCTCTTGCTGAAAATCTCTCTCGATACCAATACCCGTATCCTTCACATAAAACTTGAAAAAATTCTCATTCTCTTCAACCAAACCAAAGGTCACATATCCCTTATCAGTAAATTTTAATGCATTGCCAATTAGGTTAACAAAAACTTGTCGTAACCTATAGGGATCTGTCAACAGATTAATATTTCTGGTTTGCCATGGATTGTCAATAATAATATCAACCTCAGATATCTCCTTTTGACTTTTAATTTCATTAAATGAAATCTGTAACTCTCTGAAAAGATCATTCAAATTACAAATACCTTCAGCAAAAGTCATTTCACCTGCTTCTATCTTAGAAATATCCAATATATCATTCACTAGATTTAGTAGCGAATTACCACTTTCATTAATTACTTTCAAATACTCATCTTGTTGCTCTTTAGGAAGGTTATCTTCAATAAGAAGGTTTGTAAATCCTAATATAGCATTCATTGGAGTTCTGATTTCATGCGACATATTGGTCAAGAAACTCGTTTTAAGTTGATCAGCTCGTTCTGCTCTCTCTTTAGCTTCTTGCAGATGTCGTTGAAATTCATCCCTTGCCTCATCACGCTTTTGTATTTGCTGAAGCATTTGATTGAATGCACGGTACACGTATGATATTTCATCGTTTCCATCACGCTCCAATCGTATAGAATAGTCGGCTTCGAAAGAGATTTTCCGGGACACCTCAGTAAGTTTTGCAAGTGGCCTGGTTATTACAAACTGCAATCTATATGCAGCAAATGCCCCAACTAGCAGTAGAAAGAGTAGCCACCCTCCATTGGAAATAGCAAATTGGTCAATTTCCTCTGAAATATTCTGCCTACTAGCAACAATTTGAATCCAACCAAGATACTTATCGTGCTGTATGACGGCTTTTACAGTATCGTATGCGCTTTCATCTCCCTCAATATTTTTATTCTCAAAATTAGCAAAAAGCTCATTCTCATCGGTGAAAACACTTGCTGAAACATAATCTGGTAGATTTTTAATTTTATCTACAGCCTTTTGTGTTTCAACTGAATCGTTAAAACTTAAAGGCCCAACACAATAATCGGCAAACAAACTAACCGTGGTGTTAAGAGTATTTTGAAATTTTCGTTCTTGCTCTTTGGCAAATCTGACCAAAATAACGGCATAACCAATAACAATTACCATAGTGGTAACCACTAATACCAAACCAATAAGTTTGTGCTTAAGCGATATATTATTTAGCCAGCTCATTTCAATTCACTATTCTTGAAGCTGCTTGCTTCAATCTATAATTTACATAAAGGGGACTACCTGACATAGCCCTTTCATTTATTTCAAATTTTATCTTACTATCCTTAACAAAAATGCTGATCATGGCACCTTTATCTGCACCATCTTTAATATCAGTAATAACTAAAACTGGTCCGTCAGCCACATCCTTAGTTACCTCATCTAAAACGTTCTTCCCTGTAACGTAAACAACATGAGGATTAAAATTCTTATTGTAAGAATCTGATGTTGAGTACACCAACACAGATTTACCCTTAATATTATAACTTTGAAATACATTCTCAAATGATTGCGCTAACTCCTTGTCTCCTATTACCTGAATTCGGAAAATATCAATATCCATAGACTCTGGCCATTCAACAAATCGAGTAAATCGCTCAACCCAAATAGCCTTTAAAGTCTCAACATCTACTTGACCTGAAGGGCCAACAAGCAAAAATGAAAAGAATATGGAAAAGATTAATTTTAACACAATCAATTAATTACGACATACACAAATTTAATTAAATATCTGATTCGTCAAAATGTCCTGATTAACTGTAATCCTGTTTTAATTATCTTTTTAATTAACTATATTTGATAGAATTATACAATCAGGCTTATAAAAATACAATCTTCAATTTCAATTAAATATGAAAAATATTGTTAGCATTTTGTTTTATTTAACGCTTTTAACAATCGTAAGTTGTACTAATAAAGAGCAAAGCTTAAAAACAAATCAATCACTAAGAATTATTGAAGCAAACTACCCTGAAATTTTATTCCCAGCTGCTTTGAATCAACTAGAACAAGCTCATATAATTACACAAATTCATAATGGACTAATGGCTTGGGATATTGAAAACGACAAGCCTGTTGGACAGCTAGTTAATAGATGGGTTGAAAACAATAACCACGACAAGATTACTTTTCATCTGCACAGCAATATATTTTTTCATAATGATCCATGCTTTGCTGATGAAAAAGGGAGACAGCTTGTAAGTTCTGATGTTAAGTTTTCATTAGAATATACTTTTTGGCATAAAGCAGTAAACAATAAAGGAATTGGGCTTTTAAAAGATATTAAAGGCGGCAAAGAATATTTTGAGTCCTGCGATAATAAAACCTTTTATCCGGGAAAACTGCCTGGAATTAAAGTAATAGATTCTTTAACGGTTGAGATTTCATTAAACGAACCTAATCCTAATTTCATTAAAAGTCTTGTAGCGGCTGATATGGTAATACTCCCGCCTGAAGGAATAAAAAAATATGGCAACGATTGTACAGTTGGGTGTGGACCATTTATTATAGAAAAAATGGATAAAACAAACAGAACTATCGAACTTGTAAAAAATCCGAACTACTTTAAAAAGGATAGTGATGGCAAACAATTACCATATCTAGACAAGGTTTTGTTTATTTATGAAGCCACTCCTGCTAAAACCTTACGTTTAATTCGAGATCAAAAAGCAGATTTAATTCTAAGTATCGAACAGGATCATATTAAGCCTTTTGTAGAGGATAATATTGAATTGTTTGAAAAAAAATTCCCGGACCTTATTCTTCAGCAAGCTAACGGATTAGAAGAAACTAGTATTTATTTCATAAAAAGAGGAGTGGTTAAAAACCTAAAATACAGCAGCTTAAACATATTATATCTTGAAAATGTAAAAATGGAAAGCAGTAAAACTATGGATTAGAATTTAATAAAAAGTTCGTTGATCATTTATTGACGGTATTTTACGTCGGATATTATGCAATTCCATTATTTGAACATTTATCTCCTTCATTTCAGCTTCTGATAATTCTGTACTACGCTTTTGATCGTTCAAATCCATTATCATTTTTTGGATTCGATAGGCTTTAAATTGATTTAGTAATTTTTCGGCTATCTCGGTAAGATCTATGGTGGGCATTTTTGACTTAGCTACCGACTCCCAAAATTTACTCAATGGAAAGTTCTTGCTGGTTATATCTACTATTGCATTAACCACTTGAGGATCTTCGTGATTTACAAAGTATTTTTCTTCAATCTCCATACCTCGTACCTGAAAATTCAACATTTCATCAAATACTTTGCGTAAAACAGGATGTAAAAATGTAAGTCCATCAGCATTGATATCATCCAAAACAAAAGAAGATACAGATATATTTTCATGTGTTTCTTCCTTTTCCTCACCTTCGGACTCAAAATAAAGTTCGGTTTTCCCATGCTGCAGCAACAACCAAAGCAACTCACGCTCAGCCTGAAACAATACTGACTCTAAGTTTGGCTTAACAATCTCCTTTGAATCTGGAGTTGCAACCTTTTTTTCAGGAGCCTCTTTTTGCTTTTCTGCGTTTTTATAAAACCTTCGTCTGCGTACTTTATTTACTTCTGTGTAAAGCACTTTTTCGTCCATATCCATTATTGAGGCTGTATCTTTCAAATAAATAGCCCTCATTATACCATCGGGTATAATGGCTATAGATTGAACAATGTCATTGGCCACAGAGGCTTTTTTTATTGGGTCATTACCGGCGTCTTTCATAAGGATATTGGTTTTAAACCTTATAAAGTCAACCGCTTTTTCTGAAATATAATCTGTTACGGCCTGTGCACCATTATTCTTGGCAAAGCTATCAGGGTCCTCTCCCTCTGGAAGAAGGCAAATCTTCACATTCATTTCCTCTTCCAACACTATATCAATTCCTCGAAGCGATGCTTTAATACCAGCAGGATCACCATCATACAATATGACAAGATTAGACGTAAAGCGTTTAATCATTTTTACCTGATCAGGTGTCAAAGAGGTTCCGGAAGATGCTACAACATTTTCAATTCCTGCCTGATTTAAAGAAATTACATCCGTATAACCTTCCACAAGAATACAACTGTCTTGCTGCGTTACGGCCTTCCTGGCCTGATAAATTCCGTATAACACCCTGCTCTTATGGTAAATCTCTGATTCGGGCGAATTAAGATACTTAGCCATCTTAGTATCTTTTCGCATAATACGTCCGCCAAATGCAATAACCTGCCCGCTCAAACTATGAATCGGAAACATTACTCGCGCAGCAAATCGGTCAAACTTGTAATCATCTTTTACAATAGTTAGTCCCGTACTGCTCAAATAATCCAGCTTAAAACCATTTTTTAGTGCAGCTTCAGTCAGAGCATCACGTTTTGTTGGGCTATAACCTAATCCAAACTTTTTTATAGTATTTTCTGTAAATCCACGCTCTTTAAAATAGCTTAACCCAATTTGCTTACCCTCCTCCGTTTCAAAAAGCTGTTTTGAAAACCAATCTGCTGCATGTTGCGATAAAATCAACATACTTTCCCGCTGATCGCGCTTTTGTATATCTTCCTGGGTTGGTTCCTTTTCTTCAACTTCAATATTGTAGCGTTTAGCCAATGATTTCAATGCTTCTACATAACTCAAACCCTCTTGCTCCATTATAAAGTTTACGGCATTACCTCCTTTGCCACATCCAAAACATTTATAAATGCCTTTAGAAGCTGAAACAGTAAATGATGGCGTTTTTTCATTGTGGAACGGACACAATCCAAGGTAATTGGCTCCTCTACGTTTTAAACTCACATAGTCACCGACCACATCAATTATATCGAGGCTGTTGTATATGCGATCTATTGTAAGTTTATCAATCATTTACTGAATTTTACTACAAAAAAATGAAATTTTTAAACCTTTTGGAAAAGGAATACAAAGATAATAATCAATCGGTCAGATTGGGTGAAAATAGAGAAAGAAGTATAAGGAAATTTTACTTTTCTACTTTAAGAATCCAATAGGAATCGTCTGTCGTTTTTCTCAAAAAGTCTAGCTTCTGAAGTGCCTCATAACGATCTGTATACTGATGGATCGAAACCCTGAATTTACCATCCTGCTCAACTACTTTGGCTGTATTACCACTTTCCGAGAGCTTATCGGCAAGTACCTGCGCATTATCTATTTTATTATAACTACCAGCAATAATGTGGTATACAAATTCATGAGATTCCTCACTATAGAATAAGGCCTGTTTTTTCTTTGTGGCTAGTTCATCAACTTTATTTGAATCTTCTTTCACAATTTCTTTATCAGGAGATGGACCTGAAACGCCTGCTGTTTGCTGATTGTTTCCGCTAAAATAATCAGTGAGAAATGGTATTATTGCAGCTATAACAAGTATTGGCCCTAAAATAGCCGCTACTTTTAATAATGTTTTTTTACTCATATTGCCTCCCTGATTTGATGAAATAGGAACTGTTTTAAGTTCGTTCTTTCCTCCAACCGATATTACAGAAGGTAAGCGTAAGGTGGTTAAACCATAAGCATCACCAAGTAGATTTTTGTCAAGATCGGTACGGAATTGAAATTGTTGGTTTTCATCCAGATAAAATGCTCCTAAACCTTTCAAAATAACCAGCCCTTCGGTACGCAAAGTATGCTGTATATCTTTTACTTGCGATGAAAGCCACTCACCAGCTACCCTGTAACTTACCTTTTGGTTATGAGCAATAAAATTTATCAAAAGACCATCATCCTGTTTTAGTGCATTATTGAAAAGCACTGTTTTAGAAGGTGGATAAATAACCTGTTTGCCATAATCAATTTCAGCTGACTTATAATTGGCAATAAAACCACCCAATTGTGGTATAATTACGCAATTATGCAGATATAATAAATCCGATATGTATGTGCTTAAATCAGCCATCCCTAATGATTATATTACAAAATTAATAAAAGAAACGGTTTTTACCTTGAAATTTTGACCAGTTCACAATTTATAAAGATTGCAGAACCTTTGGCTTTTATTAGTAAAGTCGCCATAAGATTCTGTACATGAGAAATATCATTTTATTTAGTAGTTTTTAATGGAACTTTGTAATCCAATAATATTTTGCGAAAATGAGTGAAATTGATTACATACAATGGCAGTCTGAATTTCTAACAGGCATCGATAAAATAGACGAAGGTCACCATCATTTTATCAAAACGCACAACAAACTTGTTGATATTATCAATAAAGATTTTTGCGAAAAGAAACTATTGGAGATTCTATATGCCGTTATGCATTATGCTGAGCACCACCTTATTAACGAGGAGTTGTGCTATCAAGGGTACGATGGTTTTTCTGAACATAAAGCCAAACACAAAGAGTTTGTTGGCAAAATAAATGATGTAAGAGAGACTATGGAGAAAAATAATAATTCGGATGTATGCATTAAACTTCAGAATTATATGCATGATTGGTTCATGCAGCATATCATTAAAAAAGATATGGAAGCAGTAAAATATGTAAAGAATAATCCAAGATAGTATTTCTATTTCCGAATTCCCAGGTAGGATTTCATCGTATATTTTAAGCCGCTATAATCAGTAAGAAAAGCTTTAACTGAGCCAATAAGTATTTTTGCCTCAACCAGAATGGGGACATGATTTTCATCGTCAGTTGCCCAAACAGTCATATCCTCACCGCCTTTAAAAATAGTGCCTTCAACTAACATAATATTGAACTTGATACAACTATAAATTTTCTTTTCCCGGGTTTCTATTTCTTCTTTTCCCAAATATCTGATATATAAATCATAATACTCATTGTCAATAAAAAACCGAAGCGGAATTGTATCGCCTAAATTTCTATTTTCGAAACTCAAGGTACGTGTATAGTAAATAGCAGAAAGCACATCGAAAGTGCAGGGTTTTAGGTCAAAAGTATTTATTGCACTTCCTGAATCAGAATTGAAAGTGCTTGCATATAACTTTTGTGCTTCATAATCAAAATTAAACTTATTATTGACCTTATAGCTTCCCTCACTTGTATTTCTATGATAGAAAAGTGGAAGTAAAGTTTCATTATTTACTTCAGAACGAAACGTGTCTCTAACCTTGTAGAACCAATCATATTTTGGAAGACTTATTCCCAGGGAGGATAATTTATAAACCGGCTCAGGCAATTTCTCTTCTACCTTGAACACCACATCAGCAGCTTCGAGCCAAATAAAGTTCCAGTTGTAATAGGCTTTGTAGGTTAATTTCTCTCCGGGTTGAAAAACTTTACGATCCACATCACATTGAGCAGTAGAATTTACAGCCCAGAAAAAAAAAGATATGTATATAAGCCAACGCATTAATGATTCACCTTACCAATGTGTTTCTCAATTGATGCAACTTTGTTTTCCAGTCGTCCCATTTCGCTTTTTTTAATATCAAATTTAGCCGAACAATATATGCGGTCAGAATAAGGTTCCAATACCTGCTGAGCCTTATTGAGAATGTTTGTAGCTTCTTCCATGGTAGGGGTTTCTACAATTGTTCCCATTGCAGTCAATTTATATGCATAGCCACTATTTTTGATCATATCAATAACCTTACTTACAAATTCACTTACGCTTATTCCCTTATCAGTGGGAAACATGGCAAATTCCATTAATACATTCATATCAATTCTATTTTCAATTAATATCTTAGGCAGAAACCTGCACTTCAAAACCCAATGCCCGGGCTTTCTCGGCAATTTCTTCAAGTTCAATTTTGGAGACAGCTATAATTCCCTCTGCTGCAGTATCTCTTGCGATGGTATAGACCATAATTTTATTAGGCTTTATTCGTTTCAAAACGTTCAGCCATTGTTCAATTTCGTCCTTGGTAGTGTTGTCAACAGAAGCACCTTCATATTCACCACGAATAAACATTGTCTGTAAAGTAAGGCCTCCTTCAAAAGCCTCAAGGTCCGTTATTAATTTTTCCAAATTAAAACTTCCTAATGGGCAATTGATCTTACGAATAGTTTCCTCAATCCCACTGTCTAACTTTAAAATATTATCATCAACCAATTGCAAAGCATGGAAAACTTTTGGTCTGTGAATCAAAGTAGCATTGCTCAAAACCGAAATTCTTGCTTCAGGATAATACTTCTGGCGTAACTTTACGGTATCATTAATTATTTCAGCAAAATTCGGATGCATAGTTGGCTCGCCATTACCTGCAAAAGTAATGGCATCAATTGGCAAATTATTTTGCTTACGTTCAGAAAGAATAGACTCAAGCTTGGCTACCACCTGTTCACGCTTAGGCAAAACACCCACATTCTCCCCTTTATCTGTCCAACCACATTCACAATAAATACAATCAAAAGTACAAACCTTTGAATTAGTAGGTAGTAAGTTCACGCCAAGTGAAACGCCCAATCTGCGACTTTGAACTGGTCCAAAAACTATATCGTCGAATAAAAATGTGCTCATTATATCATATTAATTTGTGGCAAAAGTAGCAAAAAGGAAAATACTGTAGATTAAAACCGTGAAATCTGTTTGACAAAGTTTTAACCATTTTTAACTTTTCTTATAGAATGAACCTGAAGAATTGGCGTTTGTTTACGGAAGCCTGTTCCTAATAAATATTTTTTTACCTTTGTAGGCTAAATAAATCGACACGTTGATGATATGGGGTTACTGGATAAAATTGAATATCCCGATGATTTGAAGAAGCTTGACAAGCCACAACTCATTCAGTTGGCTGATGAGTTACGTGAGTTTATCATTGACGAGGTGAGTTCAAACCCCGGACATTTTGGTGCTAGTTTGGGTGCAGTGGAACTTACCGTGGCACTTCACTATGTTTACAACACACCTTACGATAGATTAATTTGGGATGTTGGCCATCAAGCATATGGACACAAAATACTCACCGGACGTAAAAATCGATTTAATACAAACCGAAAACTGGGAGGTATTGCCGGATTCCCAAACCGCAGTGAAAGCGAATACGATGCTTTTGGTGTAGGTCACTCATCCACAAGTATTAGTGCTGCCCTGGGCATGGCTGTTTCTGCCCAACTCAATGGTGAAAAAGATCGACATGTAATAGCCGTTATTGGTGATGGAGCATTGACAGGAGGAATGGCTTTAGAAGGATTAAATAATGCTGGCGTTGAAAACACCAATTTACTGGTTGTTTTGAATGACAACGACATGGCCATTGATCCAAATGTGGGAGCCTTCAAAGAATACCTTACGGATATTTCTACTTCTCGTCCATACAATAAGCTGAAGGATGAAGTTTGGAATATGCTTGGAAAATTCAATCGCTTTGGACCCAAAGCCCAAAAAATCATTCAAAAAGTGGACAACAGCATTAAGTCTATGCTGATGAAACAGAGCAACTTCTTTGAAGCCATTAAATTCCGCTATTTCGGCCCCGTAGATGGACACGATGTGGTGCATTTGGTAAATTTGCTCAATGACCTAAAAGATATACCAGGTCCTAAATTGCTACATTGCGTAACAACCAAAGGAAAAGGATTTAAGCAAGCTGAATTAAATGCTACAGAATGGCATGCACCTGGTAAGTTTGATAAAAACACCGGTCTGAAAATTAAAGACACTTGTACAACGCCCAAACCACTAAAGTATCAGGATGCTTTTGGCGTAACATTATTGGAATTAGCACGCAAAGATGAGCAGGTAATAGGTATTACGCCAGCCATGCCAACAGGATCATCACTCAACATGATGATGAAAGAAATTCCACATCGCTCTTTTGATGTTGGAATAGCTGAACAACATGCCGTGACTTTTTCTGCAGGATTGGCTGCCGAAGGAAAAATTCCATTTTGCAATATATACTCCACATTTATGCAACGTGCTTATGACCAGATTATTCACGATGTAGCCTTACAAAACTTGCCTGTAGTTTTCTGTCTCGATCGTGGAGGCCTGGTAGGGGAAGATGGCGCAACCCATCATGGTGTATTTGATTTGGCCTATATGCGTAATATTCCAAACATGATTGTTTCTGCTCCAATGAATGAAACTGAACTCAGAAACCTCATGTACACAGCATACAAACATCGCAAGAATCCTTTTTCGATAAGATATCCACGAGGCAGAGGAGTAATTGTAAACTGGAAACATCCATTTGAGGAAATTCCAATTGGAAAAGGCCGCAAGATCTCTGATGGTGAAACTGTCGCCATAATTTCTATTGGTCATCCTGGCAATTTTGTACAAAAAGCCATTAAAATTTTAGCTGCAGAAAAAATTCAACCTGCACACTACGATTTAAGATTCCTGCGTCCAATTGATGAAGACCTACTACATGATGTATTTAAAAATTACAAGAAAATCATCACCGTTGAAGATGGCGTAATTAAAGGTGGAATGGGATCAGCAGTACTTGAATTTATGGCAGAAAACGGATATAATGCTCAAGTAGTAAGACTGGGTGTCCCAGATGAATTTATAGAACATGGCACTCCGGAAGAACTATATAAACTATGTAAATTCGACGCAAAATCTATTGCTGAAAAAGTAAAAGAAATCTTCTCCAAATAATAGTACATCCGATTAAAAATCGTTTCTTTGCCGCAAATTTACCCGAATTATGAGCAACAACAGAGCTGGATACATAACTGTTTTCATAGCTATGCTATGCTGGAGTCTTACTTTTGTATGGTATAAAGAAGTTTATGAAACATTTACACCAATAGGCACAGTATTTTTAAGACTTGCCATTGCCTCGTCTCTATTGTTAGTTTTTACTAAAATTATACGAAAACTACAACCTATTGAAAAGAAAGATCGATTAACCTTTCTTGCATTGGCATTTTTTGAGCCATTTATTTATTTTTTCAGCGAAAGTTACGGAATGCATTATGTGTCGCCGACTGAAGGGGCCGTTATTATTGCGGTAATTCCATTACTTACTCCCATAATGGCCAAAATTATATTTGGCGATAAAATAACTTTACTTAATGTATTTGGTCTATTCATCTCATTTGCCGGAGTAGTAATGGTTGTAACTAAAGCTGGATTTGCGTGGAAAGCTCCTGCCATAGGAGTAGGCTTTATGTTTATGGCCGTATTGGCTGCGCTCGGCTATTCTGCGATTATAATGCGGTTATCCGGAAAATATAATCCATTTACTATTATTACATACCAAAATACCATAGCCGCCGTATTGTTCCTGCCAATTTTCTTAATATTTGATCTGGATAATTTCCTTGCCATTGATATCACAATGAAAAATCTTTGGCCTTTACTCAAGCTTGCAATTGTTGCCTCTGCAATGGCATACCTGTTCTTTGTTTATAGTATATCAAAGATTGGAATTGTACAAGCCAACATGTTTACCAATCTAATTCCTGTTTTTGCGGCGCTTTTTGCCTGGTATATGCTGGGAGACGAACTCTCCGATAGAACAATTCTGGGTGTTGCTCTTGTAGTAGTAGGATTATTCTTACCACATTACAGTTCGATCCGTAAGCGCTATTTCTTTCTCAGAAAATAATTTTCCATTTCAAATTTATCAAATGTAGAGCTCGCCTTCAAATAGAGAGGATGTCGTGGGTGTCCTGCTTTTGTTAAATCACCTGACTTAATCCAATTATGACTATAGGAATCTACAATTTCTTTTATGTCAGATAAACATTTAAAAAAATAGGATCGGAACTCAATCAATGTTCCCCAGGCAGCCCATAAATTCAATTGATTGTAGTTGGCAATTAGCTTTTCAATTTGATATAAATTCTCCTGATGCAATTTCGCTTGTAACCGTTTATGAATTTTTGCAGGTTGCGTAGCTCTTTGCGGATAAAGATTCAACATAATCCAGCTATCAAAACCATTATTAAAAGCCAACCGCTCCACTGATTTTACGGTATTATCCAACTTTCCCGGCGCAGCTGTACTTGGGTTTATTCCAAAACAAATAAGTGGATTAACACCCTCAATGCCCAAAACGAATCTGCTTCGGTTATTATCGTCGGTTTTGTAAATCCACTTATTGCTATCCATATAATTATTGATGAACTTTTTCACAAACGCACCTGAATCCAACCCAAT
>PKTE01000120.1 GCA_002869335.1 Salinivirgaceae bacterium | reverse complement strand
TTAACTCCTGACAAAATTGAAAAATTACCTGAACATGTTTACAAAACATTAGCCACTAAGTTAGTAGGTACGCAATATAACAGTGACATTACCTATAAAAAGGCAATCATTGTAACCTATGGAGAAAAGGAAGCTAAGAAAGTTGAATCAGACTTAATTACTGCTGGAATTACAATGAATTCATGGTTGATTCTAATGGGCATTATTGGTTTTGTAGCATCATTTGCTGTTTCATTAGGGCCTGTAATGTGGGTGCTTTTCTCAGAATTGTTCCCAAACGCTATCCGAGGAGTCGCAATCTCATTCGCAGGATTCTTCAACTCAGGAGTAAGCTTCCTGGTACAGTTGATATTCCCATGGGAATTAGACACCATAGGTACAGCACCAACATTCCTCATTTACGGTATATTCGCCGCAGTAGGACTTGTATTCATAATATTAAAATTACCTGAAACTAAAAATAAATCACTGGAAGAGTTAGAAGCAATTCTAGTGAAAGAAAAATAATAATCAACTAAAGGTCAGATATATGAAACTTTTATCTTCTATATTAATAACTCTTTTTTCTTTGGCGGGGTTTTACCAAAGTTGCACAAGTGACAGCCCTAAACCCCTAAAAAAAGAACAAGAAAAAAATGCCATTATTATTGAGGCAGAAAGTGCAAAAGGTTCAGTCGAAGAACTAAAGATCAATCAAAACAGTGCAAAAGAGACTTATGTGATCTTAGAAAATGAATGATGGATTACTTTCGATGTGAACTTCCCTGAAGCAGGAAGATATAAAGTTGAAGTAAAGGCCAGTACACTTGGCGAACCGGCCAATGTTTGGGTTGAGGATTACATTGACAATAAAGATGGAAGAACATATAATGTAACTGGTAATATTCTAGTAAGCCCTGAAAATAAAGGACTTACAATATACGATAAAATAGGATCTCCATTTAATAGTGGTTTACATAAAATGAAACTACATACAGATAGGACTGTATATATTGATTGGGTTAAATTCACATTGATCAAAAAGCAAGTGAAAACACCGAAATCACTGACACAAAACATGGAAGGAGACGAATGGGTTATAGTATGGTCTGATGAATTCGATGGAAATGAGCTTGACACCTCTAAATGGACCTATGACTTCGGAAACTGGGGTTGGGGTAATTTTGAACTACAATACTATACAAAAAACAGAGCAAAAAACACACGCATTGAAGACGGAAATCTGATTATTGAAGCGCACAAAGACGACATGGATCAGTACTGGACCTCAGCGAGGCTTACCACAAGAGAAAAAGTCAGCTTCCTGTATGGAAAAATTGAATTCAGAGCTATGGTGCCAGCTGAAAAAGGCAACTGGGCAGCAGGTTGGACACTTGGAGATGATTACGTTGATGAATTATCATGGCCTTACTGCGGCGAAATTGACATTATGGAAAGTGTAGGTTATGAAATGGATGATGAAACTGGAAACGGAATTGCTCATGCATCTGCACACAGTGGAGCATATTATTTCAAACTAGGAAACCAGCCAACAGCCACAACACCTGTTGAAAACATGAACAATGCCTATCATACATACGCTGTAGAATGGTATCCAGACAGAATTGATATCCTTGTGGACGACATGAAGTACTTCACTTATGACGATACAAGCACAGAATTATCATGGCCATTTGCAAAGCCACACAACATTATCTTAAACCTCGCCATGGGTGGCGGATGGGGTGGTGCCCAGGGAATGGATCCAAATGTAACTTCACAAAAAATGATCATCGATTACGTAAGAGTTTATGAACGCAAGTAAAATAAATATTTCAACCAAAATTATACTTGCAATAGCGATGCTATTTGCAATAATTCCATCCTGCAATAATGCTGATGTTTCAGAAGCAGAAGCAATAGAGCAAAAAATAGATGTCCTGATTGAACAAATGACCCTTGATGAAAAGATTGGTCAAATGACGCAAATTAGACATTTCGATGCCTATACTGAAGAAGACATTATTAACGGACGAGTTGGATCAATCATCCATACAGATGGACCCGTGCCGGGAGAAACGGCGGCAGAATGGCAAGCTAAATTCAATAAACTCCAAAAGCTTGCATTGCAGTCAAGACTTAAAATCCCATTACTCTTTGGGGTAGATGCAGTGCATGGACAAAATACTTTTAATGGAGCCACTATTTTCCCTCACAATATTGGTTTGGGTGCAGCTGGCGATGCGGAATTAGTAAAAAAAGCAGCTGAAATAACAGCATTGGAAACCCGGGCAACAGGTTTAAACTGGACTTTTTCACCCTGCATCACTATACCCTATAATGAAACATGGGGACGTGTTTATGAAGGATATGCAGAAAGCACAGAACTAACCAACAAATTAACAAAAGCTTCAATTGAAGGACATCAGGGATCGCTAAGCAACCCTCACCACGTATTAGCTACAGTAAAACATTATGTGGGTGATGGTTCAACAGATTATGGTAAAGAAGGAGGATCTACCAATTTATCAGTTGAAGAAATCAGAGAAAGACTACTACCACCCTACCGCGAAGCAGTAAAAGCTGGCGTTGGAGCAGTTATGGTTGGGTTTAACGACCTCGATGGCATCTCTATGCATGCCCATAAACCATTAATTACTGACACGCTGAAGAAAGGGATGAAATTTGACGGTATTGTATTAACAGACTGGAAAGG
>PKTE01000342.1 GCA_002869335.1 Salinivirgaceae bacterium | reverse complement strand
GCCCACTAGCGCCGATGGTACTGCGTACTGTGGGAGAGTAGGTCGTCGCCAATTTATAAAGCCTGTTTATCGCAAGATAGACAGGCTTTTTTTATGGTATAAGGTTATATTATATTAAGTGCAGATAATTGCAGATAAAGAATAAAATATGGAAAATTCTTATGTGTGATTATTGCGGAAATATAGGAATAGAATATCGTAATATTTGTTCAATACTTTTATCGAGAGAAAGATTCAAAATACCTACAAATATTTAGAAAGAGTATCTAATACTGTTTTAATACGTAAGGGCTTTGTTAAATAATCATTGCATCCTGCCTGACGTGTTTTTTCTTCTTCTCCAGACATTACATAAGCTGTTTGTGCAATAATTGGAATATCCTTATTAAACAATCTTATTTGCTTAGTTGCTTCATAACCGTCCATTACTGGCAGTTTAATATCCATTAAAATAAGATCAAGCTTATTATTTTTTGCTAATTCTACAGCTTCATGACCATTTTCAGCCCTGATAATTTGTGCTTGAGTCTTTTTTAAAATTTCCTGTAAGTATCTGAAGTTGATATGCTCATCTTCAACGATTAGTATTACTTTATCTTGCCAGTCGTATGAAATCATAACGATTTATTTATACACGTAAGTGCAATATATGAAATAAAGTTAAAAAAAGTGAATCTAAAATGCAAAAAAGCAAGAGACATATAGTATAAATTAACTATATATCTCTTATTTATAATATTATACTTTGATAATTAATCACAATCTTTTCCTTCAAAGCTTTTCTCATATTGTATCATTGCTCTTTTACTCATACCCATGCTGGAAAATCCTCCATCATGATATAAGTTTTGCATTGTTACTTTCTTTGTAAGATCAGAGAATAATGTAATTGTGAAATCTGCACATTCATCTGCAGTTGCATTTCCTAATGGCGACATTCTTTCACTAAAATCCATAAGTTTATCGATACCTTTAACACCACTACCTGCAGTTGTCATTGTAGGAGATTGAGAAATAGTATTAATTCTAATTCGCTTACTTCTACCATAGATATAACCAAAACTTATTGCTATTGATTCCAGCATTGCTTTTGCATCTGCCATATCATTATATTCAAATAAGGTTCTTTGCGCTGCTACATAGGTTAGTGCTACTATCGATCCCCATTCATTAACGGCATCTAATTTTTTTGCAGTTTGAATTACTTTGTGAAATGATATAGCTGAGATATCTAATGTTTTTTGCAAGAAATCATAGTTTAAATCATCATATGGTTTCTTTTTTCTAACGTTGGGCGACATTCCAATAGAATGTAATATGAAATCAAATTTACCACCAACTGATTCCATCCCTTTCTCCATTAGATTATTTAAATCTTCAATATTAGTTGCATCAGCAGGGATTACTTCCGAATTAGTTTTTTTCGCAAGTTCATTTAGTGTTCCCAATCGAATAGAAACTGGAGTGTTTGTAAGGACGAGCTGTGCTCCTTCTTCATGGGCTTTTTCTGCCACTTTCCATGCTATTGATTGGTCATTTAGGGCGCCAAATATTAGCCCTTTTTTACCTTTAAGTAAATTGTAAGCCATGATAGATATATTTTTGGGTGTACCTTTTGAAAACAAATTAATTTGATAAAAGTTCTTTTGCATTTGCAATTGCTGCTTCTCCAGGATTATCTGTACTTAACATTTGTGCTATTACATTAACTCTTTCGATATCTGCAATTGGTTTTATACGCGTATGAGCACCAGTATCATTATGCTCTTTATAAACGATGAAATGATTTTGACCTTTGGCTGCTATTTGGGGGAGATGTGTAATGGCAATTAATTGCATATTTCCTGACATTGATTTCATTATATGTCCCATTCTATTAGCAATTTCACCTGAAACACCTGTATCAATTTCATCAAAAATAATCGTTGGTAATGATTTTTTAGCTGCAATAAGTGATTTTATAATTAGCATTATTCTGGATAGTTCTCCACCTGAAGCAATCTTAGTGATTGGTCTTAATTCTGACTTCTCGTCAGTTGAGAAATTAAAACTTAGTTTTGATTTACCATATTTACTAAATTCATCTGATTATAAAACATTAATATTAAAAATTGCGGATGGCATTCCTAATTCTCTTAGTTGAAGAATAACTTGTTCAGAGATTTTTTCTGCTGTATATAATCTTTTTTTGTGTAGTTCAAGTGATTTCTCATTGAGTATTTCAAATAGCTCTTTTTGTTTTCTTTCAAGTAGTTTTAAATCTTCCTCAAAAGATTCAATTGCATTTAGCTCGTCTTCCAAATCATTTTCAATTGTTAATAAATCATCAATTGAAGTTGTATTGTGTTTTTGCTGAAGAGAATATATGAGATTTAGCCGTTTATTAATGCTTTCTAATCGATCTGGATCATATTGTACTAATTCTGTTTTATCAATTAAATCCTGCGACAAATCTTCTAAATCAATTAGTGATGATTGAATTCTATTAACTAATTCTTCTCCTTTTTCGAAGTATGATGATACTGTAGTTACCTCTTGTTTGGCCGCGTGCAATTCATCAATGATATTAAATTCTTCTTTTGTGAATCTACTAATGGCCAATTTTAAATTTTCTGCTATTTCTTCACTATGAGATAATCTATTTTGTTCTTGTTCCAGCTCCGTGTGCTCATTAGTTTTAAGATTTGCATTTTTTAGTTCATTATAT
>PKTE01000201.1 GCA_002869335.1 Salinivirgaceae bacterium | reverse complement strand
CCAACCGATTAGTAGTGGCATTCCCATCAATCCCCAGTTTTGCACCCAAAAAATTAGTGCGTAAGCAGTACCTAGCTGCTTTTCAGGAATAATTTTAGGAACTGAAGGCCACATTGCTGATGGTACTAGAGAGAATGTAACTCCTAAGAACAAGATTAAGCCAATTGCTAAAATATAATGATTTAATCCAGGAATTGAGAATACACTATGAGCTACTAATAACATTACAGAACCAATTAACATAATTGTTGCACCTTTTCCTTTACGGTCATAGATAGAGCCGAACAGAGGAGTTAACAAAATGGTTCCAAAAGGCAATAAACCTGGAATAGTACCTGCAAAGTCAGGATCAACATGATATTTATTAATCATTAAATCAGTTGCAAAATATAAGAATGGAAATACGCCTGAATAAAATAAAACACATAATAAGGCAATTAACCAAAATCCTTTGTTTTTAATAATAAACAGAATATCACTGAATTTGAATTTATCTTCTTCTGAAACTTCATCCTTTATTCCTTCTGATTTCTCAAGTTTATTATCCATTGTCGTGTACCACAAAAATGCAACTAAACCAGCAACTAAAAGGCCTAGTCCAAGCATAACAGGAGCAGAAACATTATACATATGGAATGTACCATCTCCCATGTCTAAAAGATACTCGGCTTTATTATGAACTTTATCAACAATTTCTTGAGGGGCAGGAAAATGTAGCCATTTTGCAATTGGCAAAGGAAGTGCTAATGCTAAAGCTGTACCTAAACGAGCTGTAGCCATTTCCAAACCCATAGCAAGCGCGAGTTCTTTACCTTTAAACCATTTTACAATAATTTTGGAAACAGTAATACCAGCAATCTCAACACCCACTCCAAAAATACCAAATCCTATTGCACCAATTGCAATTTGTGTATCAACGCCAAAGATTGTACCTTCCATTGGCCATAACTTCTCCAACGCTGCATACTGCAATAAGGTTCCAATAATCATTGTAATTGCTGCACCTTTCCCAGTAAATCGAACACCCATTTTATCGAGAATGATACCTCCGAAAATTAGCATCAGGAAAAACACATTAAACCATCCATAGGCACTATTCCAAAACCCAAAATCCTGAGAATTCCAACCCATATACTCCTCAAATAATGGCTTCAAAGGAGAGATTACATAATTAATGTAATATCCGGTCATCATAGTGAATGACACAACAGCGAGGGCTCCCCATCTTGCTGTTTTAGAGTCTCTAAGTGATTGTGTAATTTGATTCATCTGCTTTAATTTTGATTTTTTTACCTGATCAAACATTCAATATTTTCCGCAAATTCTTGTAATCTGTACCTTGCATGAATGTTTCATCATAAATATTTTAAATGACGATAGTAATTTTAAGTCCGCTAATATAGAAATTATTTGATTGAATAAATACGAATTAGCTCATGGTTTAAAATAAAAAGCCGTTCTGTAAAACACAAAACGGCTTGTAATCAATTGAATATCAATTTATTTTTTAGGAATATTTTTTAATGTTTTAACTGTCCATTCCCAGAATTTACCAACAGTTTCAATTTGCACTTTCTCATCAGGACTATGTGGGTAACGAATTGTTGGACCATAGGAAATCATATCCCAGTTTGGATAAGCACTTCCAAGAATACCGCACTCTAAACCAGCATGAATAGCTTTAATTTCAGGAATTTTACCCCAATTATCTTCATAAGTTTTCTGCATCACTTTTAAAATCTCAGAATCCATATTTGGTTTCCATCCAGGGTATGCTCCATCTAATTCAACTTTAGCACCAGCTAAACGGAAAGTAGAAATCATGCGCTCAGCCAATTCATCTCTTGCGGTGTCGACAGAACTACGCATTAATGCTTGTGCAATCAATTCGCCATTTTCAGTTTTCACTACAGCCAAATTAGTAGATGTTTCTACCAATCCTTCCATAGCATCACTCATTCTGATTACACCATTTGGACAAGCCATAATAGCGTCAGTAAATTTGCGGAAAGTATCTTTAGCAATTGCTTTCGCTGGTAAATCAGCAGTAACGACTTCAACTTTTACGCCTGGATCAGATCCTGACAATTCATTTTGTATAGTAGCTGCATACTCTTTTACAAAAGTTTCAAATTCAGACGCTTTAGCAGAAGGTACTCCAACAATTGCAAAACCTTCGCGAGGAATAGCATTACGTAAACTACCACCATTAACTTCGCTTACTCTTAAATCCATTGCATCAATAGCTTTGTTGAATAATCGGAACATTATTTTATTAGCATTACCACGCCCCAAAGGTATATCCATACCAGAGTGTCCACCTTTTAAACCTGTAACTGAAAGTTTATAGCCTTTGTAGTCAGAAGGCATATTTTCTTCTGTGTAAGGCAAAGAAACATTTGCATCTTCCCCACCAGCGCAACCTACATATAATTCTCCCTCATCTTCAGAGTCCATATTCAAAAGAATATCGCCTTTTAAAATACCTGGTTTCAAATAATTTGCTCCAGTCATTCCAGCCTCTTCATCAATTGTAAAAAGACCTTCCACTAATGGATGCTCTATGTCATTTGATGAAAGAACAGCCATAGCGGCAGCTACTCCCATTCCATTATCAGCTCCTAAAGTTGTACCTTTAGCAGTTACCCAATCTCCATCAATATATGCTTCAATTGGATCAGTTTCGAAATTGTGATTAGAATCGCTGTTTGCTTGTGGAACCATATCCAAGTGACCTTGCATAACAACCCCTTTACGGTCTTCCATTCCCGGAGTGGCCGGTTTGCGAATAATTATGTTTCCAACCTCATCTTCGATAGTTTCCAGTCCAAGATCCTCGCCGAACTTTTTCATAAAAGCTCTTACTTTTTCCTCTTTCTTTGAAGGACGAGGTATTTGTGTTAAACTATAAAAATGCTCCCACAATAACTTAGGCTCTAAATTTCTAATTTCTTCACTCATGATTTTATGTGTTTTAATATGATTTAGTTAAGTAACAAATTTTTAGTTATTCAGTTTTTAAATTCTTTACAAAATAGTTCACCATTTTAGTAAACAAATGATAACGGGTATTACCACCATAAATACTATGATTTCGATTGGTATAAATAGCCATATCAAATTGCTTATTGGCCTGCACCAATGCTTCAGTCATTTCAAATGTATTTTGAGGATGTACGTTATCGTCAGCTAAGCCGTGTACGATTAAAAGATTTCCTTTCAATTTTTCGGCATGCTTGATTGGTGAATTATTATCATATCCATCAGCATTATCCTGAGGTTTTCGCATGAAACGCTCAGTATAAATGTTATCGTAATAGCGCCAATTTGTAACAGGTGCCACAGCAATACCGGTATTAAAATAATCGGCACCCTGCGTCATGCAATTTAATGCCATAAAACCACCATAACTCCATCCGTAAATTCCAATTTTGTCTTTATCAATAAAATCAAGTCCACCAAAATACTTAGCTGCCTCAATTTGATCAATGGTTTCATATTTCCCTAACTCTTTGTAGGTCATTTTCCTAAATTCTTCTCCTCTACCTCCGGTACCACGTGGGTCAACACATGCCACAACAAAACCTTCACTAGCCAAAACTTGCACCCAGTCAATTCCCCAACGATCAACTACTTGTTGCGAGTTTGGACCTGAATATTGCGTCATTACCAGCGGATATGATTTTCCCTCTTCAAAACCAACCGGTTTAATAATCCAATAATTCAGTTTTACACCTTCTGAAGTTTCAAAAGTTTTGAACTCTTTTGGCTGAATTGCATATTCTTTAATAGTTTCTTTAATACCAGCATTATCTTCCAACACTCTTATTTGCTTACCTTTTTCATTGTGCAAGGTTACATAAGTTGGAGTATTAGAACTAGAGTAATAATTTATGTAATACTTATAATTTGAACTAAAAGCAGCTCTGTTACTTCCAATTTGCTCACTCAATTTCTTTTTCTTTTTACCATTGGTTTTTACCATATAAACAGTTCTGTAAATAGGGCCTTCCTCAGTAGAGCTATAATAAACCATATCATTATCAGGATTATATCCATAATAACTTACAACATCATACTCTCCTTTTGAAATCTGCGATTTTTCTTTTGTTGCTGTATTATAAAGATAGATATGATTATAGCCATCCTCCTCACTCATTATTATAAAGTTATCCTCATCTATAAAAGTTAGGTTCTCATATGGTGGCTGATCAATATAGTACTTATTATCTTCACTATAAACAACTTCTGCTGATCCACTAGCTGCATTTGCATACAATATATCCATGTGGTTTTGTAAGCGGTTAAGTCTTACAATAGATAATACATCTTCTTTTTTAGTCCAGAAAATACGTGGAAAATAAACATCTGTTTCTTCGCCAACTTCCATTGCTTTGGTCTCTTTTGAATCCAAATTGTAAGCATGAACAGTTACTACGGAATTATCTTCACCCGCCTTAGGGTATTTAAAATCATAAACTTCGGGGTATAATTTATTTTGCTCGTATTCAGGAGCAAGTCCTTTATATTTCAATAAGGCAAACTTTTTAACTGCACTTTCATCAAATTTACAATATGCAATATATTTTCCATTTGGCGACCAATCAAAAGCCTGATTATAGCCGAACTCTTCTTCATAAACCCAGTCAGGAGCACCATTTATAATTTTATTGCGTTCCCCATCTTCAGTAATTTGAATAATATCTTCACTTAACAAATCACGAATGAAAAGATTATTATCTCTCAAAAAGGCGACTTTAGTCCCATCAGGAGAGAGAGTAGCCAATCGTTCACGGCCCTCTTGAGTAACTTTCATTAATTTATGATCATTCAAATCATATACATAATAATCTGCATAAAATGATCTTCTATAAATCCTCTCATAATTGATGTAGAAAACTACTTTTGATTCGTCATCATTAAAACTATAATTAGAAATACCTTTGATTTCCTCCACATTAAAATCACTTACTTTAAAAAGTGTATCAACAGCATCACCAGATTCATAGCTGTATTTTACAACAGCTGTTCCTCTATTTACTAATGCTGAATAATGTATTCCATCTTTCATAGACGTAAGTCCCCAAACAGATTTAGCTCTAAATGGATTCGACTTATAAATTTCATCAATTGAGATTTTCTTTTGCTGCCCTACAAGTGAGATTGTAAAAGAGAGCAACAGAGCCAGGATTATATACTTCTTCATTTTTATATATTTTTCGGTTAGCAGGTCAAAGGTCGCATTTTTTAACTATTGTTCAAGAATTGTGATATGGAAATCATATTTTTTTTCATTTTTTTTGAAAAAAGTTTGGTGGTAAAAAAAATGTGTGTACTTTTGCATCCGCCTACGAGAAATAAACACAATTTTCAAGGGCAAAAGGATTGAAAAATCTGACGTTATTTAACACTTTGGGCGATTAGCTCAGTTGGTTCAGAGCACTTGGTTTACACCCAAGGGGTCGGGGGTTCGACTCCCTCATCGCCCACTAAGGTCAATCAGAAATGGTTGACCTTTTTTTATACTTCAAATTTCAGCATCCCTAATCCATATTAATCAATCAAAACATACAGGAACCCAAGGGGTCGGGGGCTCCGATAAATAAAATCTTCGATTTTCAATTTATCGTGAGTCCACGAATTGTTTTACAAATTGAAAATTTGTACAATTCGGGATTCGAACCGACGACGAAGGAGGAGCTCATGAAGCACGAAGTGCTGAATACCCCCTCATCGCCCACCAATTAGAAGGCTGGGAATTTATTTCCGGCCTTTTTTATTTTAAACAAGTCATGGCATACATTTATAGGATTACATAACATTTCCAGTTCAATATATTAATTCTATTTTTTTATTAAACACCTTAGGTGTAATATATCGATATATGGGTTGCAGAAAATTCAATAAAACTCAAATACGAGTGACACTCTCCTATTCTAATATGATTTGTAATTATAAAACGATCGTACAATATCGCCGATGGCAAAATCTCGATTTCAAATTTTATTACATTGCGGCGATTATAATTCTCGATACATATACCCTGGATGACGCTGTTCGCTTTCAGCGAACTTTGCTTACCCAGGGCTAAAATTGTTTAATCCCGTCAGGATTACTAGTTCAAACGAAAAACTTATATTTTACTAGAGCCCGTTTCAAAGATGAACAATTCACTATCTTTTCAAAGTGAACCAATACGCCAGAGAGAGACAAATCAAAGGCTGGGAATCCAAACAGAAAATAAAAGAATTAATTGCAATGAGCGATTAGCGCAGATGGTCAAAGAGCATCCCGATTTGCATCGGGAGGGTAGGAAACTCCGATTTTAATTAATCCAGCACTTGCAGATTACAATAAAAAAAAAGCGCCCATGGCAAGGGCGCTTTAAGTGAAAAATTTCATGTTCATCTCATATAAATCTGTGCTTTACCAGATTAAAAGTGGAACATCATGTATAGTGAGGCAGTAGGGTTATTCAACCCATAATTAAAGCCAAGGTCTCCTGGTGAATCTAGAGTTGTTACTTCTTCACCTGAATTTCCGTTCCAAACTTCTGTAACAGTATTAGATTGCGACCATTTTGTAAAATTAACTCCCCAACCTACTTCACTTCCGATAGCAATATTTGGCATGATAAAATATTCAACACCAATAAAAGCACCAATACCTGCTCCAAAATAACTACCATTATTATCTTGTAGAACACGTCCATTGGCTGCAATATTACCACCGAAGTTTGTAGTTCCAGGGGTTGTATTTAAGTCAGAATAGTTGTTTCCGTATGTATACTCAGTTTTATTAGTACCAAACATTAAACTAGCTTCAGCAGCAAAGATTCCACGTAAGCGACCTTTACCTCTGCGTTTTTCAATACCAAAACCAAGCATATAATCATGGTCTTTAAAGTGTCTCACGTCAACAACCTGATCATTTGTATTTGGATCATTAAAGAAAGCAGCATCATCCAGTATATATCTTTTATCCTGATAAATGTTACTCATAATCATAAAACGACCACGCACAGCTAAATCACTTTGTAAGAAATATTTTCCAAAAAGTGTATTCGCGTTTGATAAAAAGCTACCATTATAACTATTGTTCACAGTTTGGTTCGCTATGTTTCCAAAATAATTTAAAAATGGAACCATATCAATACCTATTGCGATATCTCCAGCGGTAGGAAGAATTGCCACACCATTTTTGTTGACAACTTTCTCACCTGAAGATGCTGAGCCTACTGGTACATCTTGCGCCATTGCTGGCAACATGAATGCAACACTGGCTATTATTGCAATTAATTTCTTCATAATAAATTCTATTTTGTCAATTAAAACGATGTATCAAAATATTGTACTTTCTCATACTGAGTTTCACCTGCATAAAGCATTAGGTTAAGTGAAGCAGCAGAGTACTTTTTAGTTTCTGTGCCGTCAGTAACCCAATCATTTATGTCACTATCCCAGTCGTACTGAAGTTGATCATAAACAAAATCATCAAACTGAATTGTAACGTTTGTTCCATTCTCAGTCACAGGGATGTCGTACATAAACATTCCCTGAGGGCCTACTTCTGTTTCATAAACTGTAACTCCAGAAGCACCAGCATTGTATTCAGAGTTGTTCACTCTGATAAATACTTTTGTTCCAGCTGGAGCATTCTCGTATACAACGGCTGTTGTATCTTCAATAAGTTGCGCCTCAACATAGCAAGTTAGAGAGGCTGTTAAATCCTTATTTAAAGTTACTGTTGTCGCCTCTTCCTCAGAGCAACTAACAACTGCAAGAGTCAAAACAAGTGCACTTGCAAGAAATGTGAAAATTCTTTTTTTCATACTTGTAAATTTTAAAAATTAACAATAAGCGTTTCAATAAAATACAATCTTACCTTCTATTCATAATATTTTCTTTTGAAACCCTATCTAAATAAATAGATGGGTCAAAAATATATGTTTTTAACTATTTCCGCAAACGATTGCAATCATTAACAATTTATAAACAAAAAATAATATGGACTGAGGCTCTTAACATGCTGATTACAGAAAAATTATAGAACATCATATTTTTTCAGTAACTTAACCCATCATTTAATAACTAAAAAAAAATATCATGAAAAAACTAACTCTTATTTTTGCTGCATTTTTATCGCTTTTATTTTATAGTTGTGGTGGAGGCGTTGAGGTTTCACCTGAAATGCAAGGTTTTATGGATGAAATCAATGCCACAAATTCAATGATTGATGCAGCTGAAAAATACGGTTATAATGCTGACGAAATGCCTCTTGATCTTTATGAGTTAAAAGACCCAACAGTAACAAAAGTTGAAAAAGACGGGGACAAAACCATGTATTATACAAACTTTAAGCATGGAATTATTGACAGTGATGTCATAATTTGTTGGAAAGATAAAGTTATAGTCAACATAAAAGATGTTGAATAAAGAAAAGAGCTCTCTTCGGAGAGCTTTTTTTATAACCTTACACCTAAACTTACCAACATTAGTTCCGCCACATGTCTATGGGCTTTTAAGCCAACTCCAAAGTAAAGTTTTGACGATATGTCGTAAGTTAATTGATATCTTTGATACACAGGATCCACTGCCTTATATGGTGAGTAAAGATAAACTCCCAGGAGTGTCGAAAAACCTAATCGCCCAAATTTTGCAGTATGTCCAGCTATTAGTGAAAATCTTTTATAATCCTTACTAGTGCCCATTCTATAAAGTTGCTCCTTTAAATAACCATCTGCAATAAATTCAAATCCGGCTTCTACAATACTAAACCTTGGAATAAAATACCCGGCCGTTGTCATGAATCCAATTACAGAAGTATTTTTTCTGTCAAATAAATCTTGTTTCTGCGCTACTTTTAAGGTATAAGAGGTATTAATCCTGTAACGCCATCTTTTTTTGTCTTCAACTCTTTTATCTGCAGAAGTATACGATGGGAAAGCCATCTTACTTATAGAATACTTTAAACCAACATCTGCAGTTAAAAAATTCATCCCTTTATTAGGTTGCTTAAGCCCTCCATTTGAAATATGATTGTAGCTAAATGAAGAAGAAAGCTGAAAGTGATCAGATATTCCATACTTTAATGAAAAGCTTGCTTGTAAAAATCCTGAAATATGAGAGCTAAAAAAGTTATTTTCAGGATTCTTAGCCACATCATATACTTCACTAACATATGAAAGACCCGCGGCAAATCGAGGTAAGAAGTGCAAACGACCATGCGGATTTAAATATGGGGCCACAGACATAAATGGATTCAAACTATAGCCTAGCATTTCGGGATCACCAAAATTATAATAAGCGAGTCCATAACTAATTTCAGGAAAACAAAAGCATTGATCCCATTTACTTTTGGCAGTTGGAATACGCGAATAATTTATAGTAAAGCCATTTATCCGATTTGACCCAATAGAAGGCAGTTCAGAGCTATGTTTTAAAATTCCCCCATAATTATAATCAATACCGAAACTATTGTATACATTATTTTGCTGACCTATAGCAACTTTTGATAGGAAAACAATTCCAAAAAACAATATGATACAATACCTTATCATTATTCAATTTTCTATAATACACACCTCATAATCACATTGTTTAATCAAATGACGGAAAACATAGTAGTTTAAAATTTTGAGGGTTCCCCCCTATTTTTCTGCAATCCATTTATCTCTTTCTTGTGCAAAATTTCAAACCAAAAAGTAATTATGAGACATTTAAAACTATTTTTAATCACATTGTTTGTATTGATTGGAACACTAACCAATGCACAAACACTTATAAACGAAACATTCAGTGGTGGTATCCCAGCTGATTGGACAACCGTAAATAATGATGCTGATTCATATTATTTCAAAGCGCCTGCACAATATGCTGTTAACGGCACAACTGATTATGCTGCAGCAATGGGGTGCTCGGACGATTATTTAATAACACCACAGCTTTCAATTACAAGTGCTGATTTTGATTTAAGTTTTGACGTAGGTGTAGAAAGTGCAACCTATGTATACAGTTTTAAAGTTATGGTATCAACCACAGATACTGACCCAGCTAGTTTCACTGAATTAGCTAACTATGTGGACTTAAACTCAACAACATGGCAAAACAATATTATTGACCTTTCTCCATATAACGGTCAGGATATTTATATAGCATTTTATGTATATAGCGCTGGAGCATCTTATTATAGTTTCGGATTTGATAATATAAAAGTGGTAGCCCCTGTAGCAAATGATTTATCAATTGATGCAATTGCAATGACTCCAACTACTGCATTTGCAGGAGACGAAGTTACTTTTACTGCTACAATAAACAATAATGGTTCAAGCGACCAAACTTCAAAAACAGTTGATTTCTTGATTGACGGAAGTTCAATTGGGACTCAAACCATAGATGTAACTTCTGGAAATAGTACCGATGCTTCTATTACATGGACAGCTATTGAAGGCGATCATAGCATTGAAGTAACAGTGCCAGCTGACGATTACACTGCTAACGACAGCTTCACTGATAATTTTAGCATATACAGTGCATCAGCAATGGTAGAAGATTTTGAAGGTAGCTGGCCACCTGCCGGTTGGGAAGCAGAAACGTGGGCAAGACAAAATTTTGCACCTTATGAAGGAACATATCATGCTTATATATCATCGACAGGTGTAAATAAGTTGATTACGCCTAAGGTAATCATTGATGGATCTTCATCAATTAGTTTTTGGGCTAAAAATGGTTTTGGAACATATAGTATCAAACTAGTTTATTCAACAGACAAAGTAACATGGACGGATGTGCCCTCAGGTTCAATTGCTTTAACAGGAAGCTATCAAAACTACAATATTGACCTATCGGGAATTACTGCAGGAAACTATTTCCTGGCATTTGAATATAATCTTTCGTACACCAGTGTTTACATTGATTATGTAGTAGGACCAGAAATAGCAGCAGAATTACCAGAAGCAGCCACCAATCCAACTCCGGCAGATGTAGCTACAGATATTATTGCTACAACTACTTTATCATGGGAAAACGCAGCCAGCGGAGGCGTTCCAACAGGTTACAACTTATATTTTGGAACAGATGGTGCAGGAGCTACTACTCCAACTAATTTAGAAAATGGCACTACTGTAACTGAAACAACTTTTACACCTTCAAGCGTATTAGATTACGAAACAACATACTATTGGCAAGTTATTCCTACTAATAGCGTTGGGGATGCTACTAGCTGCCCAATTTGGTCATTCACAACTCAAAGCAACCCACTAAAACCAATTCCATTTACTGAAAATTTTACGGGTGTAAGCGCCTACACAATTCCTGCAGATTGGACTTCCACAAATTACTTTGTGTATGGAGACCATGGCGTAGGCGGAACAGAATGCCTCTCAGTAAATATGTGGAGCAGCACTTCAAATGCAGATGTTACAACTCCTCCGGTAGGACCATTGTCAGCCACTGCAAATCAGGTGAAATTTGATTACAGAATTTGTGATGCTACATTTGGATCATATCCTCAAACAGCAACAGTATTAGGAGCTTCAGACAAAGTAGAAGTTCAACTTTCAACAGATAATGGAACTTCGTTTACAACCATTCACACGATTGATCAGAATAATCATATATCAAGTCTCGAATTTGTGACTGTTACACTTAATCTCGATGCTGCATATAATAGCGAAAATATTAAGCTAAGAATTAAAAATACGTGGGGAGCTGGTGATTATAACGTAGATATCGATAATGTTGTAATTCGTGAATCACCAACTGATCCGGTTTTTGCAGCTTCAAATGATACTTTGAGCTATTTCAACTTATTAACAAATATTGCCTATTCTAAAACTGTTACAGTTTCAAATGATGGCGGTGGCACATTGACAATTGCTGATGGTGATCTTGCCATTACAGGAACAAATGCAAGTGACTTCTCATTGGGAACAATTACCTACCCAATCGAACTAGCTACAGCCGAATCATTCGAAATTGAAGTTATCTTAAACAGCTCAGCAGAAGGAGATAAAGAAGCATCATTGGATATCACACATAATGGAACTAAAACACTTAACCCTATTGGTTTAGTTGGTTCTACTTATAGTCCTTTTACTGATTACTTCGAAAATTTTGATGCAACAGCTGAAGATGAAATCCCTGCAAAATGGGCTAGTATTACACCCGGTTTCACAGGTGTATATGTTCTTGCTGATGGTTTTAGCACTTACTCCCTATCATCACCAAACTGCTTAACATTAACAAATAGTGGCACATTATCTGAAATACCATTTGCCATTACTCCAGCTTTTGAAATGGGAAGCAAAAGACTTACATTCTACGCCAAACGTGCTAGCTATGCAGAAAACATCATTATTGGTACAATAACAGATCCAACCGATGAATCAACATTTACTGAAATTGAAACCATTGCATTAACGGATACTTATGCGAAATATTCAGTTGATTTCGATTCATACGGTGGAAGCGACATGTATGTAGCTTTCAAACATGGAGTTTCAAGAACATACAATTCAATTTATATTGATGATTTGAATTGGGCTGAAATTCCAACTACACCTATTTGCGAAGTATCTCCTTTATCACTTGACTTTGGAGAAGCTACTGTTGCAGATACAGATTCAGACATTATTACAATTACAAATACAGGTGTTAATACGTTAACCATTAACGAATCTGACTTTGTATTTAGCGGAACAAATGCAGAAGATTTTTCTATTGCAGATGTAACTTATCCTATTGAATTGGGAACTGATGAAACAATTGACGTAACAATCAATTTTGTTCCCCAGGCAGGTGGTTCAAGAACTGCAAATTTGGAAATCAATCATAATGGCAATAATGGAACTAATACAGTTACATTAGAAGGAGTTGGTTATGCAGGTTATGTAGAAGACTTTAACGATGCAGGAACCACATTCCCTCCAGCAGGATGGACTGCTAGCGCAGCATGGAAGGCACTAACATTCAGTGTTTACGAAGGTGCGGCCGGCGCTTGGTTCAACCCTTCAGCAGAAGCAACTGACGAAAAATTAATTACCCCATTACTTGATGTAAACTCTGGAGATACATTCTCATTTTGGGCAAAAAAATCATATCAGGATGCCACATTAACTATTCAGTATACTGCTGACACAACCGGAGGTGGCACATGGACAGACCTAACAACAATGACAATTACCAATACAGATTACGAAGAAAAAACTGTTGATATTTCTTCAATTCCAGATGGTGAACACTACATTGCATTTTCAGGTGCAGGGCTTGCCTATACAAGCACATACATTGATTATGTAAAAGCACCGGCATTAGCAGGAACATTTGAAGTTGCATTTACAGTAACTGAACAAGGTACAGGCAACCCAATTGAAGGAGCAACAATTGAAATGGGAGGAGCAACAACGACCACCGATGCAAGTGGACATGCAGCTATGATGGCAAATAATGGAAATCACTCCTATACTATTTCACACACAATGTATGAGAACATGACAGGAAGTGTGGTTGTAAATAGTGCTGCTCAAACAATTGATGTATCAATGGTTGCATTAACAGGCTACACTCTTACATTTAATGTCATTGATGAGACAGGAAATGCATTTGTAAATGCTAATATCAACATTAATGGTACAGACCTTACTACTGATGCTTCTGGTGTTGCAACTATTGTATTACCTGATGGAGAGTATCCTTACACAGCCACTGCTGCCGGTTATGCAGATGTAGTTGATACATTAACTATTTCGGGAGCTGATTTAACTGAAAACATTACAATGCTTGAGGTTTATACAATGAATTTTGTGGTAACTGACGGAACTGATCCTGTTGAAGGAGCATTTATTGTAGTTGGCGGAGCTGTATTAAGTACAAATGCAAACGGCGAAGCATCTATTAATGCACTTAACGGCACATATTACTACACTGTAACCAAAGCATATTTTGAAACTATTTCAGGCGTAATAACTATTGACGGTGCCGATATAACTGAAAACGTGGTTATACGATTAGTTTACTATGTTGACTTCACTGTAACTGACGAAAACAGCGATCCAATTGAAGGAGCAGAAGTTACCATTGAAGATTCAACGATAGTTACTAATGCAAGCGGATTCGCTTCTATTGAATTAGCTGATGGAACATACAATTACGAAATTGTTAAAGAAGGTTATGATACCATTAATAATTCATTTACAGTAAATAGCGCTAATATTGAGATTAACGAAACGATGATCATGCCTCAAACTACATTCGATGTAACCTTCACGGTAAAAGATCAGGATGATGTAGTATTAGAGGGTGCACTTGTTGAATTAACAGATGGAACAGATAATTGGAGTGCAACCACAGATATAAATGGAATGGTTTCATTCAGCGACATGGCCAATGCAACTTACGATTATACAGTAAGCATGACTGACTATGAATCTGCTACAGACCAGGTTACTGTTGCTGATGCGGATGTAAACGAAACTGTAAATATCCAGTACGTAAGCATCAATGGAATTGAAAACATTCAGTTCACAGTTTATCCAAATCCTGGAAACGGACTATTCAATATTGAAGCAGATGGTGTATATCAGATGGTAGTTTTTAATGCTATAGGTAACATTGTAAAAACTTCAATTATTAATGGAAAATCAATTTTGGACATTACAAATGAGCCAAAAGGCGTATACTTTATTAAATTATTCTCAAACGAGCAGACCAAAACACAACGCATTATAATAGAATAACTTAATTCCCTTATTTTTAGAAATAGCTGTCGGATCCCGGCAGCTATTTTTTTTTGCTTTTGGTAGATTTATATCTTAAATTGCTATACTAACTAAAAATTTTAGTGCTATGAGAAAACTACTATTATCCGTTTTGGCAATGATTATTGCCGCGAATTTATTTGCACAAGACTTTGCACCAAAGTCGATGCATAAAGAAACACTATCAACAAAAGACCCAATTCATCCAAATGGAATACAGGGTACTTTAATATGGGAAACAGATTTTGATGGTACTGATTGGTCAGGAACATCAGACAATGGAGTTCCTGTACCTGCAAATGCTCCTACCGGGTGGTCTATTGTAGACAATACCGGAAATAATTTTAATTGGAGATGGGATACAGTCGGGCCAAGAGGAAAGTACACTTCAATTGGAGACGATTGTCATGTACCACGAGAACCCATAAACTCCTATTCAAACCAAAATGGGTTTCTAATGATTGAATCAGATTATTTTCACACGTCAGCTAATTGCTCACAGACATTAAATGATGAATTAGATGCGTATATTCAATATGATGCAGGCATTGACATGTCCAATGTAGACGGTGTTTACATCACATTTACCGAATGGAACCGATTCTGTTGTGGTTTGGGAGAAACATCAAATGCTTACGTAGAAATTTCAATAGACGGAGGAACAACATGGAGTTCTTTCAGTGTTGTAGATAACATCAGTGTTGGATCAGGCAACCCAAATTATAATGAAATTGACATTTCTGCCATTGCTGCAGGTCAAAACGATGTAAAATTTCGCTTTCACCAAATTGGCTTAACACATTATTACTGGCTCATTGACGATGTAAAATTCATTGAGCCACACGATTATGACATGGCCATGATCGATTACTGGAATGATTACATTGAATATAACGAACCAACTACAACTTATGATTTTCAGGAAGGTTTTTATGCTTACCCATGGTTTTTAGTGCAGGAATTCAAAGGATTTCACGCCGCTGTTTATAATTATGGCATAAATGACATGAGCAATGTAGATTATGAGGTAACAATTTTGAAAGATCAGGCAATTCAGCAAACATTTACTACTACACATGAAAGCACGATTGCAAGTGGTGCATATGACACACTTCACATGTTACAAAATTGGACCCCCACAGAAACAGGTGATTACATTATTGAACATAATGTAACCCATTCAAATGAGTCATTTATCTACAATAATTTCATAAATACTGAGCTTAAAATAACAGATAGCATATTATCACCAGTTGATTTTTCAAAAGTGAATACTGAAATTTCACCTGATGACTGGGTATCTTTTGATGAAAATGGAGACGGATTAGGGTTTAAGTTCAATTTGCCCGATCCTTCATTACATGGAAGTAATAATGACGACTATTATGATTTCCAGGGAGTTTTTTTACATGTAGGATCAAACATTGAAAACTCGCAACAACTGGATCTATTCCGAAATGAAGAAGCTAAAATTTCGGCTTCACTTCTAAAATATTATTCAGACACTGATACTTATACAACATATGCATCAGCAGCACAAGTTACACTTACAATTAATGATACGAACTCTTTAGTATACATACCTTTTGTGGATGATGGTGGCGATAACTATTGTTTTGAAGGTGGTGAATTTTTAGTTGCCATTAATATGTACGGAACATACACAAATAGTCTAGGAACATTACAAACCTGGAATATCAAAGCAGTTGATGAAACAATACAAAAATTCGCAAGTGAGTCTAGTGTTATAGTTAATTCCACTATTGCAACCGGAGATGATGTAAACTGGGTGTTGGCAGGACCAGCTATAGCTTTGGACATCGACTATACTGAACCTTACACAAGCATTACACCTGCAGCAATAAAACAGATTGAATTATTTCCAAATCCAACTAGCGGCAAATTCTCTATTTCAAACATCGAAACAGGCACTATTTCCATTAAAAATGTAGCCGGGCAAATCGTTTATTCCGGAGAATTATCGAACCATCAAATGAATATTTCTGATCAGCCGGATGGGATGTATTTTATTGAGGTGAGGAATGGAGAGGAAGTGTATAGTGGAAGGGTTATAAAGCAGTAAAAGCGCCTTTGCGAGAAGCCATTGTGCTAACCTCAAATCGAAGACGCGTCATTGCGAACGAAGTGAAGCAATCTGTTATTAATACTTGAAACAGATCACTTCGCTACGCTCGTGATGACGACTTCGATTTTACTGATTAGCCAACTTACCTACAGTTGCAAATAT
>PKTE01000170.1 GCA_002869335.1 Salinivirgaceae bacterium | reverse complement strand
CTGCGTATTGTGGGTGGTGCTATTTTCTTTCTCGTAGGGTTTGATATGCTTCAAGCCCGTTTTAGCAAAACCCGAAGCTCTGGGGAAACCGCAGAAGATTTCTCCAACGACATTGCAATTACACCTTTGGCTATACCAATGATTGCAGGACCGGGAGCTATTACCAATGGTATTGTATTGATGGAAGACGCCACCACATTTGGTTACAAAATGATATTAATAGGTGGACTGGCTCTGGTAATAACTATCTCATATATTGTACTCCTCTCCTCCTCACGCCTTATGCGCTGGATGGGCGACATGGGCATAAAAGTTATGATGCGCCTCATGGGCCTCATCGTAATGGTAATTGCCGTAGAATTCTTCTTTGCAGGATTGAAACCTATTGTGATTTCGATTTTGCAGGCGGCGGGGAAATAAAATCTAATTATTCAGAATAATTTAATTGTGCAGCGTTAACTAGCTACAAACGAATCGATTTTATGCGATGAGCAGCATAGAATAATGATAACGAAAAACCTTAAGAAATTTAACCACAAGGTTCACAAAGAAGTCACGAAGTCCACAAAGTGGAGCGCCTTCTTTGTGGGCTTTGTGCAGCCTTTGTGCACTTGGTGGTTATATTTTTATGATGAAAGCTTGATTCAATCACCGTCATTGCTTCAAGCGCTGCTGCTAGCCATAGTGTATTTATCATTTAGATATTTCCTCACGCTTTTGGGCAAACTATCAAATACAAATGATTTATATAATTTTGAAGGGTTCACAATCAGGTCATAAGAACGACCCTCAATAAATTTGTCTGACCTTGTACTATATTTAAATTTCTTGTAGGTCTCACCGTTGCTGGAGTAAGTAAATTTATACCTATAAAGTGATTGGTAGTTATTGATTATGACAAAAGGAACCCTCCATCTATTAACCATGGTTCCCGTTAATACTTCAAAATTTGAATTTAATATTTTAAGTAATCTATAACTACTGTACATGGTAACTACTAACAATAACACACCTATAATAAAGAATACTCCCATAAAGTATAATGTATCAAACGGATATGAACCATTTGCTGATCCTACAATTCTTGAAACCGATGGATCATCAGTCAAATATTCAATTTCTACTGTATCATTAATTTTAATATCCTTCAACACATCATACGACACGCCATTTATGTATTTTCCATTCACTTCAAATTCATATGAATAGCTGTAAATCCTATTGTTATTGACGGTATTATTTGTTTCAGTTATATTAATCAGTTTTCCTGCTGAATATTCAACAACACCATTCTAATAAAGAAATGCTTTATAGTCAATATTCGGAACAAAAGAGACTAATAAAATCGTTGAAATTAAAAAAACGAATAAACCTGTAAACACCCACTTATTCGAAAAAAGAATTCTAAGTTTTATCCTATTGGGCAAATTTGTCAACCTCATATGGCACTTTTTTGTCTTACAAATTACAGTTAATGTCTGGTCTGTTTTTTATCAGTAATCACACTTTAATTAATTATAGATTAGATAGATATAAAAAAAGCTAAAGCAAAAACTGCAGACATATTATTCATTCGGAAACATGTTTCTAACACACCAATGTAAAATCTATTGGACCGGGAGAATCCGCTAACTATTTTCCCATTTGGAGCTGATCCATTGTGGCAGGTTCAAAACCTTCAGGTATTACAAATAGATTATTAGATAGCGACTTTTTCTCCACACTGGTTGCCACAAGTACAATGTCTATGGCATCGTTTTTTGCGCTATATTGAAGTGGTAAGCCTTTCACAAAATTCAAATCTTTATTCACATTAGGAATTTCCTCCGTAAAATATAATTCTGATGTTACTTTATTACCATCCATATCTAAAGTAATAACAGTAGCCTTTTGGCACTTGTAACCGGCAATGGTTTTGTACTCATCATGATAGGTAACTTCAGGCGTACTCATTTGAGAATCTTCTTTTGTAATTGTAACGGCTTTGCGCATCCCCATCATATCCATAAGCATGATATACTCTGAAGCATTTTGATCAATTAGAAATGCCTGTGTACCCATAGCCATAGGCGTTTCTATACGACTCTTATCACCTTTAATAGAAATGATTGTTTGCTTTGGAAGCATAGCAGAAAACTGCTGCATTTCCGTGGGCATATTTGAATAAGTCATATCGTAAGTAATAGTACCCTCAAAATCATCTTGTGCAAATAGAGAGAATGATATCAAGGCCATTAAGCCAAATAGTAAATTTTTCATTTTTTAAGTTTTAAGGTTGTTGTCTTCTGTTTTATGGGGTTAAAAGTATGAAATTAAAATTGAAAGCGTATGATTATGCTTTAAAATCAATTTGTTTAGCCAGCTCATAAACTGATTGCAACCGAATCGCCTGCTGGCGGGGAGCACAGCAAAGCTAACCGATCCGCCAGTTGGCGGAGAGCTCGACGAAGCTAAAATCTAAGCCATTGAATTTTGCTTACACGTCGCGCACTGATTGCAAATCAGCGCGATCTGGGGTTTGCAGGCGGCGGAGAAATAAAATCTAATTATTCAGAATAATTTAATTGTGCAGCGTTAACTAGCTACAAGCGAATCGATTTTATGCAATGAGCAGCATAGAATAATGATAACGAAAAACCTTAAGAAATTTAACCACAAGGTTCACAAAGAAGTCACGAAGTTCACAAAGTGGAGCGCCTTCTTTGTGGGCTTTGTGCATCCTTTGTGTGCTTGGTGGTTATG
>PKTE01000305.1 GCA_002869335.1 Salinivirgaceae bacterium | reverse complement strand
TTCCCGTTTTTAACTACTTCTGCCAATTGATGAGCTGTAAACCATGCATCGGTTGGTTCAGCATTGACACGAATGGCTTTGTCGGCACCTATAGCCAACGCTTTACGCAATACCTGATCAGTATTGGGAGTTCCTACGGTAACTACCGTAATTTCATCGACTCCTTTACCTTGCTCTTTCAATTCAAGCGCACGTGTAAGTGCCAATTCATCCCATGGATTGATAATCCATTTTACTTCGTTTTCATCGAATTTTTTGTTGTCGTCCGTGAACCTGATTTTGGTTGTTGTTTCAGGCACACTACTTATACAAACCAATATATTCATAGTAGTTTCGTTTTGTTATTCATTTAAAATTGTTCTGGAAATAACCAGTTTCTGAATTTCTGAAGTACCCTCGTAAATCTGCGTTAGCTTTGCTTCGCGCATCAAGCGCTCCACATGGTACTCTTTTACGTATCCGTAGCCTCCATGAATCTGAACTGCTTCAGTAGTTACAAACATGGCAGTTTCAGCGGCATAATATTTAGCCATAGCACTGGTCATGCTATAGTTTTTACCATTTTGCTTTTCCCAGGCAGCCTTCATCACAAAACCACGAGCCGCTTCAATACGGGTTTTCATCTCGGCCAGTTTAAACGCAATAACCTGATGCTTATTTATCTCCACACCAAAAGCTTTTCGCTCTTTGGAATATTGCAAGGCTCTTTCGTAAGCTCCTTCTGCAATTCCCAATGCCTGAGCAGCAATACTAATGCGTCCGCTATCTAACATTGACATGGCAAACTTAAAACCGAATCCATCTTCACCAATGCGATTTTCTTTAGGTACTTTTACATCAGTGAACATCACAGAATGTGTATCGGAACTACGCATTCCCATTTTATCTTCATGTGGCCCTAAAGTTATTCCGGGAGTATCTTTTTCCACAATAAATGCATTGATACCCTTATGCCTTTTCTCAGGATGGGTTTGTGCAACAACCAGATAAATACCACCACTATTGGCATTGGTTATCCAGTTTTTGGTTCCATTGATTAAATAATGATCATCTTTTTCTTCTGCCGTGGTACGTTGCATTGATGCATCTGATCCCGCTTCTGGTTCAGAAAGTAAAAATGCTCCTATTTTCTCACCGCTGACCATTTGAGGCAAATATTTCTCTTTTTGAGCCTCGTTTCCGTAACGCTCAATTCCTGCAACAGCCAATGAATTGTGCACAGATAAAATAACAGCTACCGAAGAATCTACTTTTGCAAATTCTTCAATAGCCATTACATACGAAATGTAGTCCATTCCCGTGCCACCATATTTTTCATCGGTAATGATGCCGAAAAAGCCCAGTTCTTTGAGCTTTTCCACATGAGCAGTAGGGAATTCTGCTTTTGCATCACGTTCTATAACGTCTTGAATCAACTCACGCTGGGCAAAATCTCGTGCCGATTCGCGAATCATTTCTTGTTCTTCAGTTAACTCGTACCACATAGCTATGCTCTTTTATAGATGATTGCCATTAATGTTTTGTCATCACCACCCATATTCACACTCATTCCGTAAGGACGATCTGGTTTCATTTCAATTTGCGCTTTACCGGCATTTCCGGTTAATTGCTCCCAAATAGTCACTGCCATGTGCACACCTGTAGCACCTGTTGGGTGTCCCCAACCAATTAGTCCACCAGTTGTATTAAATGGCACCATGCCATTTCGATCTGTATGACCGTCTAAAATAAAATCTGTTCCTTTTCCGTGTTCTGCAAACCCGATAGCTTCTACACCCAACACAGCTGCTGCAGTAAAGCAATCGTGAATCTCCACTGTCCCAATTTCATCTTTTGTGATACCAGCCATTTTCATTGCTTTAGCAATAGCATCTGCCATGGTATGCAAAACCGTTGGATCTTTAGGCTTTTGTGTGATATCTTCCACACTGTGTCCGTATCCTACAATTTCCACGGCCTGACTTTTATCCACACCATGTTTTTTTAATCCTTCTTCGGATAATATAGCAATGGCCGAAGCACCGTCAGATACTTTCGAACAATCGAACACATTCAAATGGTCCGTAAACACCTTTGGATTTGGTTCTGACTTGAAATGCAATGCTTCTGGGTCAGGGTGCGTATTATGAAATTCTTGTGCTGTATCACATAATCGAGCATTTTCAATAGCTTGTTTATACCAACGAGCATAAGCTTTACGTGTTTTCTCGCGGCCAAATTTTTCAAAATAGGCTCCAGCTCTATCGCTAAATTGACCAGGGAAAAAATGTGCATGACCGGTTTTTCTATCTTTAAAATAACCTGCTCCGGCTAAAATATCAGCTCCGTAAACTGCTTTTACAGAATTTTGAACCTCAACACCAATTGCCAACACACTATCGGCAGTATCTGCCAAAACTGACTTCATTCCAGTCATTAACGCCATACCACCTGATGCACATGCTGCTTCCACACTTAAACTTGGTTTATACTCTAGCACTGGTGAGATCATAGGAGCAAATGCACCTAAATGGGCTTGCTTATTATAACGAGCTGCCATAAAATTCCCAATCACCGACTCATCGATAGACTCAGAATTTTTAAGTTTTTTCATTGTTCCTTCACCTGCTTCTTTGATATAATGTTCAATATCTGGGCGAGGCTTTTTAGGATGAAATTCTTTACGTCCGGTACCCAATGAAATGGTATTATATCCGGCTGTCATATATATTTTTTTGCGTAACATATTCAACGTTTTAGATTATACAAAGTCATTTATAGGTCCGCATACATGGAAAAAACCGGTTTCGAGAACAGTATTTACATCTTCATTTGTAGCTGCAACACCGTCATTTACTAATCCCAATCCAATTTCCTTACTTTTTTGCATATATTCAATTGCCAATTGGGCTCCAGTACTTTGATCTGCTTTAAGATCAGCAAACCATACTTTAAGCTTGTCTGCTTTTTTCTTATCGCGAAGCAGATCTTTCCAACGTGGCATTGTATCTGTTTTTGCATCTAAATAAGCCTTAACCTTATCTTTAATAGTTGCCACATCAACATATTCCATATTATCTGGGTTCAACACAGCTGCTGGCTTTCCTTTTTCATATTGGAAAAAGCCATCTTTTTGACTTCCATCGCTATTTTGACCACCTTTTACGCCAGCATCAACCATTTTATCGAGCAAGTCACTCTGGAGCTTATTATCGATATTACGATCTTTCATCACTTTCATAATGTACTGAACCACGTCAATTCCTACATAATCATCCAATTGGAATATTCCCATTGGCCGCACGAGATATTCACGTGTAATGGTATCCACAGCCAATATCGCTTCGTGCAATGGCATCTCTTTAGATAGACGATCAACCATTTCAATTCCAAAACGAGTATCGCGCATATAATGACCATTGCCTATAAATCCTGCCACATCGGCACTAGGTACGATAATTTTACGTAGGTTTTTCACATATTCATGTGAGAAAGATTCAAGCTCAGGCAAGGTCTTCTCTGCTTTAATAAGCTCTACTAGCTTTTGAATGGCCGGAGGATTGTAGAAATGCACACCCATTACACGTCCATCAAGATTAGCTTTCTCATCAAGCTCTTTTATAGGAATTGATGATGTATTGGTGAAATACCATGGCGAAAGTTTATTGTTTGCTTCAATCTGGTTGAATAACTTCACTTTCAAATCAGGATTTTCACTCACTACTTCACAAATCAGAGTTGAATCATAAGCTGCTTCAATTCGAGTTGTTGGTTTAATTACTGCAACCACATCATTTTCATATTGTGTAATGATGTCAGCATTTTCAACTAAATCTGCCCGGTCAGCATATGCTTTACGCAACATTACAATTTGCTTTTCAGCTGTTTTTTTTGCTTGTGCTCTAACATACTGAATTAAACCATTGAGTGCTTCATTGGAAATATCAATGGCGTTGAGCACAAAAGTTTTCCCTTTATTTTCGGGTTTCAGCGATTGGTTTACCATTTCCAACGCTGTAAGTAGAAGGATGCCACTACCCATTTTTCCGGCAGCACCCAGCACTGATACATTTTTCAGTTTATCGGTGTAAGACATAATGATATTATTTAATTACCAATTTGGATCTCTTTTCTCAAGAAAGGCTTTCATTCCTTCGGTTCCTTCGTTGCCAAATAGCGATGCAAACACTTCTGATTCAAGCCTGTTGGCATCATGGAAGTGTATTAGGCGTCCCTGACGGGCCACTTTTTTTGCTTGTTCTGTAGCTTTTGGCCCTTTTGACGCAATCGTTTGCGCTACTTTCAATACTTCATCCATCAACTCTTCAGGTTTAGTTACCTTTTGTACTAATCCCATATCATAAGCACGGTTAGCATCAATCATTTCCCCGGTGAGCAGCATATACAATGCATTTCCTAAAGAAGTATAGCGTGAAAGACGTTGAGTACCGGAAAAACCGGGGATTAATCCAAGATTAACTTCAGGCTGCCCAAACTTGGCCTTTTCACTTGCAATGCGAATATCGCAAGCCATAGCTAGTTCCATTCCTCCACCGAGGGCAAAACCATTTACCGCTGCAATTACCGGTACACGAAGGTCCTTTATTTTGTTAAAAATATCCTGACCACGGTGTGAAAACTGTCGGGCATCTTTAGGTTTCATATCCACCATTTCAGAAATATCAGCCCCAGCCACAAAAGCTTTATTTTCGCCTGTTATGACCAATACTCGGATATTAGGAATTTCTCCCAGGAAGTGGTCAAGTTCATCAAAAAATGCAGAATTTAACGCGTTCATCGCATCAGGTCGACTTATGGTAAGGATACCTGTGTGGTCGCGCTGTTCGAATTTCAAAATTTTGTAGTCCATGTCTTGTGAAATAATTATTTAGGGTTTAGACTTCGGGATGATTCATATGCATAAGTTAAACCAATTGTCTACCAAAAAGTTTATCGCATGAATATATGGAAATATTTGCATAAATGCAAGAGGAAAATGAGTATTGAAATTGAGAATTTAGAGGACAGAATTCAATATACAGAAGACAGATAGAGAGATAAAATGTCTCGTAGAATAAAGAGAATGAAAAAAAATCAAAAGGCTGATTTCAAACAAATACAGCCTTTAAAGTAATTTATTAATTATATGACACAAGCCATTCTTTAGCTGCATCGACTGAACTCATAGACTTGATATTTCTACCGGTTATCTTCATCAATGCATTATAAACAATACTTTGCAAACCTGAAATCCCAACAACAGTTCCTGCTTTGACATATGGCTTATTTCCTTTAACAAAAGAGGAGAATAATTCTTTTATTTCATTATTGAAATGCATATTAGAAATATTTGTCATAGTAAGAAGGGAGGATGAAGGTTGACTTCTAATAAAAGTTATGCTACTATTTATAAGGGCAGAAATCTCATCTTGAGTCTTCAAATTACTGAAATCCATATAATAAATTCTTTTGCCCTTATGATCTAAAAGTTGATTTCTCATTTCTTATATTTTTTTACTATATGAAATAAGCTTTTTAATTCCAAACAAAATGTTAAACAACCGTTAACCTTATCTTTATACACTCAAAAAAAGTAAATTGCCACAGTTATACAACACAAAATGGGAATCAACCTTAAAACAATTACCTTCATCATTTTGATGTTGGGTAACAGTGGAATACAAGCTCAATTATCTTCACTTGACAGCCTCGAGAACAAACTCTCTTTGCACAAAGCAAATGACACTTTAAAAGTTAAATTACTTAACGAAATTGCATTTAAATGTTACCGAAAGGACATCAATAAAACCTATGAATATGCAATTGAAGCTTACCGAATAGCAGATAGTTTGAGTTATCTGGAAGGCATGTCCAGATCTTTACTTGTTCAGGGTATTTATTACGATATTAAATCTGAATATCCCGAAGCTATTAAATATTACCAGGAAGCATTAAAGATTTTTGAAAAGCTTGATCATAAAAGAGGAATTACAGCTACACTTCATAATATTGGGATAATCTACAAGCTTGTTGGAGACTATGAACAAGCCCTGATATATTATATGCGATCTCTTGAAATGGAAAAAGAGATGGAAGACAAAAGGGGTACAGCAATTTCTTATTATACTATTGCAAACATATATGTGAAACAGGAAGAGTATGATAAAGCTGTAGAATACTACACCAATGCCTTAGACACCTTTAAAGAACTTGATGCAAATAGTGAATTAGCTACTTGTTTAAACAATCTTGGAATTGTTTATAATTTACAAGATAAAAAACAAAAGGCAGAAGAGCTTTTTAATCAATCTCTAAAGTTAAGTCTGCAGGTGAAAGATATATACACCGAAGCACATAATTACATCGCACTTGGAGAAATTGATCTGGACCGCAACAAGCCAAACAAAGCACTTGCTTTTGGAGAAAAAGCATATAAGATTGCTCAAAACCTGGAGGTAAATAAGTTAATTAACGAAAGTGCAGGCCTTATTGCAAAAAGCAGTGCAGCTCTTGGTATGTATAAAAAGGCATATAAATATTACGTAGTACACAAGACCCTAAGTGACAGTATTCTTAACGAAGACCAAATACGAAAAACTACTGCTCTTGAGTATCAATACCGATTTGAGAAAGAGAAGCATGCTATGATGCTTGAACAACAGAAAAAAGATGCTATAACTATTGAAAGAGAGAAAAGACAAAATATTATTCAAAATGTATTGCTTTTTGGTTCTGTTACACTTTTAATACTTATTAGCATAATACTGTATGCATTTATTCAGAAGCGTAAAGCGAACAAAATACTGAAAGACCAAAAAAGCGAAATTCAGGTTAAAAGTAAAAAGCTTGACAATCTTAATAAAGAAATAAAAGAACTAGCAGAATCTCTCAATGAACTCAATGCCACAAAAGATAAGTTTTTCTCCATCATTGCTCACGATCTCAAAAGCCCGTTTAGCTCAGTGTTTGGACTTTCTGAATCGTTATTGGAAGATCATGAAACAATGAGTTTTGAAAACAGAAAGCTTTTTATAGAAAGGCTATACGAGAGTTCAAAACATATCTACAAACTATTAGAAAATCTGTTGACCTGGGCTCAATTACAAAGAGGTGCGCTAAAGTTAAAATTTGAACCATTTAAAATTTGTGACCTGGTAAATGGATTACGCATTTTATTGGATGAAAAAATCAAAAGAAAGGAAATATCTTTTACTAGTCAATGTGGAGATGATTGCAACATAATTGCGGATAAAAACATGATTGAGACCGTCATTCGCAATCTCTTGTCAAATGCACTTAAGTTCACTCCAAAAGGAGGTAAAATAAATATCTCAGTTGAAAAAATTGAAAACAATATTCAGGTGTCAATAAAAGATAATGGTATTGGAATACCACTTGAAGCAAAAAACAAACTCTTCAACCTTTCAGAAAACAAATCAACTTTAGGTACTGAAAACGAAACAGGGTCGGGTCTTGGTTTAATTCTCTGCAAAGAATTTATTGAAAAACACAAAGGTAAAATTTGGGTTGAAAGTGAAGTCGATAAAGGAAGTACGTTTCATTTTACAGTTCCACAGTAAAATATTTATTTAGACAGAATTTGCAAATATTTCAATCAAACCTTTACCAAAACATTTAACGCTTCAAACTAATTTTCATGGTTGAAAATTCCCTACCGTTAATTGTGAAACTACACAAATATAAACCACTTGCTAATTTCACTCCACTTTCAGTTGATCCTGCCCAATTAAATGACTGAACTCCTGAAGGTAGATACCCGACAAAGATATTTTTAATTAGCTTTCCATATATATCAAATATGGAAACCTCCACATAAGCATTTTGCTCCAAATCAAATTGAAGGGTTATAGCATTTGAAAATGGATTTGGATAAGCCAAAATTCCTTTGTCATCTGAATTGAAATTAGATGAAATACCCAAAGGAGCATGCTCATATGCTCCACGATCCAAACCACCATCTATTCTTGGATTACCTATTAAATCTGTTTCAGGTAGACTAAATCCATCAGGTAAAATAAGTGTACCGGCATCAATACATGGAGAGTTTTCAGATAGTTGAAAATTGCCTTCATCCTGGAATACGGGATCTAACATTGAATTATAATAATAGTCTCCTTCAAAATTTGCAGGACTTGCAGTATTAATATAAGAAAATCCAGACAAACCATCTTGAATAGTTGAATAATAAAAACTCGGGTTTGAATTTGTAGATGAAATACATATTTGATTGCCTCCTGAAGAGGAATTTCCCCAGATAATATTATTGTAAAACTTGGGATAACAATAATCTTCAAAATATAGTCCTCCACCTTCTTCTTGAGCTACATTATTAACAATTGTATTATTCACTATTAATGGACTTGACATTCTAATCCTTATAGCCCCACCAGAAGAATTAGTATTATTTGAATCAAATAAGCTGTTTACAATATAACCTTGAGCACTGGATTTAAAATAAACAGTTCCGCCATAACTTGAATAATTATCTTTAAAAATGCAATTTGAAATGGTACTTTTTCCACCCATATTCATCACAGCGCTGCCAGCACCATTGGAAGATATATTTCCCTGAAAAAAGCATTTATCTATTTCTGCTGAGGATGAAATATTATTTATAACTGCACCACCTGATGATGCACTATTATCGATGAAAGTACAATTAACCAATATTGGATTAGAACCAAAATTATACACTGCACCTCCTAAGTAAGCTTCATTATTCTCAAATAAACAATCGTAAAACTTTGAATCAGAATAAAGGTTAAAAACAGCCCCTCCATAATTATTCGATTCATTATTCAAAAAATTACAATTCTTAAAAACTGGTTGACTATGCTTTATTTCACAACCACCTCCATTTGTACCATATCCTTCCAGAAATGTAAAACCCTGAAACATAAGTAAAGAATCTGATACATCAGCAATATTAAAAATTCTTGAATTTTTCCCTCTAAGTATGGTATTATCAATATCAATTGATTGATTAGTATAGAAATAATCACTAATAAATACGACGGATTTGCCATATAAATCGGTAGCACCCTCATATTCACCTGGAAAAACATGAATAGTATCATGGGTTAAAGACCATTCAATAGCTCTTTGAAGTGAAATAAAATGTCCCGTTCCGTCCTTATTCACATCAATCTTAAGATTTTGGTCTGTATTTGCAAAATGAAAGTCAACACCACCAACAACATCATTACCAGACACATAGATATCACCCTGAGCTATAGTTTGATGAATTCCCAAATAAGCTTTTAATTGATAAGTGCCCTCTTGAGTAAAAAAACTATAAGATCCATCACGTAAAAGAGGTTTAATAGTATCACTCTCACAAATAATAAATATATTCTCTAATGTACCAATTCCTTCGTTCAAAGAAACAACACCCTTTATTGTTCCATATGAACTTAAATCGAAATAATTCCACCCCAAATCAACAACAGACCCATCTGGATCATGGGCATAAGTAGGATCTCCGGAATTAATACATGGAGATGTTTGGGATAAACTAAAATCGTTAAAATTATCAAATTCCGGATCTTGACTAAAATTCCCTTCACCCCGAACAAATTGCATCACATCACAATAGGTAACATTTAAGTTTGCAGTATCTGAAAAAATCCACCCTTGAAAACCCGGTTTAGCCCAAAGAATACTGTTTTTGATAGAAATAGAAGATGAATAATTTTCGATAGCACAACGCCCCATGTTAGAATAAAAAGTACACCCTTCTATAAAAGCATCGGTATATTTAAATGTAACATGATCACCCCATCCATAATCACTGTAGTTGCTATGAAATAGGTTTTTCTTTAAATGAATATGCGTAGAATTTTCAATAAAAACACCTGCTCCCGCCGAAACACCGTCACCACTATTTGTCTCATGCCCATAAATCTGATTATTCAAAATAAAAACGGAATCGCAATAGTTTAAATAAATACCACCACCTTCATATGCCTGAATACTATTTCGTATTATATTGTTTTGAATAATTGACTGGGAATTATTCATATAAATGCTGTTTCCTAAACCATACCAATACGATTCATTATCTTCAATAATGCAATTTGAGATTTCTATATCAACACCATTTATTCTGATGCCCGCGCCCACATGGTTATATCCGTTTTTTATAGTCAGACCTATTATTTTACTATTATTTGCAGCAATACTGTCAATCACTATACAGGAATTCACTCCTCCACCATTTAGGATAGTTTGTTCAATACTAAGTTCATCATTTGTAAAAATAAATTGAGATGCTAACACTATATTTTTTGTGCTAATATGCAAATTCTCAAAATACTCCCCCTGCAACAAAACAATAGTATCACCATATTGAGCATTATCGACAGCAGACTGAACAGAGCCATAATCTGTTGGGACGGTCAAAACCGTACCTTTTGCACATAAGCCAAGCATTAGTAATAAAAAAAGTATTGATATTCTCATAGCAAGTAATTTATATGATGTCCTATAAATTTACGATAAAATCACCAATTAACAAAATCTATTCGCCTTAAAATAAGACCATTAACTCCGAATTCTGCAAGGATGAAATAATACAGTAATTTCAATCTCTACGGCTTCATCTCCCTTACATTAAACCCTTTCAGCAATTCATCAGAAGTATTGAATTGCTCCTCTTCTATAGGCAAGTTGAATTTTATGTCGTAATAGTATTGGTTGAGAAAATACTTCTTTTCGGGCTCACCTTTATTGTAGCTAACTTGATGCATTCCTATTGGATAAAAATTAGATTGACCAATAAAATATTTATTGCAAATTACCACACCTTTTGCTGAATCGAGTTTCATGGCAAAACCAGGCATTGTATTAAAATCTTCAAGTTTTATTTCTAACTGGTAACAATCACTCCCATTGAAAATAGTATCGTTTAAAAGAGTTATTACGAACTTGTCTTTTTCATTTAAAACTTTCTTAAACTCATACTGCATCCCAAACAGGGTATTATGACCCCAAAAATGAGTTTGTTTCCACTCCGGATATTTTATCAAATCATAAACTACCGCAACGCTATCACTATTATTCTTACGAATCAGGCGATTCCCGTCATAAATATCCTCGAACATCACGTTCGTTTTATCATACAAATACATTTTCCAATGTCCCATAACCCCCACAATAGAATCAGACTTAAGCCTTTTAAAATACATTTCACGGAACCGCTTTATAGTATCATCAGAGCTTCGCGGATTAGTTCGCCACATATCTTGTTTATAGGAAACTGTTTCTACTGTATCTATCGAAGCAATTGATTTTTGAAGAATCTGTTCAGGATTTTTGGGCTGATTACAAGCCAATACAAATAGACCGGCCAGAACCATAATTGTTATTTGTTTTGATTTCACAACTTACAGATTTAAATTGAGTATTGCAATATACAACATAGACAAGAAATTACAATTTTAAATCGATAACTTCCTAATAATATCGCCTATTCTATCCATTTCTGAAGACTCTATCAGCAAGTAATCAAGTGCTCCTTTTAGGGTGCTAAAACTCTCCATTTGGTTTGGAATTTCCTGTGATTTATTAATTTCCAATAATTTTTGAAAAACAACCTGGTTTGGATTATCAGTAATATATGCTGTTTTGCGCTCATACTGCCATCTTTTATCAGATTTAGTGTATTCAATAATCTTGCGAGCTTCTGCATTATCCAGTACAAACTCAGCATTTCTAATATCAGAAATATTATGATAGGATTGATTCCAGCGAGGATCTTTTATCTGTTCTAGCTTAGCATTCAAAACCTTTTCAAAAGTAAGGTCACCAAACCAAGAATCAATGATAAGATTTAAGTCCGGTAGAATCTCGTATAATAAAGTTTTATTATTTACCATTGCATTTCAATTTTCAAATAAATTTAAAACTTTTACCAGACATTATAACAATAAAAAGGAGTATGTATAAATATGGAAACAATCCTAATTAATTCTTTAGCTAGGGTAATTAGATAATATTATTTAATAAGCACTTCAGGAATCAATAAAACATACAATATTAATTTTTCACACAACGCACAGATCTTCCCAAATACTTGGGCGATCCAGATCTTAAAATCCTTGACTCATCATATAGTAGTCCACGATACCAAGTTTTGGTTGAATCGTACAAATACGGTGACGTACTCCACCAACTACAGAAATTTCCTAAATTATCAATTATTCCATCAATACTACAGCCACCACTGGGTAATGCATTAAATCCACTTGATCCAAACTCTTGATTATTGGTCAAAACATCATTCTGCCACAAAGAAGCTCCACCAGCCAACATGCTTCCTTCATTATGTCCATGAAAACCCGTTATATCAATGTTTGCCTGACTCATTCCTAGAAACAGTTCTAAGGTTTGCCAATCTTCTTCTGAAGGCACATGCCAACCATCAGGGCATAATTTATTCGTATTAACGGCATAGTAATTATATAAAACCCCATAGTTCTCAAAATCTTCATTTTCATCATATTCGCAGTATGCTCCAATTAAATTTTCTGACCAATTTTCTGGATTTTCTTCCAAGTATATGGGTGTTCCATCATTGTATGTGGCTGTCTTAAGATTATCGGCCATCCACTCTTGTGTCCCAATTGCAATAGTTCTATAGGTATTCCCCTCTATGTCAACTATACTGCCATAATCAAATGTATAATTAGTCCTATTGTCATCTTCCTTTTCACACGAAACAAATACAAGATACATGAGAAAAACAGCAATTCCTGGAAGTATTCTACTGATTAAAAATTTCATGATTGTTTTGATAAGTATTAATTATTTGCTCGGGGAATAGTTAAATGTAGGGCTAAACCTATGCGTAGGCTATTCCACTCTGGCTTTATAGCATTTTGTTTATAATAAAAAGTTCCGATATCATTTGCCTCATATGCATTGTCTCCAAATTGTACAAGATAGCTCATATTAAAAGCTGCACTAAAAATATCATTAAACTGATAATCCAACTTAAGACCCGGTTCAATAAAATAGTTTAAAGCATAAAAATCAAATGATTCATCTATTAAGACTTCATCATACAACACTAACCTTTCATCTAATGCTAATGAAGAAAAAATAGCACCTATTTCCGTTGAAAAATACAGGTTTAACTTATTCTGTAAAGGCACTATAAGGGCATCGACATAAATAGATGGTGCAAAGGAAAATACGCGGGTATCGAATCCATATTGACCCGAATAGTCTTTAGACGAAATTCTTGATCCTGTTGAATTTAAGGTTGTATGAATACCAACATTGAATTTCTCCCATGAAACATATAAACCCGGACTGTAATATAAATATGGAGGATAATCTGCAACTATTTTTGTCTCGAAGGTTAAACTATTTTGTAAATCTGAATTTATGGACTTCAAATCTTTCATATTATAAAAAGCAAAACCAGATTCAAAGCCAACTTTTAATTGTTGAGAAAATGCTGTTGAAACTATAAGAATTAACAGCAGGTTTATTATAGATTTTTTCATTTTTAATATCAATTATTCGAATTAATCTAAGAAATACCTTGCTCCATCTTTCCAGAATAAGGAGTTCCCAATTAACCTAAGACTTCCATACGATGTAAATTGCAATTCATTTGGAATCTCAGTCACAAGACTACCATCATCAAGGCTTCGAACTACTATTAGCCCATCTGATCCAGATAGAATCATATTGGTCTGATAATTAACATCCAACACTTCTTCCTCAGGGATACTGAAAGACTTTAAAATCTCCAATGCCGGTAGACTAATTACATTAAACACTTTCGTCTCTTCATCATAACAAACAGCTTTATCAGGTTCATTTTCATGAAATTCGAAATAATCAATCCCAAAATCATATGACCATTGATTTACTTCATCAATCAAAGAAATTTCACCATCAATTAATTGATAAAGGTCTATAGTATGAGAAACATCAAGAAAAAAGTACTTTCCATCGAAAGATATGTTATAGTCGGAATAAGAGGTATTCGTTTCAACAAAATCTATCTCTTCATCATTAATAAAATTATAAAGAACTTTCTTTCCACTTCCATAAAGTAGACCTATGCCATTATTTGATATTGGGGTCCTAGTAGCGTAATTTGCATTTAAAGAACTATGTGTATGAATTGAATAGTCAGATGGATCATTGACTGGGCAATACATTATTCTGCCAGTATATCCAACGGCGGCTGTAAGAAACTCTTTATTTGGAGAAAGTGCAATTTTCATAATATTATCATTCATCGATCCAAAGTTTGCTGGATTATACCTATATCTCGAAACTATTTGCTCATTTGTGAATGAATAAGTAAAAAGGGAATCGTTTTGAGTATAATCGCTATTTGAATATCTATTTGTATGGTAAAACAGTTCTGTATTATTAATCTGTTCCATATAATTAAAAATGGGAGATGGATATCCAACAATCAAATGAATTTCATTTGAAAATGCAAATTCATGCCATCCGCCTGAACCTAAATAATCTTCATATTCTGGGTTATAATATTTTGGAATATGCATTATTTTATATGAATGCTCTTTACCGAAAAAATACTTAGGAATAACATACTCCCCAACATTTACATCAACTACATATTTTGTTGTTTCATATACGAGTTCCTCTGCAAAAACTACAACCGAATCAACTGCTGCATAATACCTCGGCTGGGGCCATTGAATTGCAAATTTATTATTCTTATTGGCGAAATAAGTAATTGCCATTTCGTTGGGCAATTCAACATATCCAATATATTGAGGATCGGTATTATTGGGTCCAATATATTCAATTCTAAACTCCTCTCCTTCACCAACATAACCTTTATCAATAAATGAATTCACAGCAGACCTACCCACCTCCTGATAACCTCTGTAAACGATATATTCTGTGACTTCATCATTTGGGATATCCCAAACTAATTTTAAAAAACCATCTTCAACCATGGTTGTAACATTATTGCTACTTCCATCAAGCACTTTAAACACCCATTCTCGGGTTGAAAATGAATACCCTTCAAGCCCTATCTCATCAGCAATACTACCGGTTCCTGAATTTGTTATCACCTCAATTCTAAGTATATGATATCCACCATTTATAAAATCGTGATTAAGCTCAAAAATACCGTTCTCAGAATTTTCACTTCCAACCAAGGTATCATCAACATAAAAATCAACCCGTTGCACCTCATTTTCAGAAGTTTGAAAATGAAATAAAACACTATTCTGCATCAGTATAATGGTATCTTCCTCCATAGAGAAGCTTAGATCAACTGTTGTAATTTCAGGAGGGGAAGATGGGTGATTAAGCTCTCTTTCATAAATCTCATCCGTATCATATGTACAGGATTGAATAATCACTAATACTAATAACGCTAATAGTAAAAATCTGCTTTTCATTTGAATAACGGTAAATAATAGATTCAAAAAAATTGGATATGCAAACATAAATGAATTACCCATGCCTACAAATAATATATAACATGAATTTTTAAACGGTAGTTGTTATTGTATGAACGGTTATTCTTAATGAAGTCTAGAGTGGGCTCAGTTGTTGCGATACAACAGAACTGTTTTTTATTTTGCAGGTTTCCGAATCTTCAATATAAACAAAATCACAAAAGCTAATTTCAACGTCAAACCAGATATAGTCCAATAGATATAAGATTGATCCACATAATTGTATTTCAACATAAGTCCAGTAAAAAACAGAACAAGACCGATAATTAAAAAAAGAATCTCAATGCCAGGCTTATATCTCCCTTTTCTTATAATCTGATAAATATAAAAGATTTTTAATGAGCCTCCCACAACAAAGAAAGGGATATAAGTCAAAGGTAAAAGTTCAATAAATTTTAAAACGATACCTGTTACAAGTAATATAATACCGGAAAAAAGAGGCCATTTTTGTTTCATAAAGCAAAATTATTGCTTCAAAGAAAAAGGTTTTCCTGTTAATTCTTCTGAAACAGTCCATAGTTTTTTAGCTACTTCCTTATCGAATGCATGCGGTTTGGGATCAACTTTAACTGGTTTACCTTTCATGCGGCCCTTTGGCCCATAATATTCGCCCCCTTTTACATTTTCATCTAATGCAGCTCTTAAAGTTGGTAATGCTCCTTTTGCTGGCTTATGAGACATTAATAAGAAAAGAGGCATACCTATGAATAGTAAAAATTTAGGCATATGCTGAGCTAAGTTTGTTGGTGACACACCCGGATGAGCTGCCATAGAAATTACTTTACTCCCAGCCTCATCAATTCTTCGCTGCAACTCAATGGCAAACATTAAGCAAGCTAACTTACTTTGCTGGTAGGCAGGCCACTTTGCATAGCTTTTTTCGGAATTCAAATTATCAAATTCAATTACCCCTTTTTCGTGAGCAATACTACTTAATTGAACAATACGTGAGTTTGGAGTCTTATCAATGATGGGAAATAATAAATTAGTAAGTAAAAAATGAGCAAAATAATTCACTCCTATTTGCGACTCAAATCCATCTTCTGTTTTTGAAAATGGCGGCACCATAATACCTGCATTGTTTATTAATAAATCGAGATGATCATATTTACTTATGTAGGTTTCAGCAAATTCACGTACTGATTTCAGTGAACTCAGATTTAATTGAATAATTTCAAGGTCAGCCTTAGGTACTTTTTGCAATATCTCTTCTTTGGCTTTCTCAGCTTTTTGCATATTGCGGCAAGCCATTACGACTTTCATTCCAGTTTTTGACAATGCGAGCGCTGTTTCATATCCCAAACCGATATTGGCTCCAGTTACAATGGCTATGCGACCACTTTTGTTTTCTATGCTTTCAATTTTAAAGGTCATGGTGTTATTTTTTAATGTTAAAATATTAATGGTTAATGATTAATTATGAGTTATTAATTTCCTAACAACCAAACCCTTTCGTTGTTGCTCATTTAAAAGCAATAAAAACCATAATTTTAGAGAACCCTGTAGGGAATAGAAAGTTTGGGTACGATTACAAAGAAAAAACGATTATTCCTGACACCATTTTTCAGCTTCCTGAATGTTATGAAAGAGTTTACATTTCCAACTGGTGGAGCCCATTATACTGATATACTCCTTAATTAATCGATCTGTTTTTTCGTCGGGTGAAACACAAGCCACTTTAACTGACGGATTCCATGTGGTAGCAGTTTTGTCCAGATGAGAAACTAAAACAACTTCGGTGTGCTTCATTCCTACAGTATCAGCTTCAGTAAAATCAGCAATTTGATATTTCATACGATCAAAACGCTTATCAGCATAAATTAATCCATTAGCTTCCTGGAGATCTCTAAGCTTAAGCACTCCAAAAAACTTCAAGCAAATATTATCACCTTCCCAATTGACCGAATAA
>PKTE01000046.1 GCA_002869335.1 Salinivirgaceae bacterium | reverse complement strand
TGAAGTATTGCGTTGATCTCATGGTACACTTTATGGAAGAAACACTATTGGTGGAATCATTAACGTAAAAACCATTTCTCCTTTTGATTTCCAGGGAGTAAAAGCTAAGGCCGGTTATGGAGAATATGGACAATACGAAGGTAATTTAGGTTATTACAAAAAGTTTAACGACAAATTTGCATTTTCTTTATCAGCACTATATAAACACTATGATGGTTTTTATGAAAATGAATATACAGACAAGCCTGTAGACGAAACTGATGTTGTGAGTGCTCGCCTTAAATTAATTTGGAAACCAATTGATGATTTCACAATCACCTATATTTCTTCAGCTGAAAATAGTGAAGAAGGTGGTTACCCATACGCCATATATGACAGTATCGAAAAAGAACCACTTGATATAAACAATAACCAGTATAGTTCATACACAAGAAATACAGCATCTAATGCTTTGGAATTTAAATATGATAAAGAAAACTATCAGATAAAAATGACAAGCAGTTATCAAATGATGGATGATAACCAATCTATTGACCAAGACTTTTCTCCTGATTCAGCATATTTTGTAGTTCAGGAGCAGATTCAAAATATGGTCTCAAATGAAATCATTGCTCGTTCTAAAAATAATAAAATGTATAATTGGCTTTTTGGTGCCTTTAGCTTCCAACAGCGCTTTGACAGATCTGTAGATGTGGATATTTACGCACAAAACATGGTTTCTAAGAAGGAATATGATAATGCCATTACGGGGCATGCTTTATTTCATGAGTCAAGACTTACACTTGGTCAATTGACATTAACAGGAGGATTACGCATCGATTATGAAAAAGACACATATGATTATAATTACGAGCTGGAAATGGGTGGTAATATAATCCCAAGATACAAGACAGATACAACTAGAGATGATATTGTAGTTTTAGGAAAACTTGCAGCCAATTATAAATTTAACGGTACAAATATTTATGGTCTTGTTTCTATGGGTTCCAAACCAGGTGGATTTAATTCAAGTTGGGATGTTGATCACCCTAATCATATAGATTTTGATGCAGAATCAAGTACAAACTATGAAATTGGTGTGAAAACCTCATTAATGAACAAGCAGCTATACGCAGAAGCAACCGTTTATTTTATTGATTGGAATGATCAACAAATAACAGTTACAAACCCAAGTGGTATAGGTACTCACCTTGAAAATGCAGGTCGATCATTTAGCAAGGGAGCTGAACTAACACTTAAAACGATTCCATTCTGTGGCTATGTTACTACTCTTACTTATGGTTACACTCATGCTCAATTTAAAAGCTATGTTGTAGACGATGAAACAAACTACAATGGAAACTTTATACCATATGCACCGCAACATACAGTTTCGGTAAGATTTAGTAAATCCTATCAACTTCAAAATACAGATGTACTGGACAGAATTCGGGTTAGTTTACTCTACACAGGTAATGGCAAAACATACTGGAACAATGAAAACACAATGAGTCAAAAATATTATGGCTTATTCAATGCGAAGGTTAGTTTCATAAAAGATAAATTTGCATTAAACTTTTATAGAAAGAATGTACTAAACACGCAATATGTAACTTATGCTTACCAAGCGTTTGGAAATTCATATGTGCAATTAGGTAAACCATCCTATTTTGGTATGAGTTTAACATATAACTTCTAGATTTAAATTATTCTTAAATATAAAATTTCCCTTTAGCCGTAATTAATAATACGGCTGAGGGAAATTTTTATTAGTATTGCAATCTAAAAAACAAAAACAAAATACTGACGACAGATAACAGAATTCTATATACGAATAACTATTAAATATAGGGGTATCAAACTAAAACAAACCAATAAATGAAAGGTCAAAACTGGCATAAATTTCCGATTCTTTTTAGCTTATACATAGCGCAGTCTATTCCTATGAGCTTCTTTTCTACAGTTGTGCCAGTAATTATGAGACAAGAAAACTACTCATTGGAATCCATTGGATTGCTGCAATTAGTAAAACTACCATGGATACTAAAATTTCTGTGGGCTCCACTTATCGATAAAAAAGCCAATAATAGCAATGATTTAAAAAGATGGATCATTGGTTCAGAATTATTTTATGCAGTGATTATTTTCACTATTGGTTTTCTAAGTTTACAAACTGATTTCCAAATGATTGTGATTTTAATGATCATTGCTTTTACTGCCTCTGCCACACAAGATATCGCAACAGATGCTTTTGCTGTTTTAATACTCAAAAAGAATGAACGGTCTTTGGGTAATAGTGTACAATCTGCAGGATCATTTATAGGTAGTCTGATGGGAACAGGCGTATTACTTATAGCCTATCATTATTTTGGATGGCAAGCGCTATTATGGATATTAGCTGGTTTTGTAATTTTTGTAGTTGGTCCTTTACCCTACTTTAAAAAGAAAAGTCCTGTACCCAAAGCAGAAGCCAAATCCATCAGTCCTGCTGCATCGATTCAGTTTTTTACCCGAAAGGGAATGTGGAAAAGACTACTTCTACTTCTCACCTACTATTCAGGAATAATCGGAATACTTGCCATGCTTAAGCCATACATGGTTGACCTGGGATACACAGTAAAAGAAATTGGCTTTATGTCAGGTATATTTGGAACTGCTGTGGCGGCAGGTTCTGCATTTTTAGGAGGGGCTATTCAAAAACGTATTGGCAGAAGAACTGCCTTAAAGTCATTTGCTATTCTAAATTTATTAGTTACCCTCTATTTCATTGCTATATCAATAAACCAACCAAATATTTATCAAATATATACCGGAATTGCTCTTCTTTGGGGTACTTACGGTTTCTCTAGTGTAATTATTTATACAACTTCAATGGATATCGTACGCAAAGGATACGAAGGAACAGATTTCACCGTTCAAATTGTGATTTCGCACCTTAGTGGAGTTATTTTTGCAGTATTAAGTGGTAAATTAGCGGGTGCATTAGGCTATACCGGGCTTTTTGCATCAGAAGCAGGATTTGCACTTTTAGCTATTTTAATTGTATTTTTCATTTTACATAAAAACAATGACTATGCAAATATCGAATGAATTATTAAATAAGTATAATGTTCCAGTGCCAAGGTACACAAGCTACCCGCCAGCCAATCATTTTGAAGATTTTTCTAAAGCAGATTATATTGATATGCTTATTGAATCAAATAAGCTTTCACCTGAGTTAATTTCTATTTATATCCATATTCCTTTCTGCAATAAAATGTGCTTCTACTGTGGTTGCAATGCATGTCACATAGGCGATGGCCATCTTGTTAAACCATATATTGACGCCCTAAAGAAAGAGATTTCTATGGTAAGTGCGCATTTAGATAAAAATAGAAAAGTAGCTCAAATTCATTATGGAGGAGGAACCCCTAATGCAATTCCATCTGAATTTATTCATGAGATTAATGCATACTTATTTGAAACATTTGACTTTATTGAAAAACCTGAAATAGCCATTGAGACGCATCCTGGATATATCAACGAGCAATATATAGAAGACTTAAAGAATGCAAAATTCAACAGGTTTAGTATGGGGATACAGGATTTCGATAATAATGTTCTTAAGACTGTTAACAGAGAACCTGCCCGAATGCCTGTAAAAGAGATCATGGACTTGATGAAGCATAATTCATCAGAAGTAGCTGTTAATCTTGATTTTATATATGGCTTACCTCATCAAACCACCGAAAGCTTCCTTGAGACTATGGATAAAGCATTGGAGCTTCAGCCAGACAGGCTTGTAACCTTCTCTTATGCCCATGTACCATGGATTAAAAAAGCACAAAAAATACTTGAAAAAGCAGGATTACCCTCAGCAAATGCTAAGATGGATATGTTCCTGGCAGCTTATCATTTTTTAGCTCAGGGAGGTTACAATCCAATTGGTCTTGATCATTTTGTAAGAGACACCGACGAACTATACATTGCAGTGCAAAACAAACAATTACATAGAAATTTTCAGGGGTATGCCACTCGAAGAACTACAGGCCAGGTGTATGCTTTTGGCGCATCAGCCATTAGTCAAACTGAAAATGGATATGCCCAAAATGAGAAAGACACAAAAGCCTATATAGATTTAATTGAAAGTGGGGAATTTTCAACAAACAAAGGAATGGCGGTAAGCCAAGACCAGATTAAGGTACGCGAAGTAATTACCCATGTTATGTGCAATAAGGAATTAAACTGGAACACCATTGCACAAAAACTTGATTTGCAGATTGATGAGTTAAAACAGCATGTGATTCCGGACGAACAAGCAATAAAACTATTTGAAAATGATGGTCTTATTAGTATGGACCATAATGGTTTCAAAGTAACTGATACCGGATCGCTATTTATTAGAAATATTGCAGCTGCACTTGACCCTGAGTTCAAGTCGCAACAAAATAAATACTCAAAATCCGTTTAAATACTATAGCTATGCCAGAAACAAATCAAATACAAAAAGACGTAACCATTATTGGTGCAGGTATTACAGGCCTTACCCTGGCTTATTACCTCAAGAAAAAAAATGTTAATGTCGCAGTAGTTGAAAATGCAGATAAAATAGGTGGCGTTATTCATACATTAAAGAAAAACGGGTTCACATTTGAAACCGGACCAAATACAGGTGTGCTAAGCAATCCTGAATTGGCAGAGTTATTTGAGGAGTTAGATCTTGTAGAACTTGAAACCGCCAATGAAGATTCAAAAAAGCGCTGGATTATGAAGAATAATAAGTTCAGGGCTATTCCATCAGGACTCATAGGAGGTATTCGAACACCACTTTTTACATTTAAAGATAAAATCAGAATATTAGGAGAACCTTGGCGCAAAACGGGAACAGATCCAAATGAATCACTTGCATCTTTGGTTAGACGCAGAATGGGAAAGTCTTTTCTTGATTACGCTGTTGACCCATTTATTTCTGGTATTTATGCAGGTGATCCTGAAAAGATTATTCCAAAATATGCACTTCCTAAACTTTATAATCTCGAACAGGAATATGGTAGTTTTATAAAAGGTGCCATAAAGAAGAAAAAAGAGCCTAAAACAGAACGTGATTTAAAAGCCACCAAAGAAGTATTTAGCGCCAAAGATGGTTTAGAACATCTGGTAAAAGCATTAGGCGTATCTATCTCAGAGGAGAATATTTATTTAAATTGTTCAAATGATAAAATAGAATCACTTGAACGTGGTTTCAAAACTACTTTTTCACAAAACAATGAAACGTTTGAAATAATAAGTCAAAAAGTAATTACTACAATTCCTTCGTTTGAGTTACCTAATTTACTTCCTTTTATTTCTAGTGACAAACTTGAGCCAATCACCGCATTGGAATATGCAAAAGTAGTGCAACTAGTATTAGGCTATAATAATTGGAAAGGAATTAAGCTAGATGCTTTTGGCGGACTTATCCCAAAGCTTGAAAATAAAAAGATTCTGGGTATACTTTTCCCATCCTCTATTTTTGAAAATCGTGCACCAAAAGACGGAGCATTATTATCTGTATTTATGGGAGGAATGCGTCACCCTGAAGTAATTGACTTAAAAGACGAACAGATATTAGATATTGCTGTTGAAGAGGTGAAAAACACATTAAAAGAAACCCAGGATCCTGACTTACACCATGTATTCAGATACATGCATGCCATACCACAATATACAATTACATCTCCAGAAAGATTAAGCGCCATAGAAACCATTGAACAAAAATACCCGGGACTCATTTTGGCAGGTAACATAAGAGATGGGATTGGAATGGCTGACAGAGTGAAACAAGCATCGGAAATAAGTAAAAACATTATTGTATAATGACGCGTAAAAAAGCTCTAATAATTGTAAATACAGGTACACCAGACAGTCCTACAGTCAGAAATGTACGCAAATACCTATTTCAATTTTTGAATGATAAACGGGTAATTGACTTACCATGGCTTGGGCGATTTTTACTTGTAAACCTCATTATTGTGCCATTTAGAGCACCAAAGTCAACTAAACTATACAAAAGACTTTGGACAAAAGATGGCTCTCCCCTATTATTTCACTTAAAAAATCTCACGGAAAAAGTTCAACAAACTCTATCTGAGACTCACGATGTTTATGGAGCTATGCGTTATGGAAAGCCCTCATTTAAAAGTTTGCTTGAAGAATTGAAAGATAAGCATTACGAGGAAATAAAAGTGCTCCCACTTTTTCCTCAATATGCAACTTCTACAACAGAATCAATAGCGGATGTACTCAATAATGCTCAACGAAAATATCATTTATCTGATTCCATACAATTTGTGCGTCAATTCTATGACAATAAAATATTTTTAAAGGCATTTTCAGATCGAATTAAGGATGCAAAGCCTGATACATACGACCATATTATATTCTCCTATCATGGTTTGCCCAATAGGCAGGTTAACAAATTACACCCTGGCATAAATGCAGAGACTTGCCCTTGTGTTGAAGAGCTACCTGTGCATGGCAAATATTGCTATAAAGCCACATGCTACCATACTACCAGACTTTTGGCAAAGCAATTAAACTTACCAAAAGAAAGTTATACTGTTTCTTTTCAATCGCGGTTATCAAAAAATTGGCTAACACCATTTACCGATGAAACACTTATAGGCCTTGCTAAATCTGGCAAGAAAAGAGTATTAATTGTTGCTCCATCCTTTGTTGCAGATTGTCTGGAAACTATAATTGAACTAAAATATGAATATGCTGAACTTTTCAAATTACATGGTGGAGAAGAACTCACACTTGTTCAGAGTTTAAACGACTCAGATTTATGGGTTGAAAGCATAAAAATGTTGGCTTTGAAGTAATTATAACTTACCTTTACTAAAGAAAAAAATACTTAAGCTGCAACTATCTACCAACCAATTACTTATAACGAGTCTAAATAATTGCACAATTATTGTTGTACAGAACTGAATCAGACAATTGATTATGATATATACAAAAGATCTATCTAAAACCGCATTTATTGCACCAGATAATAAGTATACCTTCAAAGAGTTACTTCAGGGGGTATCTTATTATGCTGAATTTACAAAAACCTGCAAAGCTGACAAAATTGCCATTTTTGCAAAAAATAGTGTTCATTGGGTATTTTCATTCTATGGAGGATGGCATACGAATCATACCATTGTACCAATCGATTTTCTTTCAAGTAAAGAAGATATTCTGCATATCCTAAACGACTGTAAACCAGGATTGGTATTCTACGATGAAACAACTGTTGATTTATTAAAAGAATCAGTTTCTGAATTAGATTTCGATATTGATATTCAAGAACTTAGTAAGAATACTGATTTCTCAAATGAGGCTGCCCAATGGGAAGACCCAAAAGACAAAGAAAAAACAGCCGTTATTATTTATACTTCAGGTACAACAGGATCACCTAAAGGAGTTGAATTATCATATACAAACTTACTTGCTAATATTATTGCAGTTTCAGAGAAAGTATCAATTTATCAGGAAGATCAGCAAGTATTAATGCTACTCCCGCTTCACCATATTTTTCCATTGGCAGGATCAATGCTCATGCCTCTTTATATTGGAGGAACCATTGTTGAATCGCCATCAATGCAATCGGCAGATTTGTTACGCACATTCAATGAAAATCAAATTGGATTGATGATTGGGGTGCCAAAACTTTATAAGCTACTCTATCAAGGCATTAGTGACAAAATAAATAAAAGTTTTGTCGGGCGCATGCTTTACTCTATAGTTAAAACATTCAAAGCAAGAGGTCTGGCAAGAAAAATATTTAAACAAGTACATGTCAAATTTGGTGGAAACCTTACATACCTTATCAGTGGTGGTGCTAAATTAGAACCGCATGTAGCTGTATTTTTTCATACTCTAGGCTTTACAGTACTTGAAGGATTTGGAATGACTGAATCTGCTCCTATGATCACTTTCACCCGTCCAGGAAGATTTAAAGCTGGATCAGCAGGGCAAGCATTACCAGGTCTAACAATGGATATCAAAGACGGAGAAATTATTGCGAAAGGGCCTAACGTTATGAAAGGCTACTACAAAAGACCTGAGGAAACTGCTGACGTAATAAAAGATGGATGGTTGCACACTGGTGACCTTGGTAAAATTGACAAGAAAGGTAATTTATTTATTACAGGTCGTAAAAAAGATATCATTGTTTTACCTAGTGGTAAAAATATCAATCCGGTATTATTAGAACAGAAATTAGAAAAAGATCCTCATGTGTCAGAGGCTGCCCTATTTTTACACAAAAACTTCTTGCACGCACTTATTATACCTGATTTGGAAAAACTTAGTGAAGACGAGATTACTGAAGTAGATAAACATTTCAGAAAAAATGTTCTTCCTAGATTTAATAAAGAGGTTACCTCTTTCAAACGCATAATGAAATTTTCCTTAATCAAGGAAGAACTGCCAAGAACCAGACTGGGCAAGATACAACGATTTAAACTACTTGAGCTATTTGAAAAACCAACTGAGAGTATTATTGACATTAAGGGTCATGCTGAAAGTGAAGAGTATATTGTAATTAAATCATTCATTGAGCAACAAATCGACATGACTGTTAATCCTAATCATCATGTGGAATTTGACATTGCCATGGACTCATTGGATAAGTTAACGCTTATGGAGTTTATTGACCGAACATTTGGGGTAAAATTCGACGAAGAGAGACTACGAAAATTCCCATCTATTGGTAAAATGGCAGAGTATATAAAACATAATAAACTCTTCCAAAAAATAGAAATGCCAGATTGGTCAAGTATTATTAAAGAAAAAGTAAATTTAAAACTACCTAAATCATGGTTTAGCCAAATACTTCTAATCAAAGGACTCAAATATCTATTTTTAGTATTCTTTAGATTAAAAAGTAATGGAAAAGAAAACATTCCGGAAGGTCCAGCCATTATTGCTCCTAACCACCAGAGTTATTTAGACGCATTTTTTGCCACTGCATTTTTACAAAACAAAGAACTGCGACAAACATTCTTTTACGCTAAAAGAAAGCATGTAAAATCAAAGTTTATGAGCTTTATGGCTGGTAAACACAATGTAATTGTTGTTGATTTAACTGATGGATTAAAAGAGTCTATTCAAAAACTAGCCACTGCACTTAAAGAAAACAAAAAAGTAGTGATATTTCCTGAAGGCACTCGTACCAGCACTGGTAAAATTGGAGATTTCAAGAAAACATTTGCCATTCTTAGCAAAGAACTAGATGTTCCTATTGTACCGGTAGCCATTGATGGAGCTTACAGAGCACTTCCTAGAGGCAAAAAAATACCTCGACTTTTTACTAAAGTTGAAGTAACATATATGCCTCCTGTATATCCAGGAGATGCTGATTTTAATGAATTGGCTGACAAAGTTAAAAATCAAATCGCAAAACAAGTTTGCGCCTAAAAATAAATCGAATTTATAAAATGCCTGATTTCACTAAATGAAATCAGGCATTTTTGCTTATTTCAGATTCTCAAAACAATGATTAGCTTTAAAAAAAATATTAATGAAAAAATTAGGCATATTATTTCTGTTGATAATAACTACGTTATTCATATTCAGTTGTAACGATTATAAACACAATAAAGCAACCCAAAAGAGGGAAATAATATCTTTTGAGAACTATAAAAGAAACACACTACAATCGCTTGATTCAATTACAATTTCGCAAAAAAATAAACTTGTACAGTATCTGAAAACAATTCGATCATTGGCATCTAATGCTGTAAAAGACAAAGCACTATTGAGCTTTTTTAAACAGAAAATTGCTTTTCAAAAAATTAAAAATAAGGAATTACCCAAAGAAATTATTGAGAAAGCAAAGAGTGTGGAAAGTAACTTAATATCACACTACATAACAAATTACAACCAATTTTACAATATCTTAATGATTGATGCTGATGGGAATATAATATATACCATTAGAAAAGAAAAAGCTCTAAACCAAAACATATTCGATAAGAAATTCGCTAACACTTTATTATATAAGAAACTGAAAAACAATACAAATGAATCATTTGTAGATTTTCAATTTTATGAAATATCCAATGAACCATCTGCATTTTTTATTGAACCAATTTTCGAGGAAAATCGATTGATGGGTTGGTTTGTTTTGCAATTTTCAATTACTAAAATCAATTCAATATTTGACCGTAGCGATAAGTTAGGAGAAACAGGAGAAGTTATTCTTGTTAATAAAAATCATTACATGCTGACAGACTCAAGATTTATTCCTGAATCTACCATTTTAAAACAACAACTTGCTGATAATAACATTACTGAGAAATTTAAACTTAAAGAAGGACATAAAACTGTTACTGATTATCGCGGATATAAGGTGATTAGCTCGTTTAAAGTATTCCACTTTTGGGATTCTGAATGGTTGATTATTGCCAAAATAAATCAGGCTGAAGTTCTCACAGATTATTTTAAAAACCATACAGCTCAGTTTTATAATTGCTTAGAAAGTGCACTTAAAAGTCGAAAATATGAGTATATGAATTTTAGTCCCCTTCCAAATCAGAAGGAAGTCAATATTGATGAAATAAAACGTATTGAACAATCCGAAACAGTTCACACTAAAGGACTATCTACATGTACAGGATTATTAGTCTATTTGCCAAATAAATTTGCTTACCTGGCACACATAAGCCCATATGATAAGATATACAATGAAACCAAAACAGATATTGTCGGGCACCTTATGAATAGAATTGATTACATTGAAATTTCTAAAGCTCAAAAGCAGCTTTTAAAGTTTATTATTGTTGCTCCCGAAATTGCTACGGCAAAAAATATTACGAATCGGTTAATAAATGAAGGGATTTTTCTAAATCAGATTAAACTCCTAACAAAAGGAGATAATAGAAGTAGTGAAATTACATATCAATGTGGAAAATCAGACGCCGTTATAACTATGCATATTAATGATAAAGTAACTTATTTAAGTACTAGCCAAATCCCTGAACTGGATAATGAGATTTGTTTGTAGAAAATAACTTTATGACCAGTCAGTATTGCGCCTGCGTTCTTTCTTTTCAGCGTTTTTACGTTTATTCTCTATACGTTTTCTAACAGCAGCTCGTGTTGGTTTAGTAGGAATTCTCTTCTTCTCTTTTTTAAGAGCAATCTTTATTAGTTCATAAAATTTCTGAATACAAATCTCCTTATTTTTCGCTTGAGATCTCGTTTCCTCTGCATGTATCAACAATTCACCATCTGAATTGATATATCCAGCCATTCTTGTTAATATTCTTTGTTTTTGATATGAATCTAAATATTTAGACTCTAACACATTAAATCGAAGCGTCACACGCGTTTCAGTTTTATTCACATGCTGGCCTCCCGGACCACTACTTCGTGAAGTTTTAAAAACAAACTCGTCAGAAAAATCAATATTTGAGATATTATAGTTCACTTTTTATAAGCATATTATCTTTTAATACTGGAACTATATTAGTTAGGTCTTTTTGCATAGCCCAAGCCATATCATCTTTCAGTAGTTCATATTTACCTTTCAGGCGAGGAGATGAATCGAGAATAAATTCAACCCAATCTTCTCCGGCAGCATTTACCATAGCATTGGCAATAGCGATTGAATCTGAACCAGAATAAAAATTGCTATTCTCAAGCAAATCATTAGCGAAAGACACAGCTAAAAGGGTATCTTCAATATTCATCTTCATAGTCCATCCTGAGCATAAGAATAATACATCTTTGTCAGATCTTTTAATATACTGTATTACAGCAGAATAATTGAGTAAAGCAGCAGCAATTGTCTCATCGTCATGAGCTGCTGCAAAAGCCTGGGTGCCATTTGTAGTAGTCATTGCTATTTGTTTACCCGACACCTTCTCTCTTTGAAATTCCAATGGCGAATTACCAAAATCGAAATCATCCAACTGATACACATTACGCTCACCTGCAATCAAATAGCCTTGATTTCCATATACGGCCGCATTCTGAATATCTGCAACTGGTTTAATGCCCAAAGCACCATTTTCCAAAGCTGTAACTATTACAGTTGTTGCCCTAAAAAGGTCTATCACAACAACTAAATTATTCTCTCTTTTATACTCACTGTACAAAGCGGGAGAAAAACAAATATCTATATGTCTCTTAACTGCTTCCATTGAATCCTTTATAGTTTTATTTCAAAGTCATCGGCATCATCAAAAACAGGAAACTTGTTACGGAAATCTAATAAATCTGCCTTATCAATTTCAAATGTAAGCATTTCTTCCTTTTCTTTTTTGAAATCACTCATTACCTCACCGCGAGCATTTATCATCAGAGAATTTCCATCATAAAACAAATCTCGTCCATCTATTCCTACCCTGTTTACACCTGCCACATAGCATTGATTTTCAATAGCACGTGCCATTAAAAGTTTTTCCCAAACATGAGACCTTGCTGCAGGCCAATTAGCTACATAAATGGCTAAATCATAATTATTACGGTTTCTACTCCAAACTGGAAACCTTAAATCATAACAAACAAACGGAGCAATTCGCCACCCTTTATAACTAATAATCAATTGTTTTGAACCTGCATGAAATACTTCATGCTCTCCTCCCATTTGAAATAGGTGTCTTTTATCGTAAAATTCTATATTTCCTGATGGATCAACCCAAACGAATCTATTTAAATACCTTTCAGCCACTTTAACCATAATGCTACCTGCCAGAACACAATTGTACTTTTGTGCATTGTCCTTCATCCACGACATGGTTCTTCCCGGCCAATTCTCCGCAATTTTAAAAGGCTCCATAGAAAACCCTGTGGAAAACATTTCAGGAAGAATTATTATATCTGTTTTAGCTTTTATTGACTCAAAACGTTTTTCAAATGCATTTAGATTTGCATCAATATCCTCCCATGCTAAGTCAGACTGACATAAAGTTAAATTTAACTTACTCATAATATATTATTTACTCAGGATATGTGAATTTTTCCGGATATTTTGGCTTAGGATTTACAGATTTATAAAAAGCAATTAATTTTTCAAAATCCTTCTTCTCATTATCTGAAATATTAATTAATTCACCCAAAATAACCTCTTTTTTCTCAAAATCGACAGCAGCCGGAAGAATTGGGATACCCGACTTTTTAGCCATATAATAAAACCCTTTTTTCCATTTTTTAACTTTACTCCTGGTACCTTCAGGAGTAACCACTAGTACAAATTTGTCAGATCTCTTAATTCGACTAACCACATCAGCAATCATCTGCTTAGGAAGTTTACGGTTAACCGGAATTGCCTTAAAAAGTTTTAAAAAGAAACCCATTGGAAAAACGAAAAGCTCTTTTTTGATTAAAAAATGAATATTGACCCGCATTTTTGTACCAACTAAACGACCAATAACAAAATCTTTGTTGGATGTATGTGGCACTACAGCAATTACATATTTTTTTTCTTTTGGCTGTGTTCCGATTAACTTCCATCCCATCAACCATAATATAAATGAGGCTAACTTATGCATTTCTATTTTTTTGCCAACGAGTAAAAAATGAACTAAAACCTAGCGCTTAATTCTGTGCTCTCGTTATGATAATTTACTACAAAAAAACAAAAAAGAATTTATTCGTGAAAACCAAAGGAACAAGCTCTAATAAAAAACGATCTTCTTTTTAATTACGCTATTGTCTGATTCTAATCTGATGTAGTGTAATCCAATGATATTGGAAGGCACATCAACAAACAAGATTCGATCTGTTGCCAACAGCTCAGTATCCCATACTAATAGTCCATTGGTATCATACAATTTAATTTTTATAATACCTGAAAGTAAAGGGCCATAAACCTGTATTCTCCGATGTGCTGGGTTTGGATACACAAATACTTTTAATGAATCATAAATTTCATCAAAGGGTAACCCATACCAACTTTTTACATCAAGTTCCGCTGGATCCAACCAATATTTTAATTGTTGTGAAGAATCTTCATATTTATCATAAGCAAAATCAAATCGAGAATAGAAATCGTTAAACGGATAATCGCAAGTAGCTTCACCCCCAGTTAAATCTCCTAATACTTGTTTTCTTTCATTAAATAAGGCACTTCCACTTGAACCTCCTTCTGTAACGCCCACATCCCATTCTATAACTCTCCAAAAAGAATTTTTATCATATTCATTACTAAACGTTCCAACTATTAAGCCATCATAATCTATAGCTATTTTTTTGACATCACCACCTGGATGATGAATTCCGGCTACACTTCTGGGTGCCTTTTTAGACGCACTCCACCCAGCAAAATGCACATTAAATTGTTCTGGAATAGTTTGATTAAGCTCCAGTAAAGTAAAATCAAGCTTCCCTTCTGCATCATCTTTAGTGGCTTTAAGTGTTGCCCCCACTAACCTATTACTGCTCACACCAGGATATTCATATGATGGAGCATCACAGTATGGAGCTTCGTAATTGAAACCAAATATTGCATTAGCCGCAGATTCCTGAGTTGAAATACAATGATTCGCTGTTAAAAGATATGGTATCTCATTATTTAAAGTGTTATTCAAAATAGTGCCTGAACACAAATATCCATTATCGAAAAAGATGCGCACCACAGACCTTTTCACATCTTGCCATTTTTCCCCTCTGGGACAGTTTACATCTACATTGCATTCCGAACTTTTTAATCGTTCTTTGTCATACACTACTCCAACTTTAAATAACTGAAGATCACCTTCACTTATCTCTTTTCTTGAAATTATTTCTATTGTAAGTTCATTAGAAAAATAATTAGGAAAAGGTGTTAGATCAAATTTATTATTGCCCGGTGCATAAGGTCAAATATAGATTTCATCGAGTTCACATATACAGCAACTACATTTGCTTTATTCAAACCTTCCAGCGTAAAATTAATTGACTGGGCATCAGTAACGACTATACTGTAAAAATAATGAAAGTAGCCATCCAGACCATTATCCTCGTCGCCCAAATAAATTGATCTATTTACTTTCACTGGCACAGCAAATTGATATGGTCTTACATTGCTTTCAATTAATCTTGATTCTTTAGGTAAATCTAAATGATAAGTATCTGCAATATAATTTTCTCGCCAATCATTTTGCTCAAAATAAGAAGTTTGTGCTGTGGCAGGAATAGAAAGAACTAAAAACAAGCCAAATAAAAAAACTATCTGGGCTACTTTAAATAGGCTGGGATATAAAAAAAATCTTTTCATCAAGTAATTCATATGTTGTTATTCAATCAAATTTAAATAAAAATGAGTTCACCCCTGTGCTATTTAACATTTAAGTATTATTTTTATAGAATAAAGTTGTGTTTTCAATGCGATTAAAACTATTATTTCTGTTTATAATTTTACTTCTCTTCAGTTCTGTAAATGCAGCTGATTATACCTTAAGAGTTGGTGTTAGAAATAATTACCCCCCATTTGAATTTAAATCAAATAGCAAATTAATTGGTTTCAATATTGATATTCTCAATCAACTTTCAGACGTATTTAGTTTCGATATTGAATTTGTTGAAGGAGATAAAAATCGATTGCTACAGCTTTTGGATAGTAGTAAAATTGATTTAGTGAGTTTCTGCTTTCAATCTACAGATTTTAAAGAAAATTATAACCTTTCAATCCCATACAATATGGTTGCTTTTGGGATTTATATACCCTATCAATCTAATATTTCGCAACCGCAAGATATTATGCCATATAAGGTAAGTCTTCAAAATGAATTACTTTATGAGATGATGCTCAGTAATAAAAACTTTGCAGGAGACCTGGTTTTAAGAAGATCACAAAATCAATGTCTCCAGGATATTCTAAAAGGAGATGCTGAAGCTGCTATAATATCAACTCTTACAGGTAAATATCTTATAGAAAAGCACAATTACAACATGATAAAAGTGCCTCCAATTAATTTTAAAAATCTCCAATACTCCTTTGCCTTTGAAAAGAACAACGACAGTTTATTGGTGCAAATTAATGAAGGATTAAACATATTAAGAGAAACAGGCACTTATGATCGTGTGTATCAAAAATGGTTTGGAGAAGTACACCCCAAGCAAATTACCGAACAAATTAAAGTAGTTTATTGGCCATATTATGTAATGGCAGTAATAATTCTTTTGCTATTATTCCTTTTTGTAAATCAACGAAAGAACTACCTGCACCTCAAAAGTTTAAATCAAAAAGAGATTGATATAAGGCTCAATGCAGAGCGATTGCTTTATGAATTTGAAAATTTAAGCCAGAATATTCTTGATAAGCTTCCGCACATATTTCTAATAAGGAATAACGACAGAAAATACACTTCTGTAAATCAAACTTTAGCTGATCTTATTGGCGTTAGAAAAGAAGAGATTCTCAATACTATAGCCGGTGATACAAAAATTCAGGGAAGCAATATGCTTGATATTATTGATCCGACAGAAACTGATGAAGAGTTTAAAAACCATAAAGTTCGTCTTATTGATAAAGACTCTCAGCTGCGTATTTTTGAAGTTACGAGAACTAAAATAAAAAGAGCCGTAACGAGAGAAGAAATATTTGTGATTATTGGTATTGATGAATCTAAAAGAGAAAAATACGAGCGATTGCTTAATAGAGAGAAAGCGCTTCTTAACAGCCTAATTAACTCTATCCCTGACTTGATTTTTTATAAAAACAAAAATCTGGAATACATGGGTGGAAACGAAGCTTTCCTAAACTTCACCAGGTTAAAATCTAATGTAGAAATTGTTGGTAAAAAAGATATCGATATATTCCCAAAAAATATTGCAGAAAAGTATAGATTATCTGACGAGGAATTAATGAATACCAGAAAACCTGAAGAACTCACAGGATGGGAAACTGGTGCTAACGGGGAAAGAATCTTATATTATACTGTCAAAGTACCAATTATCGATGATATTGGAGATGTTATTGGTCTTGTTGGTATAAGTAGAGACATTACAAAACAAGCAGAAATTCAGGATGAGTTGCAAAAAGCCAAAGTGAAGGCTGAAGAGAGTGACAAATTAAAGACTACTTTTCTTAATAACCTTTCGCATGAGATCAGAACACCTCTTAACTCAATTATTGGCTTCTCAGACTTACTTACAGATCCAGATATAACGGATGACCAGCGCGAGGACTTTACTGAATTGATAAGTAAAAGTGGAGGATCACTATTAGCACTTGTTGATGACATTATCGACCTATCAAAAATTGAAGCCAACCAGGTGCAAATTAATATGCTGGAATTTGATGCAAATAAAATGATAGTTGATTTGCATGAAGCCATTGAAGACTCTAGAGATCAAATACATAAACAAGCTGTTACCGTAGAATATGAAATTCCGGAAGTGACAAACGAAGTTTTGATTAAAAGCGATGAATTCAGGGTTAGGCAAATATTATCCAACTTGATAAAGAATGCTTTAAAATATACTGAGAAAGTTTCTGTGCAGTTTGGTGCTGAGATACAAAATGAAAAATTAGTTTTCTA
>PKTE01000145.1 GCA_002869335.1 Salinivirgaceae bacterium | reverse complement strand
GCTTCAATTGAAGTATACAACATGGGCGGAAGCAAGGTAATGGACATTGATAATCTAATGGAAAACCACATTGACATTTCAAATCTTGACAACGGTTTATATATTATACGAATCGTTTCTGGAAATGAAACAAAAAATGTAAAACTAGAAGTAAAGTAAGTTGGTTTCTCATAATAATATAATGTTCCTCATAGCATTATTCTAGTTGGTTTAATAAGGAAAGGGCTGCCGGTTGGCAGCCCTTTTTTATTAGCTTTTCATGAAGTTAGATTCTATCTATTCAACTCATATAAAAACATTGCTTTTACAATTATCCAAAACAATTCATTATAAAAATAACCCTAGCATGTTTTAAAAGACTATCATTAAACAAAGATAAAAACATAACTCTCTCAAATTATATGGAATAGTAAACTCTCATTAAAGAATAAGCCAAAGTTAACTTTTTGTAAAATTCAAAATTCTGCAAAAAAAATCCCCGCATCTCTGCGAGGATCAATCAATTTAAATATTTTTTCAACTATTTATCAAAGGTTTCAAATTCATCATCGCCCATGTCAATATCTATTCCTTTTTCTTTATCACTTTTTGAAGCCTTTGAACCCACTTTTTTCGGCTTTTTAACATCCTTCTTATGATTGTGACTTAACAACCCTTTTAACCGCTCAAATTCCTGTTCTAACTCTTCTCGTTTAGATATATCATAATCTTCCTGAGTAGTTTTTAGGAAATTAATTGCCTCATTTAAACTTTGACTTTGAGAAGACAATTGCTCTGAGCTAGCAGCCATTTCTTCGGCCAAAGCCGAATTACTTTGCGTAACTGATGAAAGTTGCTGTAAGGCTTGATTTATCTCGGAAACTCCTGTACTTTGTTCCCCACTGGCTGCTGCAATTTCTTTTACTAAAGTAGCTGTGTTATTTATTTCAGGAACTACTTTTTCTAGTTTTCTTTGAGAATCGCTAAATTGCTCAAGGCTTCTTAGTGCCACATCAGAAATTAATTCGGCCGTTTTCTGACTATTCTCAGCTAATTCTCGAATTTCACCGGCAACCACAGCAAATCCTTTTCCGTACTCTCCTGCCCTGGCAGCTTCAATTGCAGCATTAATCGCTAGTAAATCAGTACGTTCCGCAAGATCATTAATATTATCAATTTTCTCTTTAATCTGCTGCATTGCTTTAGCACTTTCTGCAAATGAAACATTCACAGATTCAATATCTTTGGCTACAATTTCGGCCACTTTCTCAGCTTGCAATGCATGCTCTGTATTCTGTTGAATATTAGTAGACATTTCTTCCATTGAAGAGGCCACCTCTTCTGATGAAGCAGCTTGCTCACTGGCTCCAGAAGAAATACTTTGAGCTGATTCACTCACCTGGTTACTTCCCATTTCAACTTGCATTGCGGCTGATTTTATTTCAGTAGTAATTCGTTTCAAATTCGCAACCATATCGCGTATGGCATTATCAAGATCACCTTGTCTATTTTCCTCCACTTCAACGAATAATTGTCCATCGGCTACACTTTTTGCCATTTCAGCACTCTCTTTCAAATTGTCAAGCATTCGATTCATTGAACCCACGATATTACCAATCTCATTTTTCTTTTTTGTTAAACTTTGATCTAGTTCTACAGATAAATCTCCGTGCGAAAGTTCGTTGATTTTGTGGGTTAAAGAACGAAGATGTCGACCAACTTTTCTATCAAAAAGATATAATAAAAATGTCAATATCGACCCTAAAATTATAATTCCCAAAATCTTATCAACCATTACATTTTCACTTAAATCAACACTAGCTAAAATAAGCGTACCAAAAGATGATGCCATTACAAGAAGTCCTACTAGAAAAGAAATGGACTTTTTAAATACAAAATAAATAATTGGGGTCATTACTACAACTCCACCTATAAGCGTAAGAACTAATGTAAAAATACTTTTGTCCATAATATTATTGTTTTTCGTTGGTTACACTTTGAATAAGCTCGATCTCTTTATGTGAGAATACTTTATTAATATCAAGTACAATCACAAACTGATCATTTATATTTACTACACCCTCTAAATATTCAGGGTTGTAATAATGCGTGATCTCATCCACTTGTTTGATATCATTAGGTTGAATATTTTCTACCGCCATCACATCATCAGCTAATATTCCAACCTTAAATGAATGATCTGGTGTTTCAATATTAAAAACGATAACAACTTTACCTGTAGTCGGTTCATTATTATACAGATTTAGCTTTTCGCTAAAATCAATAACAGTAATAATTTCACCGCGGAACTGAACAATACCACGCACGAAGTTTTCTGAGCGAGGAATTGGAGTAACTCCTTCATTTCTTAGCACTTCTAGAACATTAGCTACATTAACAGCCAAAATTTCCTTGCCTAATTTATAGTTTAATACGGATATAGAATGTTGTAATATTGTCATATATTTTGTGCATTATTTTGTTTCTGATATTTCACTAACCTATTGATATCCAAAATCAAAGCCAAACTACCATCTCCCAAAACACTTGATCCTGAAAAGAATGGATGGTGTCGATTATAAACACCTAATGGTTTTACCACAGCCTGGTAATCTTTCATGATCCGATCTACTGCAATGGCATATTTATAATTGTAATATCTAATTATTAAAACTCTCATTTTTGAATTAGAAAGTGGCTCTTCAAGCACCAACCGCATATTGATTAGCGGGATAAAATCATCTTCAAATTTTATTCGACGCTGGTTTGCATCTTCCACAAACATGGTTTTTATGATATACTCAATTTGTACAAGAATAACATGATCTGCTACACCAATCATTAAAGTATCTATAATAGATAAAGTCAAAGGCAGTTTAATAGTAAAGCTGGTTCCCAGCACTATTTCTGACTCCACATCGACCTGACCTCTCATATCAGCAATTTGTTTTCGCACACTATCTAATCCAACTCCACGACCGGAAACATTCGAAATACTTTCAGCTGTTGAGAAGCCGGGTTCAAATATAAGGTTATAGGATTCTTCGTCTGTCAATTCAACATCCTCTTTTATCAAACCTTTTTCAATGGCCTTTTTCCTAATTTTAGCAGGGTCAATTCCTTTTCCGTCATCCTGTATTTGAATGAATACATTAGCCCCGGAATAAAACGCAATAAACCGAATTACTCCTTTTTCTGGTTTATTCTGAGATAATCTTTCATCAGGCATTTCAATGGCATGATCTATTGAATTTCTTATTATATGCAATACTGGACCCTCAAGCCTGTTAATTATGCTTTTATCAAGTTCTGTACCAGTACCTTCAGTAATAAAATCAATCTTTTTACCTAATTGAGAAGACAAATCTCTTACAACCCTCTGCATTTTAACTGATAAAACATCTACAGGCACTAAACGCAAGTTCAAAGCATTATCACGAAATCTTTTTGAAAGCTTTCCCAATTCAGATATCTGCTTTTGAAGTACAGCATCTTTTGAATTCTCTGCTGTTAAATCCAGCTGTCCATTAATGGTAACTAGCTCACTCACCAAATTAATAAGCTCATCCAGTCTTTTGGCATCGACTCGTATAGTTTCAATTTGTTGTATTTCACCCGGATTCTCTGTTTCAGTCTCCGCTTCATCTATAAGTTCTTCTTCTGAGTCATTTTGAAATCCACAATTTTTACAAAGATCAGCCAACCTATGAGTTAATTCTTCTTCTGAAATATCATAGTGTTTAAGTCGATTTAAGATTTCATCTCCCTTTTCTATTTCTTGAGTACCCTTTCCAGAGAATTGCTGCACACTAAATTCATGACTCATGAAAAACAAGAAAATATCTTCTACAGTTTCCTTATCATCAAAATTAGTACAAAAGATATCCCAGGCTAAAAAAGACTTCTCAGTATCAAAGTCTTCCACTTTAGGCACCAAATCCATATCTAAGAAAGCGATAAACTCACCCTCTTCTTCCATCTCTTCAAATATGGCTAAAGGGTCTATGCCTCGACTTAGAACGTCATGGTCTGGCTGATAACGGACATAATAGAAATTCTTATTCTTGATAATTTCCTGATCCTTCTCATTTCGTTCTGCTTCATTAACTGAATAAGACTCATCAGATAAAATATCCTTTACTTCGCTTAATATATTTTCAAACTTTGGAGTTAATTCTTTAGTCAACTCATCTCCTGTTTCAAGCATTTTTCGCAACAGATCTACGGTTGTAAAGCTTATATTTATAATACGTTCGTCAGCTCTCATTTCACCTGAGCGAACAACCTGAAACAAATCTTCAACATCATGAGTAAGCTTGCCCATGTTTGTAAAACCAAACATAGAAGCCGTTCCTTTAATTGTATGCATAACGCGAAAAAGCTCCGCAATTGCTTCAGTATCATTGGGCGATTTCTCCAATTGAAGTAATTTACCTTCTAATCCCTCGAGCAATTCACTAACCTCACCGCTAAATCTGGCTTTATAATCGTCCATTATTTTAATCGAAGTGCTTTACGTACTATTTTTCTGAATGTACCTTGCTCAAAAGGCTTTTGAATCCATGTGGTAACTTTAATATCCAAAGCTTTTTGCTTTTTTTCCGGATTTCTCTCAGTAGTAAGCATAATAATAGGAATAAACCTATATTTATCAGAAGCTCTTACCTTTTGTACAAGCTCAATGCCGTCCATTTCAGGCATATTCAAATCTGTTATAAGCAGATCAATAGTTTCCCCGTTGAAAAATTGTAACGCTTCTTTCCCATTGCCGGCAGTCATTAACTCTAACTCTTCTTCCTTTTGAAGGATTTGCTGAACTATCCATCGGGTATTCTCAAAGTCATCTACAATTAATACTTTCTTTTTAATCATATTCTGGTTTTGTATTATACAATTAGTTGGTAATCTCTTATAAAATCATAATTACAAGAAACATTTCACAGTTAAAAATTACATTATTTTTTCAACACTTGCAATAATATACAAAAAAAACCGACCCAAAAGGTCGGTTCTAAAGTGCTATGAGAATCCAATAGTCTATGTAAAAAGGCTATTTTATTGTTTTTTAGTTAAATACGAAAATCAATTTTACAGATGTAGGATTTTCCAATAAGTTGAGGAAACTCTACAACAATTGATTCTAATTGTTTTTCTACATGTTCTTTGAAACCAGGACATCCATTAATTTCCTGGACTTTAACACGTTGATTTTCATCAATTGTGATTTGGGCTTTTACAAGTCCTTTTTCACCTGTGCATAAATCATCAGGGAAACTAATTTGATCATTTACCAACTCTTTAACATATGATAGTTCAGCTGCGGAATTGGCCGGTGGAGTTTTTGCGTTTAATTGAGCTGCAGCCAGAAATATAACTGAGCAAATCAGAATAATTTTAGATAGGTTTTTCATGGCCTTAAGGGTTATTACAGGTTTATATTTAGGGTTCTTTGGGTCAGGTTTCAATAATAAGACGACAAAATGTAGCAATCGTTACACATAATATTACATGAAACGAAAAATAATAGCCGAAAACCTTATATAACAACAACTTCCATTTATGTTAAACTGATGTTAACATAAATCAAGTTGACCAGAAAAAATTAATTAAGATAGATTTATTGATTCTCTTCAGAAGGCTTTACTTTTTTAAAATAAGCAAAGGCTATTAGCACACCTGCGGCGGCGCCCATCAAGTGACCTTCCCAAGAAATATAGGTTCTAAAAACAGATGGAAACATACCCCAAATTAACCCTCCATAAGCAATTATAACAAATAAGGCTAAAAGCATCGCTTTAAATGATTTAGCCAGAAAACCTGCTGTAATAAGAAATGCGGCTATAGCATAAATCAACCCGCTTGCTCCTACATGAAAAGCACTACGTCCGATCAACCAAACGCCTAATCCACCAATCAAAATAGATAAAATCATTACGCCCCAGGAGATTTTAGGATAGAAACTATAGAGCAATAAACTTAAAACAAATAAAGGCAATGTATTACTTAAAATATGAATAAAATTAGCATGGATAAATGGTGAAAAAAACACACCTAAAATTCCGCTGGCTTTTCGAGGAAATATTCCAAACTGATTGAAGTTATAAGGCAACAATAGATCAATAAGATATACTGCCCAAATAATGGCAACCCATACAAGAGCTGTTTTAAATGCTTTTACCAATATTTCCTTTTTCATCTTTGTAAAGTTTAAGTTTAATATAAGTCCCAATTACCTTTTAGATAATATTTATATAAAACAGGATTATGGATTTTGTTTATTTCAACTTCCCCAACATCAAAAGCATAAAAATCCTTACCAAATGAAGTTATCAGCAGCATAGCTTCATTATTAAGCCATTTTGTTGAGATATCATCAAAAGTGAGTTTTTGTAAATGATCTATTACCTGATCTTTATTACCACTTTTAGTTCCTAAAACCCATCCCCACTCTCCCATCGTAAGGATTTGGTTATGTAATGGTATAGCTGTAAATCCGGCAGCATCCACAGTTTTCTCAATGCATTTAAATGCTTTAGTTGCATAATATGGGCTACCAGCCTGAGTGACCATGGCTCCACCTGGCCTTAAGTGCCTATGACACAACTGATAAAACTCCTTGCTGTATAATCGTCCAAGTTCCACTGATTTAGGATCAGGCAAGTCAACAATAATTACATCATAGAATCTATTTGTTTCACTTAAAAACTTGTAGGCATCGCTATTAATGATTGACACTTTAGGATCATTCATAGCATTTTTGTTCATTTCGACCATTACAGGATGGTTCTGTCCTAAATCTGTCATTACCGGATCCAAATCAACCAACGTAATTTGCTCTGTTTGCTTATATTTTAAAACTTCGCGGGCAGCACATCCGTCTCCACCGCCAAAAATTAGTACTTGTTGCGGATATTTAACAGATCGCATAACTGGATGCACCAACGGTTCATGGTACATGGCCTCATCAAGTGAACTAAGTTGTTGATTACCGTTAATAAAGAGCCAATAATGATCTTGCCACTGTGTCATTACAATTTTCTGATAACGACTCTGCTCTTCATAAATGACTTTATCTTTATATTTCTTTTGCTCACCAAAAAATATAATTGGCTCTGCTAGAAAAAATCCTGATACTATTGCGATTCCAACGAATAAACCAGCTAACTGGATTGAAATTCGCACTTTCTTTTTGATTTTAGGCCGTAAAACTAGAAACAGCGAAAATGCAACTACAAAGTTCACCATTCCAAGCACAAATGGAGTAAAGGTTATACCCAGATATGGAAGGCCTATAAAGGCAAAGAATAATCCACCAGCTAAACTACCATAATAGTCCTGCTCCATAACAGATGAAATATTAACACGTAATATTTCAAAGGAATTATTCAGTCTTATTACAAGAGGAATTTCCATACCAATAAATAGTCCGATTATTATACTCATTGTATAAATAATGGCACTGGTATAAATTGTAAATGCGGCGGCTGTATAGGCTGCTATTGAAGAGTATGCAACCAAAATAGACAACCCGAATTCTATAAATATAAATGTTTGCAACAAATTGCCTTGAAAATGCTTACTAATTCTACTTCCAAGTCCCATACTGAACATCATAATACTTACGATTAGCGTCCATTGCAGCACAGAATCACCAAGAAAGTACGTTGCTAGAGTAGATAGAATATATTCGGCCACTATACCGGATAATCCAGTAGCAAAAATGGCCATTTTAAGAATTCGGGATCGAAAAGGCATACTAGTTTAATTTTCTAATAATATATACAATAAAACTCCAATAGTTACGCCCTAAATATGATAATGAAAAGAACAAACTCATATTTAATATACTACGTAACTATTGAAGTTCCGTTATTTAAAAGTCATGGATTAAATACACCATGTAATTAATACTGAACCACCTATATAAGCAAAAGCCTCAATAATACCGGCTCCAACGTTAGGTTTTTCCTGATTTACCAATTCATCAGTAAGTTTTTGACCGGGTAATAAAACTTTATCGGCAATAAACCTAAATACAGGAAGCATCAGAATACCTATTCCAACTTCAAATCCTATATTAATAAAAGTTTCACTCCAACCTTCAAAATCTCCTTTTATAGCGAAGAAAATCAAGTTTGCAATTGCTACAATTACCCCAGCAAAGCCAATTCCTACAGCCACATTATCTTTTTCAATTTCTTCGTGTACGTTATAAGGTGTTATTAAATTATAAACTAACGTAATTATAATTACACCTACCTGTCCAATAGCCCAAAACATTAATGCTGACAAATAGCCATTCATTCCAGTTTGGCCTTCACCTGTAACAGCACCCATAATAATCAAACCACTGGCGATAGCATTAGCGGCTTCAATAACTCCTGTACCGGCATTTTTATCTTCGATAATTTCTTTGCGAGTACTGAACTTACTCAATAGTACTTTATCAGTAATTATTGTACTAATATTTAACAGTACAATTCCTAGAAGTCAATAAGTAGAAATATCAATTATATCCTGTACTAATCCGTTTGAATCTCCTACAATGGCAGCACCTATAGCCAATAAAATACCAATAAAATATCCAGCATGAGCAATTGCAAATGCTAAGTTGTCATTTTCAACAAGCTCATACTTCACCTTAATACTTGGATGGAAAAGTTGATAAACAAGTTTTCCAATAAAAAATAATACAAAGGCAGTAACCAAATAGCCTAGTGTATTAATTATATATCCTATATATTCGTGTTGTAATAATTCTTCCATAACTACCGTTTTTAATTATTTACCAAATCCACCACCTCGAGAACGAAAACTTGAACTACTTGAACGTGAACTTGATCGACTAATGCGACTTTTCCTTGTGACAGAGGCACTCTGTTTCACTTTACTACGCACTTTGTCCTTAAACGTACTAGGTTTCTTAGTCCAATTGGTACTCGATCTACTTGTATTATAATTACTCCTTGTACCATAGTAATTTCGACCATTATTTGATGGTCCATAATAAGCTCTTGAACCATAATAATTTGTGCGATAGTCATCATAATATGATCTACGAATTGGATTGTGCCCCAAACCGAACATGGAACTCATGAAAGCATATTGTCCATAAAACTCCCAAAATGAAGAACCATTTCGTTGAGTCCAACGTCCATATCGGTCATTACCTACATAATGATTATAACCTGGAGGAGATGCTTTTTTGTTAAGCTTTCCGTTCACTTTAGAAGCGATCTCCATACCCATATTATCTACGTTCTTTTCGAAGAAAACATCAGGGACATCATACCAAGGAGTGGTATTTACTAAAACAGTGTCGTCTTTTGGCACCAACGTTTGATACATGTGCTTGTACTTGTTGGTTCCTTCATCATAATCCATGTCATAAAGGATAATGCTAAAGTTCTGCTCTGCACTTAGGTCTTGAATCACCTTGTCAAGAGGTGTTTTTTCAAATCTTATTGAAGGTCCTCCACAACTTATAAAGAGAAATGTAAGTCCTACAATAGAGAAAAACTTAAATAACTTCATACGCATATAATTTAGTTTCAGTTAGTTTTATGATTCAGCTGGGATTATATTACTAATATCTATTTCTTTAAGTACAATTCCGGTTGAGGCTTCAAATTCATTTTCGCCCCATTGCTCTACTGAAATTACATGTTTTTCGTCTTCAGAAATGTAATCCCAGCAAATGAATTCTACCCAGTTGTCTTTATCTTTAGTTTGATTTGAGAAGTAACCAGGAGACTCTTCTTCAAGGAAATACTCTTTTCCATCGAAGGATAATTTTTTAGGCGCATTTTCTGCTGCTAAGAGTTCCGGAAGATCTTCATGTATTTTGCGAATAGTAGCTTTTTCACTCATGATAAGTTCTACTTCATCATCTTCCTCCACACTTAAGAATTTTGTTTCGTTTTCACATGAAACTTTGTATTCATATGAAAAAAATTCATCTCCCCAGTCATATTTGTACACTTCTTCAACAATCCAGGTTTTGAGATCATACTCAAAAATAAACCCTTTATCCAAATCAGTAACTTTCATATTTGTTACATCATATTCGGTCTTGTCTTTTTTAAATCTTTCATATAATCCCATAATCAAAAAAATAAAGGTGCAGCAAAGCTGCACCAATTATTACTATTTATTCATTTTCTTTTTCAATTCTTCCAATGCATTGGAAGCTTTCTCATTTCCACCATCATTAAGTACATCGTCAATTTCTTCATCAACTGATCTACCTTCGTCAGCCATATCACCATAGGCTTCAGCCATTGCTTCCTGCTGATCTACCTTTTCTTTCATTCTTTCCAAACGAGCTATTGTTCCACTGCTATCAACACCTGCCATTGATTTGTTAATTTTTGTGGTTGCTTTGCTTACGCGATCTCTTGCTTTTAGCGTTTTTAGCTCATTTTCATAGTGGCTAATCTGTGACTTAAGTTTATTAATATTGCCTTGAAGTTTGTCGATGTTTGCATCAAAGCTTTCAACCTCTTTTTGAGCTCTAGCTGCAAAATTTACACATTCTTCTTTTCTAGCTAAAGCTTCAGTTGCCAAACGATCTGCTTCTTCAGGAGTAATATCTCCATTTTCAGCTTTTTTAAGCAATAGCATTGCTTTTTGCTCGTAATTTGTGGCTTTTTCTTTGTTCTCAGAGGCATCACGGCGTGAACGTATAGCCAAAGCTTTAACTTCTGCTAGCGCTTGTAAGCTTTTATCTAAGTCTTTCTTCATATCGCGAATACCCTGCTCTGTCATTTTTATTGGGTCTTCCAACTTATCTACTAAAGCGTGAGCTTCTGCTTCACCTACTTTAAATAATCTTCCAAATATTCCCATGGTTTTATTCTAATTTAATTTTGAAATTTCAATTAATTTGTTTCCATACTCTGAGAGCATTAACTCTAATGCATTAAGGGTTCCAAGTAATTCATTAAGGTCTAAATTCTCTAACTCCAAAGTATCTCTGTATATCAACTTCTTTCCATCTTCGCTTAAAGAAAAACCGCCATGTATAATTTCACGGTTCATAATCAAAAGATCTTTGTATACATTCTTATCATCAGTTTTCAATTCCATTATTAATTGCTCAATAACCAATATATTATCTTCACAATCAATAATCAAATTGTTTATTCCTGCATCGCCTTTTTCAACGATAAAAAGCTCTTCTTCTGGGTTTTCACTTACTATGGAATATTCCAATTCTGTAAGATATCCTTTCACTTTTTCAAAGTCTGTCATAGTTTTATTGTTTTAATTTTAATGTAAAAGGTAAATTTAATAAAAGTATTGCCAATTTTAAAGTTCCAAATGTTAAACAAACGTGAATTAACAAGATCGTAAATATTTTAGAGAACTAAAAATGAATTTTACCTCCTACCACCAAAATATCATCCACCTGCCGATTATCTCCCATCCATTCATTCATATAATTCACAATACGCTCTTTTTGTTCGCTTATTGTCAAATGAGCTCCTTTTAAGATTATTTCTTTAAAGCTTTTATACTTCAGTTTTTTATCTTTTTCTCCTCCAAATTGATCGGCATAACCATCTGTAAAAAGATATATTTGATCTGTTGCCTCAATTTCTATTGTCCGGCTTCTAAATTTTTTCATTTCCTCATCAAATCCAATGGGCATACGGTCACCTTTAAGCTCAAAAAGCATATTATCTTTATAATAGGCAGATGGCTCAATAACCTGACTATCGACAACCATAGGATTTCCAGCATCTCGTACAATATAGAGGTTGCTATTAGCGCCGGAAAAGAATAACTGATTTGCTTCTGGCTTTTTGGCAATGACGGCAATATCCATCCCATCGCGCTTATTTTTGCTATTATCAGTACTGCGGAGCGCATTAACAATGTATTTGCGCAAGTAACCTAATACAATAGCTGTATTATTGACATCTTTATATTTAACAATTTCATTCAAAAAAGTGATTCCTAGCATGCTCATAAGCGCTCCAGGCACTCCATGACCTGTGCAATCGGCAACAGCAAATATGCTCCAATCATTTATTTTTCTTCCCCAATAAAAATCACCACTCACAATACTGTGTTGTCTGTTGAATACGAAATAGTCACTAAAGATTTCTTGTAGCTGATTTTCATCCGGCAAGAGTGCATTTTGGATATGTTTTGCATATACAATACTTGATTTCAAATCATTAAACAATGAAAATGCTTTATCTTTTTGGCCAGAAAGTGCATTGCGCTGTTGTAAAATTTCAACTTTCTGATCATTTATTTCTTCATAAGCATTCCTGAGGATTCTATTTTTATGATCCATCTCCATTTTTTGGTTTTGGATAATAAGTTGCTGTTTTTTATTTAATTGTAAGCGTTTAAAGATTATATGAACAAATACCAATGCGAGCATCAAAAGAGAAATAACTATAATTATTATTATTTTTTGACGCCTATCACTAAGCTCTTTCTGATATAACTTAACCTCATTTAGTTCTCTCTGTGTATTTAAAACTTCTAATTCATTTTGTTTCTTTTCCAATTCATAGTTTAGCTGAATTCTTGCCGCTTCTGTTCTTTGTTCAATAGCTTTCAAACTATCCGATAAATGCTTAAAATGCACGTGGTATTTAAGTGCCTTTGAAATGTTCTTTTTAATATTATATAATTCATAATAAAGCTGATAAATAGTTACAGTTACAGGTAACAATTCCATTTTATCATTCAATTTCTCAGATTTAACAAGGTAAAATCTAGCTTTCTTTAAATAACCAGTCTCCAAGTATAACTTTGCCAATGAAACATAAGAGTCTAATAGAGCTCTATCATCTGAAGCTTCACTTTGAATAGTTATTGCTTTATAATAATACTCACTCGCCAAATTAAATTCCTTTTCTAGCATGTACGCATTACCAAGTGAGTGAAGCGTATGCCCAAGCGACCGAATTGAACCCAATTTTTCATTAAGTTCCCTTGCTTTTTCCAAATACTCAAGAGCTTTTTCAGGATTCTTTTCTTGCACAAACAAAGATCCTAAATTGTTATAGATGGATGCTATTTTAGATTCACTTTTTAAATTCTTATAAATCTCTATTGACTTAAAAAAATACTTTTCTGCTTTTTCAGTTTCACCTTGATTTTTATAGACTATTCCCAAGTTATTATTCAATCTGGCAATGCCTGTAGAATCTCCATTCAACTCATACATTCGCAATGACTTCAGAAAGTTGTCGGTTGCCTTGCTTACAATCCCTTGCGTTGAAAAAATAGCGGCTCTACCATTATAACATCTTGCTTTAATCCCGATAATTGTATTATGCGGAATTCTTGTAGTATCAATATAATTAAGGTTATCGAGTATCTTATCATAATAAACCATAGACTCAACATAATCCCCTAAATAAAAACTACTTACAGCATATTTGCGAAAAAGAGATGTTTTTAAAAGAACAATTGAAGATATTGTAGAGTCCTTCACCAGAGAATTATAAAAATAAATACTGTTTATTCCCTTTCTTGAAAACTGATGAGCTTGCTGATAATCAGACTTTTTAATAAATTGATCTGCATTTTGCAAATAATCAATTGCTTTTAAACGATAACTAGAAGAATCTTTTTCTGCGAAAAGCAGCGCCTCTATATCTTGCGAAAACAAGCTACATGAAAAGGAAAATGAAATCAATAGAAAAAAAAGACTTCTAAGGATTTTGCCTAAGTAATGAATGAAGAAATAATTGAATCGCATTTAGTGGCTTAATTTCCTTAAAAATAAGCATTTTTTTTAAAGTCAAAAACAACGTCTCAAATTCAGGTAATTGTACGTACAAGTCCCCAATAATTTTAAAGAATTATCCCTTATTTAGTTTAATAAGATAGCCCAGTTTGTAAAAATCAAACAGCCGAAGCGAACCACTGCCATTTAATAATTTGCGTAGGATCAATCTATTAAACAAACTATAAATCAGATATACGATCCATAGTATATGCTTTCTCTTAAGGGAATAGTAAACCTTCAACAAGGTAACGTCATTAATAAATTGACTATCGTAGTTGACTTTTGGAAGTAACAGAATCAAATTCTCTATACTCCGTTTTGTCTTTTCTAGAAACTCTTGATTTGTATCAAGATCCTTTATTAGCACTGGGTTCTCAATGTGTACTATTGGGATATTTTTTTGTTTAATTTCGTACCCAAACAACGTATCTTCATGTCCATAGCCTTTTATAGTCTCATCAAAATTAATTTTCTTAAATAACTCCAACGATACCATAAAATTACTGGTTTTAAACGATTTATATGGATTTCTACTTCTCTGAATAGCTTCAGGACTCTCTCTTTGGACACCAAATTTCCATCGCAATAACTTGTTATGTTCAACTTTTTCGGCCTTATAGTAATGACCTCCAGCTACTAATTGTGGTGCTCGCTCTTTTACCATATTAAAATATCGCTGCACAAATTCGGAATCGGGAATAACTACATCACAATCAAGGAATATCAAAAAGGGTTGACTGGTATATTGTAAAAACAAATTTCTTATGCGCGACCGCCCTATATTTGATTCTAATTGTATATAATTCGCTTTACCTTGACAGTTTTGCTCATTTTCTTGTTGATATACAGTTTCGGAAGCATCATCAATAACCACGATCTCTATGCCGGCATCAACTTTCTGAGCCTGATTATGAAGTCTATCAACCAACGTTTTAATATTGCGATTATATACTGGAATGCAAATACTTAGCATAAGACAAAGTTATGGTGTTTGAGCTGCAACGGGTATTATTTTTCCATTAAACAGCTCTCTTTTATTCAATGAAAAATCTACGATAAATTTAGCTATCTCTATCGGTGAACTAGCAGCATGTTGACCCGGAAATGCATGATTAAACATATCTGTATCAACCGACCCCAGAGCCAGACAATTAAAATGGATTCCTTCATTTTTATATTCCTCTGCCATTACTTCTGTAAAGGTACAAATAGCTGCTTTTGTAGAAGCATAAATACTTAAACCAGGAAACTTCACGCTTCCCTGCACAGCTCCCATTGTACTAATATTTACTACATGAGCCCGATCTGATTTTTTTAATCCAGGTATACAATTTTGAGTAATCGCAAGAGCCGCAGAATAGTTCACAGAAATCAATTTTTGAATCTCAACCATTGAAAATTCTTCAAATGGCTTATTAATCAACAAACCAGCATTGTTAATCAGAATATCAACATTATGAAACTCATGCTTCTGAGTATCTAAAATTTCTATGAAATTATTTTGCAGAAAATCTATTTCAATCACTTTGAGCAAGTCACCAAATTTCTCCTTTTGTGTAGAAACCTTTAGTGCATTTCGAGTGATTGCTATAACCTCACAACCCTCATTTAATAGTTGATCAACAAGATTAATACCTATTCCCCCTCCAGCTCCTGAAATAACAACTTTTGTGCTCATAATCAATCGTTATAATATTTTTGTAAGGCCTCAGTTAGTTCTATCGGGGCTTTACATGGTCGTTTTTTATTTACATCATAAAAAACTAACTCGCTCACACCTTTATTAACTAGTTTTCCCTCACGTAATATATCATAATCAAAAATGATTTTAAAACCAGGCATCTCACGAACAGAAGCAACTACCTCTACCTCATCATCATAATATAACGACCCTTTGTAAGTTGATTCAATATGGGTTACAGGTAAAATAATGCCTCTTCGTTCCAATTCACTATAAGGTAATCCAAGCGAACGAATGCACTCTGTACGAGCAACTTCGTAATACTCTATATAATTCGAGTGATACACGACTCCCATTTTATCAGTCTCACTGTAACGAACTCTAAATTTTACTGAATGTGAATACATTTTCAAATGATTTATTAATCGCAAATATAGAGGGATAAATATAAATAGAATAAACTTTAATTGTATTAACCATCCTTGCCATAAATTTCAACACGAGTCTTCTTTGTTAATTTACTCACCACCAGATCATATGAATGATCTATTAAACTATAGACAAGGTCTTGAGATATGGACCCGTCAAAATATATTGTGTTCCAATGTTGCTTATTCAAATGATATCCAGGCCTAATTGCCGAAAATTGCTCTCTTAATTCAAGGGCTTTCTCTGGATCACATTTCAAACTAACACGCAATTCGGCTTCAAGGTCTAAAATAGCAAACATTTTACCAGCAACTTTAAAAACTAATGCTGTTTCATTAAACGGGAATCCTTCTGTAACAAAGGTTTTAAATAAACAGTAAGTTCTAATTTTCTCAGAATCCATTTTTAGCACACTTTTTGCAACATAAAGTATCGAGGGGATTAACCTAAAATTTTACGCAAACCTAAACATTTGTGTATCAGTTCATTTTTCAGGTTGATCCTCTTTTTCTTTTCGTTCAATTTGATATTTATACTCCAATATTCTATCTTTTAATATTTCATCCGCTTTCTCTTGCGTTTTTTTCCATGTTACAGCATTTATTATAAGACCTATTGCAGCTCCAAAATCCATTCCTACCATATCATCAGGTGACACTAAGCCTTTATATTGCTGTTTCATATTAAATTGCTCAAGCTGCACATCTGCCCCTGATTTCTGCAAATAACTATATTTATCGGTAGGACTTGCATGTATTAAACTTAGATTAGCTTTAGCATTAGACTCATTCTTAGTCAGGTACTTTTTATTTATCATGGCTTGACGGAATTCTTCCTTATTAAGCCATGGAAGAACAACAATTTCATTTAATGAAAGAGTATCGCGTTGAAGAAATACTCCAGTTAAGAATCCCAAACGATTCATTGTATCAGGAACTACATACTCAAACTTTTTATAACCAACATAGCTGAATGTAATAGTATCTTTTGCACTTGCATTAAGGTTAAAAAATCCACCCGGAGTGGTTAATGTTCCCTTTATGTGATTAATAATAACATGTGTATTAGGCATTACTTTTTTGTTCTCGTCAAATACTATTCCTCTAATAGGAATGGTATCTGCAGTCACAAATTGTGCTACCGCATTTGTGATAATTGGGATGAATAAAATCAGCAATAATAGTTTTTTCATGGCAGTAAGGTTTTTCAATTTTCGATTCAATATGAATCAACGTATTAATTTACGAAATAATCTGTAAGAAGTCAATTTTTAATAATTTTGCATCACAATTTATTATCATGAATGCACCATTTAACTTTTCCGATATAGCGCAAGATACTATTGATCTTAATGAGCTTGCACTTCAGCTATTTCAGTTTCAAGCAAATGAAAACCAGGTTTATAAAAAGTTTATTGAAGCTTTGAACATTGACATTAATGAAATAAAATCTATAACAGACATTCCATTTATGCCTGTTGAGTTTTTTAAATCTCAAAGAGTTACTTGTTAAAATGAATTTGAAATAATTTTCACTTCGAGTAGCACAACCGGAAATACCCCCTCATCGCATTATTTGAAAGATTTAAGTATTTATGAAGCTAGCTTTTTGGAAGCATTTATATTATTTTATGGAAATCCAACTGATTATTGCATTT
>PKTE01000051.1 GCA_002869335.1 Salinivirgaceae bacterium | reverse complement strand
AGCTGCTTTAATTTCACGGTTCTCGAAATGCTTATAATCATACACATCAGCTACATTCATGGTAATCAATCGATACACATATATCGGCGAGTATTTTACTGATAGCACAATTAGCACAAGCAATACCAAGGCCAATGGGGTAATTAAAATAATTTTGAATATTTTTTTCATGGTTTATCCTTATTATTTGAAATCAAGACTATTGAACGGCTCTCTTATTTCGCCGATCTCACTGATTCGTCAAAGAGCAACAATTCTAACGCGGCGAATCGGATTTGTATCATATAAACCCCGGGTGACGCTGCTCGCCTCCGCTAAAGCTACAGCGAACTAGCTTACCCGGGACTACTTAACGTAATCCCTTCAGGATTAACACATTACACAAAAAAATTAAAAACCTTTTTTTCAATATTTGATAAAAAAGTTCCCTCCTAAAATCCGCATTATCCGTGTTCTAATTCTTTAACTTGTTAAAAACTATAGCTCCTACTAATTAACTATTCAACTTTTTTACTGCGCTTAACCCCTTTATAAATAAGCCATACAGCCAATAACATTTCGCCCAAAGCCATTGGAAGTGCAGTTACATTTTCTATGTTTTGAAAAGTTTCAATATCTAATACAGAATTTTGCTTAATCACATGTGCGACAGTGTATAGAAATCCTGCCAGATATAATAAATAGCCCAATAACTTAGGTACATTGACTGATTTTACGGATAAATATCCTAGGCCAATCAAGTGCAGTCCAAAAAGAATAAGTCCAAACGACCATATTTGTTCAAAACGGTCCAAATATGTTACAATATCATTGGCAAAAAAAGTTGGGGTTTCAATATAGCTAATAGCCACCAGTTGATACACTGCTAAAATCAAAAACACGGTATAAATCAACCTCACTGCTGCCGTTAGTCTTGAAATCTTCTGATTAATAGATTTAAAAAATTTACAAAGTGATAATGCTACAATTATGTCTGTAATTATAATTACGATCCATCCGGCTATACCGGCTAAAAACAGTCCACTATTATTAGCCAGATTTTGGGCAGTAGCCAATGGGTTTTCTCCCATTAAGCTACTGTGTACATATCCGTAGGAAAATCCCGCAGCTATAGCCATTATTATCAATGAAATACCAGCTATAAGTCCTGATCTTTTTTCTATTTTATTCATATCTAAAATCATTAATATATAATAAAAATATTTTGCGTTCCCTGAAATCCTTGAAAATTCACATATAATAAGCTCTGTACATGGCTATTATTGAATTGATTATAATAAATGACTTTTTTAGCCAATTGAATGCTGATTATATTACCATAAGCTAAATTTGTCTCAAGCCGACGGGCTCTTCATTTTTGGATTACTCCCGTTGGTCGTGAGCTCACACCTAACGGTGATTCGGTTGCCCCAAAAACGAAGCAAAAAGGTCTAGGCTTAGTATTTTAAGCGACCTTCTTTACTTTCGATTTCTAAATTAAAAAAACTCGATGATGATTGTTAAGTCTGTTTATTAAATCACTGTTATTACTCATCATCTCAAACATTTTTTAATTTGCCTACGGCCGAAATCTACAAGAAGAAGGTGCCCGCTTAAAACACTCATGCCAATCAAAATTATCCGCTACTACTTAAATTATCTGAACCTCCAAATGCGGGTCGGCCTGATCAAATTGGCGGGCTAGCGTTGGAATGAATATTTAATAGATATAAATGAAGTAAAAGAGGCTCGTTCAGCTTTTACATTTCATTTAATCTATTAATTAGAGCGGGCGGAAGCGTAATTTGATCTTGAATTTTTTGCAACTTTTTTTTTCAAGAAAAAAAGTTTAATAAAAAAATCACCACACAATTAAATGATCTAAAAAACTACTAATAATGTGAATTACAATGATGTCAAAGAACCTTTCTTAACTAACTATTAATCAATTTTTTTTGTATACAATAGTTATTTATAGGTTTTTACTGATTAATAATTACAACGTTTCCTTTCTTATGCCCTCCATCGATATATTGATGGGCTTGAGCAACTTTTTCCAATGGAAACTGGCGATCGATAATGGTTTTAAGCTTGCCAGCACGAAACATCTCTACGAGTTCCTCTAGCAAAGCTCTCAACTCATTATCTTTCTTAAGCCCAGAGGCTCCAAATTTGGCTTTCTTCTTTCCAATAATAGAAGTACGCATCATTTGTAATAATAAGGGTAGGGTTAATACGGGCGAGAGATATGCGCCATTGGGTTTTAAAATGCGTTTACTTTTTCGGAAAGAGCTTTTGCCAACTGTATCATAAACTAAATCGTATCGTTCATCAGTTTGGGTAAAATCTTCTTTTGTATAATCTATTACATAATCAGCACCTAATGATTTCACAAGACCGACATTGGCAGTGCTACACACACCTGTAACGTCAGCTCCCATCTGTTTTGCAAGCTGGACTGCAGCTGTTCCTAAACTGCCAGCCGCTCCATTTATCAATACTTTATTTCCAGATTTAATTTTTCCAATTTCTTTGAGGAAATTAATAGAAGTTAGATGTCCGTCGCAAACCGGAGCAGATTCCTCGAAACTCAAATTTTCAGGTTTGTGTAAAACTACTCCATCTTCATTAACAGCCACAAATTCTGCATTTGTGCTAAAACCTGTTGTGGTTTCACCAAATACGGCATCCCCTTCATTAAATTTTAAAACAGCAGAACCAACTGATACTACAACTCCGGCAAAACCTGTTCCTGGTATTGGGTGTTTTGGTTTGAAAAGTCCGGTAATCAACCTTCCAAAATAAGGTTT
>PKTE01000157.1 GCA_002869335.1 Salinivirgaceae bacterium | reverse complement strand
GTCGTAAATTTTTCCTTTTACGATGGTAAGTCTAATTGTTTTAATCTCTACAGATTTTTCAATCACAGTTTCGGTAATAGGTTCTGCCAGACTGGCTATTAGTAAATCTTCAGAGCTTTGAATCAAAGGTTTTTCGGGACCTAGGAAAATAATCTCAAAAATATCGTAATCCTGACCATCTCTGCCGCGTGAACTATAATATCCATATCGACCATTGGCTGTAATACCAAAGAACAAATCATCACCTGGTGTATTGATTGGGTAGCCCAGGTTCTCCGGTGTTCCCCAGGTTCCATCTTCTTGTAATTCAGATTTGAACAGGTCGTATCCACCCATGCTTGTGTGTCCTTTTGAACTGAAATAGATTACCTGTCCACTTGGATGAAGAAATAGTCCCTCTTCGTCGTATTTTGAATTGAGAGTTCCACCCGCATTCAAAGGTTTGCCCCATTTTTTATTGCTTTTGGCTCTTGTGGAGATATAAATGTCCTGTCCGCCTATTTTATTAGGGTCATCTCTGTCGCTTACAAAATACAATGCGCGATTGTCATATGATATTGTGGCTGACGATTCTCTTGCGCTACTGTTTATTTTACCAAATTCACTATCTTTTGGTGTTCTCCACTTGGTATTTTTATACTCTGTTTTAAGTATGTCGCCTCCATTTGCTTTACCATCGAATAGAATAAGTTGCATGCCGTTAGGAGATAAGCCTATTACGGCATTATTTTCTTTGGTATTGATTTTTTTAGAGATATTTCCGTTTAGATTCCATTCTCTTCCACGTCTACCTGCCCAAAATATATTTTCAACATTTTGACCTGTTGCTTCATATATTTCTTCTTTTTTCTCTGTAGGTCTTTTTGAAGTAAAATACATTTTTTGTCCGTCTGGTGGTATAACCGGGGCAAAGTCATCGTACTTGGAATTTATTTCATCAATTCTTGTAATAAAAACACGAGCCGTATCTGCAATGTATTCTTTAGCATATCTACATTCACTAAGGTGTTTTTTAATTTCTTCATCCATATAACCAAGCTCCTCGGCAGTTAACGTGCTCTTGAACTCATTCATTAATGTGATGGATTCATCGAACTTATAATTTAAGTGTTTGGCTTTAGCCAGATAGTAAATTAGTTTCGGGTGAATCGTTTTATCTGCTTGATATGCTTTTTCAATATATCTTTCGGCCCAGTTTTTAGGTTTTGACTTAAGGTAAGCCATTCCTAACCAGAAATTTAATGGAGCATTATCCTGTACCATTTCATATGCATTTCTGAAATGGTCGGCTGCTTCAATGTATGAGGCGAATGTATTCTCTTTATATGCACTTTTCCCTTTTCTAATGTGCTTTTTTAAAGTCCATCTCTCTTTAAAAGTTTCAAACTTATCTTTATCAATTTTGATTTTAATCTTTTGACTAAAACCTGTCGATGAGATGGTTAATACTATTAATATAAGGTAAAGATATCGCATGATGTTTTTGTTTACATTACTTTTCATTACAATAGATCATAAAGTTTTTTGCTTGTTCAATTCCAAGCTCACTAGCTTTTCCCCAATCAGCACAAGCGCCGTCAAAATCTTTTAGCATTTCTCTTGCATTTCCTCTATTCATATAGGCAATACCATATTTAGGATCCATTTTTATGGCTGTTGAAAGATTTGTAATGGCTTCCTGATATTCGCCTAACTTTATAAGTGCTGAACCTAAATTATTATATGCATATAGGTAATCGTCTTTGATTTCTATTGCTTTTTTGTAGTCTTTTACAGCTCCTTCGTAGTCATTGTCTTTATATCTGGCAAACCCACGATTATTAAATGCCATATACATTGTAGAATCCATTTTTATAGCAAGACTATACTCTTCAATGGCTTCTTTATAATCTCCTTTGGCTCTTTTTACCGATCCCAGGTTGTTGTATGCTATGGACATGTGTGGATCAAGCTGTATAGCTTTATTATAATCTTCAATGGCCGCATCATAATTTTCAATTAGTCTGCGTGCACTTCCTCTATCGTGATATGCGTAGGTAAATTCAGGATTAATATTAATTGCCAGAGTGAAATCGCTTATGGCTCCATCGTATTCTTTATTTTTAAAATCAATTACACCACGATAGTAATATAGGTTAGGGTTTTCGAGCTTAAGCTCAATAGCTTTTGAGTAATCTTTATGCGCTTCGACTAAATTATCTTGAAGATCAAAAGCTCTACCTCTGTTGTAATATGCAAATGCTAATGCCGAATCTATTTCAATGGCTTTGGTTAAATTAGCAATAGCCTCATCCAATATGTTGAGTTTGATTTGGGTACTCCCTAAATTAAGGTAAGCTTTAGCAAACTTATTGTCATGTTCTAATGCTGTTTTAAAGCTGGCAACAGCTCCTTCTAAATCTCCAGCATTAAATTGCCTGATACCTTTATTATAGGCTAACTCAGCTTCCTGATTTTTTGCAGCAACCAATGTTGGGTCGTCAAAAAGTTGTGGCTCTTCCACCTGACTGAAAATCGTAATTGGAATGAAAAGCAAAAATATGAGGAGGTGCCTTTTCATATGATTTATTTTTTAGTTGATTAATAATGCTATTACAAGTTCTTATATGAACTGGTTAATAAAATGTTACAAATTTTTGATGAATGTAACTGCTTTCTCTTCTAATTGATGCCAAAATTAAAATTTTATTCGGGTAATTACAAGCTTGTGGAGTATTGTTTGTAATTAGTAAAATATGTATAATGTGGTATATGTGTCTGATTATTAGGCTTTAATTATGTGTATTAACATTTTATTAG
>PKTE01000329.1 GCA_002869335.1 Salinivirgaceae bacterium | reverse complement strand
GATCGTTGGCTCTATTTACCAGCCATGAAGAAAACACGTCGAATAAGCGGTACTTCAGCCAAAAAGGAATATTTCATGGGTTCTGATTTTACCTATGATGATATGGGTAACCGCGATGTGGATTCTGATAATCACAAGCTGTTGAGAGAGGAATCTCATTTAGGATATTCTTGCTGGGTAATTGAAAGTATTCCTAAAGATCGTGATGGTATGTATTCAAAAACCATTAGTTGGATTAGAAAAGACTGTCACATTGCTTCAAAGGTTGAATTCTATGATCATCAAGGTGGATTGATGAAAGTGCTAGTAGTAGAGCAAATTAAAGAGGTTGATAGATTTTGGGTAGCAGGAAAAATGACTATGACTAATCATCAACGCGACCACAAAACCATCATTCAAGTTGAATCTATGGAGTTCAATTTACCCATTGATGACAATGTATTCACTGTAAACTCACTTGAAAAAGGATACTTGCAATAGTATTTCAAATTCTAAAAAATTGAAGCAATGAAAGCTCTGTTTTACATATTCATATTTGTTTTAACTGTAAGTTCTGTCTCCGGGCAGGAAGGAAACAATATACGATTCAAAGGATTTGTTGATACATATCATTCAGCAAAAATTGAAAGCCCTAATGATTTGATTTCTTCTCGTTCTCGCTTAAGAGTGGAGCTGGACAAAATTAATGGGAATTCATATTTCTTTGTTTCTCTAAATGCAGTTCATAATAATGTACTACCAGAATTTACCGGGATTCAGTTTCGTGAAGCTTATCTTGAGTATACGGAAGAAAGCTGGGGATTTAAAGCAGGAAGACAAATAATTGTTTGGGGAAAAGCTGATGGCTTGCGCATCACAGATGTGATTTCACCCATGGATTTAACAGAGTTTCTTGCTCAGGATTATGATGATATCCGTATGCCGGTTAACGGAATTGTTCTTAGTAAATTTAGTACCAATTGGAATCTCGATTTAATCTGTATTCCTATAATGGAAGGTTATATTCTCCCGGGAGCAGATAATCCATGGGGAACTGACTATGCGTCTCTTGGAATTGTGGAGGATGAGGCTCAGAAACCCAAACTCAACCTGAGCAATATGGAGTATGGTGGTAAATTGTCTTTTTACCTGTCAGGTATCGATTTCGATCTATCAGCATTGCATACTTTTAATAAAGCACCTGTGTATAGTTTTAATCTGGACAGTACAAACCTGCTACATATGACGCCTGAATACAATCGCGTAGGTTTTGTGGGACTTGGATTTGCCAAATCATTGAATGCATTTGTATTGCGCGGTGAAGGAGCATTCTATTTTGATAAAAACTTCACCCCTGACATGACAAATTATACAGAAGGCATTCAGAAAAGCAACAGTATTAATTACTTATTAGGCCTTGACTGGTATCCCGGTGGAGACTGGACATTTACAGGTCAGTTTTCGGATGAATACATAATGGATTATTCAAAAAATATAGCCCTTAATCAGCATAATTACATTTCAACAATCGGTATAAGCAAAAAAATACTTCAAAGCACCGTAACCCTGTCGACCTTCGCTTATATCGGATTGAACGATGGTGATTTTTATAACCGCAGTAGCATTGACTATTCTATTTCGGATAACATTCACGTAATGACTGGTTACGACTGGTTTTATGGTGATAAAGGGCTTTTTGGCCAATATAAAGACAACACTCAAGTGTGGGTGAAAGCCAAGTATAGTTTTTAGAAAATACGAAAATCGATCGTTTACCCTAATCCGCCAGCTGGCGGAAGCAAATCGATTTTCTTCCATCCGCCAATTGGCGGATAAGGGGTAGAAGAAGAAAATCATAATATATAATACAAAAGCAAAAACAAACACAAACACAATAAAATTTACAACCATGATACTAAATATTGAAAAAATAAACACGGGATTTGAAAGATTAGCCCAGCATATTTTAAAACGCCGTTGGCTATATCTTCTCCTATTTGTAGTGACCATAATTGCATGTATGTATGGCTCTACCAAAATTCAAATTGACACTTCTAATAAGAATTCGTTTTTAGAAAGTGATTCTATCAACATCCAAACTGATCATTTTGAAGAGATTTTTGGTAACGATCAGTATGTGATTGTGATGTTGAAAAATGAAAATCTCTTTTCATATGAATCCTTAACGCTTCTCCGTGAGCTGCACGAGGAGATCGTAGATAGTGCAGAATTTATCGAACGTGTTGTCTCCTTAAATGATATTGAATATACAGTTGGTGATGAGTACGGAATGCGAATTGAGCAAATAGTGCCAGATGTAATTCCTGTTGATAAAAATGAATTGGCCCAAATTAGAGAAAAAGCATTTGCCAAAGAAAACTTTCGTAAGAGACTAATCTCAAAAGATGGTACACAAACGTTATTAACCATTAAGTTTCTGCCATTCCCTGCAGATTGGAAGAAAGATTACAGTATGAGTCCAGATGAATTGGCCGGAATGTCCGTGTTGAATATAATTGAAAAGGATAAATATAAGTCGTTAAATCCCAAAGCTATTGGAGTACCGGTAATTAATCATCAGAAAAGAGAATACTTTGCTGCTGAAACCAGCCGTGTGATGGGATTAGCTATTTTACTTGCCATTGTGATTTTGATTATTGCACTTCGCTCTGTTTGGGGTGTAATTGTTCCCATTTTATCAGCCATTAGCTCAATGATTGTGATGTACGGTGTAGTTGGCTTTATCGGCTATCCTGTTGATAATATGGTGCTCAGTTTTCCGTTTCTTATCGGATTTTCTGTTTCTATTGCCTATTCCATACAACTATTC
>PKTE01000286.1 GCA_002869335.1 Salinivirgaceae bacterium | reverse complement strand
CTCAATGGATTGATGAAATATGTTTCTCAAATTTCTAAAAACTTTCAGGAAGTTGATTTGAGTCAAATGCCGCATTTTAAATATTATGAGGCAAATAAATTGGGTAAGGTGATTAAAGAGATGTTGAGATCTATAAAGAGACAACAAAATAGCCTTCTGGAAGAAAAAAACAAGGCAGAGGAGAGCGAGGAGCTTATGCGCGATAGTGAGATAAAGTTCCGTACTTTATATGAGAGCTCAAATGATGCAATATTTTTAATAAAGGAAAATAAAATTGTAAGTTGCAACCAACGGACGATGGAATTTTTTAAGTGTAATGAGGATGAAATAATTAACAAAAGGCCATCAGACTTAAGTCCTGAATATCAATTGGATGGTGAGTTGTCCATAGAAAAGGAGAAAGTTATACTGGAAGAAGTTTTTAAAGGAATTCCTCAATATTTTGAGTGGCAACATAAGCGTCCAAATGGAGAACTTTTCATGGCTGCTGTGAGTCTGAGTTTTGTCGAGCTTGGCCGTGAAAAATATGTGCAATCATCTATTCGAGACATAACAATTCGGAAGAAACATGAGCTTGAATTGGAGAAATACAGGCAAAATCTCGAGAATATGGTTGAGGAGCGAACTCAGGAACTGAATAAAACCAATATGGAATTGTCTGAAAAAAATGAGATGCTCAAAAAAACACTTCATGATTTAAAAGAGACCCAAAGCCATTTGATTCAATCAGAAAAAATGGCGTCTTTGGGGATTTTAACAGCTGGGGTGGCCCATGAAATCAATAACCCGCTTAATTTTGTCCAAAATGGCACTCTTGTTTTGCAAAGAACATTTGATGCTGAGCTTCCAGAAAGTAAAGAAAAATACCAGCCATTCTTTGATGCTATAAAAACAGGGATAGACAGAATAAAAGATATCGTGAAAAGCCTGAGCAGATATAGTCGGTCTCAGAAAACATCGGCATCGCTATGTAATGTGAATGAAATTCTCGATAATTGTTTAACGATGTTGCACAATCAGTATAAAAACAGAATTGAAATTCATAAGAATTATTTAGACAAAACCCCTTTAATCGCTGCAAATGAAGGAGAATTGCATCAGGTTTTTTTAAATATAATTTCCAATGCAATTCAAGCAATTTCAGATAATGGCAAAATTACTATCGAAACTTGCATAAATGATACTTACTTACAGATAAAAATATCAGATAATGGCGCTGGAATAAAGAAGGAAAATCTGAAGCATATTTTTGATCCTTTTTATACAACAAAAGAACCAGGTGAGGGTACAGGACTTGGTCTTTCAATTACAAAGAAGCTAGTTGAAGAGCATAATGGCTCAATAAAATGTAAATCAGTTTTTGAAGAGGGAACTACCTTTGAAATAAATTTACCTGTTAAACATAAATCCACACGATATGAGTAAAAAACACACTATTCTATATGTTGACGATGAGACCATTAATCTTATGTTGTTTGAGAGTATGTTCAATGATAAGTATAATGTTTTTACAGCAGAGTCCGGAGCGCAAGGGTTAGAGTTGTTGAAAGATAATTATGTTGACATGGTTTTTAGCGATATGAAGATGCCTGAAATGAATGGGTTAGAGTTTATTTGCTATGCAAAAGAACAATTTCCCAATATCGTATATTTTATACTTTCTGGTTTTGACATAACAGATGAAATTCAAGAGGCGCTAAACAATAAGCTTGTTAATAAATACTTTCAAAAACCATTCGATATGCAAGAGATTGAAGCTTGCATAACAGAAATGTTATAGTACATATTTGGGTACTAAAAAAAATTGACTCTTATAGTTTAATGTGTTGTGCTTTAGTGTTTAATTAAAACTATTGATTATGAAAAGCTTACATTTTGCATCGCTTTTTCTTCTATTTTTCTTAATTAGTGGAAGTAATATGCTAGCCCAGGAGTTTGGAGCCGTTAGTCAGGCGGTTAGCAGAATGTCAAATACAGGGCACAGTGTTCAGGTTTGGGAAGTATTACCTGAACATACAAAAAAAGGGACTTATGAAATAAGTATTCAGCATGCAGTAGCGGGTACAACCGGAAGTTTTTACCTCATTGCATGGGCCGATACTAATAAAGATGGCAAGCCCGACAAAGAAATAGGCCGTTCTGAATTGAAAACCGCTGCAACTGCAGGTCAGTGGAGCTCATGGCCGTTTAGCTCTATTTACGATCGAATTTTTGTGGGCAATACATGGAGCCAAAACGATGAAAAGGTCTATTATCAAAATGGTGGCACGCTCGAAGGTTATGTTGGTTTGTCAAATAAGGTTTTTTATTCCAGAACATTTAATGGAATTCCTAATCAATCTACTTCTCCCAGATTTACGAATATTAAAGTACGGGTTGTAAATGGTGTAGACGTGTTTGGTGCAATAGGTCAGCAGGTTAGCAGAATATCAAATACAGGTCATAGTGTTCAGGTATGGGAAGTTTTGCCAGAAAACTCAAAGAGAGGGACTTATGAAATAAGTATTCAGCATGCTGCTACAGGTGAGTCAGGAAGTTTTTACCTCATTGCATGGGCCGATACCAATAACGATGGCAAACCCGATAAAGAAATAGGCCGTTCTGATTTGAAGAAAGCTACTGCTGCAGGCCAGTGGAGTTCATGGCAATTTAATTCTGATTACGATCGAATTTTTGTGGGCAATACATGGAGCCAAAACGATGAAAAGGTGTATTATCAAAATGGAGGCACGCTCGATGGTTATGTTGGTTTGTCAAATAAGGTTTTTTATTCCAGAACATTTAATGGAATTCCTAATCAATCTACTTCTCCCAGATTT
>PKTE01000306.1 GCA_002869335.1 Salinivirgaceae bacterium | reverse complement strand
AATGAAAATTGAAAGAGCATCGCTACCATATATTTTCTTGATATTAACTCCTCCCACAACATCCACATCAAAAATTACAGATCGCCCGGATTCTCGAATCCTTTTTACTTCTGATTTGAGAGTACCATAATATCTACCTGTATATACTTCTTCCCATTCTACAAATTCATCATTTTCAATTTTTTGCTCAAATTCATCTTTTGCCAGAAAGTAATATTCAACTCCATGTTTTTCGGGACCCCTTGGATTTCTGCTAGTGGCCGAAATAGAAAAAACAAGATTATCGATGGTTTTCATTAAATGTCCAACCAATGTGCTTTTGCCACTCCCAGAAGGTGCTGAAACAATTATTAATTTTCCGTCCATTATAAAATGTTGAGCGACTGTTCTTTAATCTTTTCTAATTGATCTTTCATACGCACTACAAGTTTTTGCATAGAAGCCTCATTGGCTTTTGATCCTAATGTGTTTATCTCACGCCCTATTTCCTGGCTAATGAAACCAAGTTTTTTCCCATTGGCGCCTTCTTCTTCAATAGTTTGTAGGAAATACTCGCAATGGTTCGAAAGTCTTACCATTTCTTCATTAACATCAAGCTTATCGAGAAAATGGATCAACTCTTGTTCAAAACGATTTTCGTCGACTTTTTCTGGATCGATAAAATCTTCCAGTTTAGTACGAATTCGTTCTCGAATTTTTTCTATTCTTTCTTTTTCAATCGGTTCAATTTCTTTTAGGAGTAACCCAATGTTTTTAACTCTTTCCTGCAAGTCAGCATACATGGCTTGACCTTCCTGAAGTCTATAGCTATTGCAGCTTACGATAGCTTCTTCAATAATATCGTTTATTAGTGACCACTCTTCTTCATCAAGTGTTGCATGCTCGGCGGTTAAAACATCTGGTAATCTTAGAATATCTACAGTTGCTTCGGGAGGTAATTCTTTTCCAAGACCTTTATAAATCGATTCTAACTGATTGTAGTAACCTTTATAAATAGCTTCGTTTATGCTTGTATTAGTCTGTTCGTCAATTAGTTCTACGTACATCGAAAAGTCGATTTTACCTCTAAGCAGCTCTTTGGCTAGTTTATTTCTAATTTCAAGCTCTTTTTCTCGATAATAGCTAGGTACTCTAACACTTAAGTCAAATTGTTTGCTATTGAGCGTTTTAATTTCTATCGTGATTTTTTTGCCTGGTATATCTTTAACTACCCGGCCATATCCTGTCATTGAATATATCATATATGGAATTTTAAGCCCAAAGATAATGTTTTTCTGTAACTGAGCTTTTTATAATTCTTCAACTTTATATCTAACGTTGAATTATAGTGGGTGGGTAAATGTAAATGTGCTGCCTTCGTTTAATTTTGAATCTAGATATATATTGCCTCCTAGAGTCTCTGCAATTTTCTTAGCTATAGTTAATCCTAGTCCTGTGCCTCCAAATTTCCTTTTCATTGCAATTTCAACCTGCCTGAAAGGTTCAAAAATGATTTCGTGATGCTCTTCATCAATTCCAATTCCTGTATCTGTAACCTTAATTTCAAGTATAGAATTGTCCACCTTACAATCAATTGAAATACTCCCTTCAGACGTAAATTTAATGGCGTTGCCAATAAGGATATTGATTACTTGTCTAAATCGGGTTTTGTCTGTTTGAATTGGTGGCAAGTTATTTCCCAGGTTTATTATATAATTAAGCTGCTTTTCTTCGGCCGCATTTCTATTCTTTTCATATGCTTCGGTGATAACTTCTTCGCAATCAATTTCTATTTTGTTGAATCGTGCTTCACCACCTTCTATTTTAGATAAATCAATAATATCCATTACTACAGATTCTAATTGCATTGTACTATCTGTAATAATTTGGAGATAAGTGTTGCGTTTTTCTTCTGTTAATCCGGGATTCATTGTAAGTTGAGCAAAGCCTACAATACCATTCATAGGTGTTCTTATTTCGTGAGATATGTTGGCCAAAAATGCAGTTTTTAGTCTGTCGCTTTCTTCTGCTTTTTCCTTTGCTATTTCCAACTCCTGAGCATGTTCTTGCAATTTGCGGTTGATTAGTTTCATTTGTGAGTAGGCAGATTTCAGCTCCATTTCAGCTCTTACTTGTTCTGTTATATCCCTTAAAATACCAAATGAACCATTGTATTTGTTGTCTTTATAGAGTGGTGATGCAGATACTTCAATATTCTTTTTGATATTGTTTTTAGTAATAATTTCAATATAATATGTGGTGGCTTTACCATTTCTTCTGAGGCTCTCTTGTTGCGTAATAATATCAGCTGAAGTGGGGGTGGCCATATCTAAAATGCGACCATTTTCAAAGATATCTATGTTGCCTTCAAAAATTCTTTTGGCAGCAGGGTTCATGAACGTTAGCTTTTCATCTTTATTAGTAATTACCAGTCCGTCGTTCATTTGGTCTACCAGATATTTGTATTTCTGTTCGCTGTATCTAACTTTTTGCGCTGCAATTTTTTGTTCTGTTATATCTCGTAAGATTCCAATACTAGTTTGAAGATGTGGGTTGTAATCCGATTGTATTTCGTAATATTTGTCTTCAATTTGTATCTCTTTGGGATCTATGCGGTTACCTTTTAAAATATGGAATAAAATAGGTAAAAGTTCGCGGGCACTTTTACCCGGTAATCTTTTATTTATAAGTTCCATTGCCGACTTACCAATAAGTTCTCCTGGTTCTGCAAATACAAGTTCATCAAATTTTCTATTGGCATCAACTATAATTCCCTCTTTATTTGTGTATATAATTCCTACTCCTGCAGTATTGAATACATCTTTATATTTGCTCTCGCTTTTCTCCATCTCAACTTGAGCTTCAATATATTCAGTATTGTCAATTAAATAACCACTGAAGTTAATGATCTCATTGTTTTCATCACGTTCAATACTTGTGTGATCTATGAAATGCTTATATTCTCCGTTTTGGGTTTTTAATCTGTATTTTTGTATAAATGATAAAGATTTGTTTTCGTTTATATAATTGTAAGTTTCATTTACAACTTGTTCTTTATCATCTGGGTGAATGATATCGATATAATTAATTTGACTGATAAATTCCTCAGAACTATATCCTAAAACACCTTTGATATTTGGAGAGGCATAAGTAATGCCACCATCTACTGAGGGATCCCATTTTAAAACAATTACTGGGCCTGAAAGGAAAAGATTACGTTCTGCTTTTAGTTGTTTTTTTACGGTTTCTTGTTGTGTAATCTCTTCAGATGCTTTAATGAATCCCTTGAAATTTGAATTCTTATCATAATAGGGTGTAATTACGGCCTTTTCCCAATATAGTTCGCCATTCTTTCGTTTATTATAAACTTTACCTTCCCATGTTTTTCCAGACAGAATTGTATCCCAAAGGTTTTTATAAAATGCTTTATTATGAGCTCCGGACTTTAATATACGACTATTTTTATTTTTGACTTCTATAGAACTATAACCTGTAATTTTAGAAAACTCAGGATTACTGTATAGTACATTGCCGTCCAGATCTGTTAGGCATATCATTACAGGTGCTTTTTCAAGTATTGAGGATTCTTTATAGAGTTGTATTTCTTCAGTAATAGTCCTATTTAAAAAGGGCAAACCAAGTCCTTCAATAATATTGCAATCCGTTTCATTAACTGATCCATTTAGCAATATTGTTTTAGTTTCATTTTCGATAGAGATTGAAATATGCAGCTGAAGTATATTTGTTTGTTTGTCTTTTATATTATTAATACGTGTTTCGAACTCTAATCTATCCTTATTGCTTAATTTAGAGAGGAATTCTGTAGTAGATTGATTAATAAGAGTTTGATTATTTTGTGTGGCTTGTGGGTTATTGAATTTTATGGTGTTCTGGGTTAGATTTATTTCCCAGTAAAAGGCTTCGAGCCTAGGGAGTAAAGAAGAAAGTTTATGGTCGATATTATTGGGCATTGAGTTTCGATGGTTTTCTTTTTACGATATGCAAATTAGTCATAATTCGCAAAACACACATCAGTATTATTACCTAAATTAAAAATATTAATTCAGTGCCTGTACAAAATAATTATGAAAATATTTTGGTATTTAACTAAAAGTTATATCATGTAACCGAACTTTAAACTTTTATAACATATGTTAGAAATTGTAAAAATTACAAAAGAAGAAGATTTTAAAGAAATTACAAGAGAAGAGTTTTTAGATTTTATGTTTGTGCACCTCGGTAGATTTGGGGATCCTAAGCCGGATATTAACAAATCTATTGATTATGCATTTGGTATGGATAATAAACCAGGCGGCTTTTTACTGGCAGCATTTTATGAGAAAAAGCTTGTTGGTGGTTTAATTATGAATAAAACAGGCATGAACGGATATATTCCCGATAATATCTTGGTTTATGTGGCTGTTGATGCGTCATATCGTGGTAAAGGATTTGGCGGCCAAATTGTAAAACGTTCATTTAAAGAAGCAGAAGGAAGTGTTAAACTACACGTGGAATATGACAATCCAGCAAAAAGACTTTATGAAAGATTAGGATTTACAAGTAAGTATGCTGAGATGAGGTACGATAATAAATAGTATTGAGCTTAATTCTTGTAACCTTGCTTAAGAATAAGATGAGAATAACCAATGGGAAGATATCGATCAAAACCATCTGGTTATTCTTTTTGTTTAACTAAATAAAAACTTATGGCACATTTAACCATAAAGACTGAAGAGATAAAAAACAATATACGTAAGATTACCAATTATTTAAATAAGCACAATGTGCAATGGAGTCTTGTAACAAAAGTTTTTTCAGGAGATAAAGAGTTTCTTAAAAGAATTTTGGTTCCTGAAATCGTAGAAAGTTTGCATTCCGTTGGAGATTCCAGACTCACAAGTTTGAAAAACCTTAAATCAGTTTACCCAGATATTAGAACCATTTATATTAAGCCGCCGGCTAGAATATACGCCGATGAAGTTGTGAAATATGCAGATGTATCTCTTAACTCATCTTACAATACTATTCAGGCACTTAGTAAAGCAGCTAAAAAACAAAATAAAACACATCAGATAATATTGATGATTGAGCTTGGTGAGCTGAGAGAAGGTATAGAAAGAGATAATTTAATGAACTTTTATGAAAAGGTTTTCGAATTATCAAATATTGAGGTTATTGGACTTGGTTCTAATCTTGGCTGCATGTATGGCGTGGAGCCATCTTATGATAAGTTATTGCAATTAACACTCTATAAAAAACTGATTGAATACAAGTACAATAAAAAGATTGATCTTATTTCAGGAGGAAGCTCAATTACACTTCCTTTATTGGAACAAGGTAATGTGCCGCCGGAGATCAATCATTTTAGAATTGGGGAATCTGCTTTTTTTGGAACTAGTCCATATGATAATGAACAGTTTTTGGATTTGAATACGGATACATTTAATTTTTATGCCAATATTATAGAGTTAGAGCAAAAAGGAATTGTTCCTGATGGAGTTATAAATGAGGCAAATATTGGTCATACCGCAGATTTTGAAGACGATGATATGGACAAGACAACCTATAAAGCTATTGTTGACTTTGGACTTTTGGATGTTGATTATCAAGATCTGACACCAAAAGATAAAACCATAGATTTTGTTGGTACTACATCAGATATGACTGTTTATGATTTAGGAAAAAATAAGACCAAAGATGGAAAGAAAAAGTATTCAATAAATGATGCTTTATGCTTCAATCCTTCTTATATGGCAACTGCCAGGTTATTGCATTCAAAATTTATTGATTTGAATTTTGAAGAATAGTTAAAAAACTACTTTATGATAGACTCCAAATTCCAAAATGGGATTTGGAGTTTTTTTATAAATGAAAAAGTAGCTAATTACAAATATCTTTTGAACATTAGTATCTTTGATTTTAATAATTAAAATAGAGAGGCTTTGAAAATATTACATACTTCTGACTGGCATTTAGGGAAGCGTTTATATAACCGAGAGCGGTTAGCTGAGCAGCAATTAGTTTTGGATGAAATACACGAAATAGCAGAGCAGCAGGATGTTGATGTTATAGTTGTAGCCGGTGACCTTTTTGATGTAGCTAACCCTTCAAACGAAGCAACGGAGCTTTTTTATAAAGCGTTAAAAAAAATGAGTAAGAATGGTTACCGTCCCGTAATTGCTATTGCTGGAAATCATGATTCACCTCAGCGTATTGAAGCCCCAGATCCCTTAGCCCGTGAGAATGGAATCATTTTTATAGGATTTCCCAATAGTATCTTGCCTCATTTTGAGATTGATAGTGGTCTAAAAGTGCTCAAGTCTGATGAAGGATATGTAGAATTGAAATTACCAAGCACAGAAGTTCCTTTGAGAATTTTACATACACCATATGCAAGCGAAATCCGAATGAAGATGTTTTTGGGAAAAGAAGAGGAGCAAGGCTTACGTGAATTGCTTGAAAAACAATGGAAAGCTTTGGCTGAAAAATATTGTGATACAAGTGGAGTAAATATTGCAATGGCCCATCTCTTTGTTTGGAATAGAGATTCTGAGCCCCCATAAGAGCCTGAAGGTGAAAAGCCTGTAAAAGTTGGTAATGCTTCCGTAGTTTATGCGGATTTATTTCCTGAGCAATTGCAGTATGTCGCTTTAGGGCATTTGCATCGATCGCAGGAAATAAATGGTGGTAAAATTCCCGTCTATTATTCTGGCAGTCCTTTAGCCTATAGTTTTAGTGAATCAGGACAGGAGAAGTATATACATATTATTGATATTGAGCCGGGAAAAGCTGCACTAATTGAAAAGGTGGCATTGCAAAAAGTGCGAAAATTGAAACGTAAAACCTTTGATAATGTTAATGATGCGGTTAAATGGTTAGAAGATAATAGAGAAGTATTTGCAGAATTGACAATGCGTACAGATGATTTTTTAACTGCAGAACAGAATAAAATGTTACGAGATGCAAGTGAGAATCTTGTTAATATTATTCCAGAACCTAAAAATAGGAATGAATTAGAAAATGAGAATCAGCGGATTGATATGAATCAGTCTGTGAATGAGTTGTTTAAGAAATACTTTAGAGAAACGCAGGAGCAAGAGCCTAACGAAGAGATAATGGCTTTATTCAACGAAATTTTAAATCAAAAGGAGAGTAAATGATACCTGAAAAATTGACTATAAATGGTATTTATTCATATCAAAAAGAGGTAGTTATCAATTTTACTAATTTAACTTCTGCAGGGATATTTGGTATTTTTGGCTCGGTTGGAAGTGGCAAGTCTACTATATTAGAAGCCATCTCGTACGCTTTGTATGGTGAGACTGAAAGATTGAATAACAGGGATTCCAAACTTTACAATATGATGAATCTCAGAAGCAATGAAATGGAGATTGATTTTGAGTTTAGACATCAGGGTGAAAAATATAGGTTTACAGCTTTTGCACGTCGAAATAGTAAAAATTTTGAGGATATTTCTAAAAGTGATAGAAAGGCTTATCATTGGAAATCAGGTCAGTGGGTGCCATTGGAAAGCGCAGATGCAACCTATGTTACAGGCTTGAAATACGATCATTTTAAACAGATTGTGATTATCCCACAAGGCAAATTCAATGAGTTTGTGCAATTATCGCCTGCTGATCGTACTAAAATGCTAAGAGAGCTTTTTCCACTTGACCGTTTTGATTTGAGAGATTCTGTGAGTAAACTTTTTTCAGCAACGAAGGACTCTATTACTTCATTGGAAGGCCGTTTGCAAGAACTTGAAGAGTATAAACCTGAGCGTATTGAGCAATTCCAGATAGAGATTTTAGAAAGAAAAAATACGTTAGAGAAATTAAAAGATTCCTTACAAGAAAAAGATAAGGAGCGTTCCAGGGCTCTTGAGATGAAAGAGCTGGTTGAAGAGTTTCATAAGACAAAAGAGCAGTTGCAACAACTTCAAAATAAAAAAGAGCATTATAAATCTCTTAATTTGCAAGTTGCGAAATACGAGAAAACGCGCTTATCATATGCTCATCTTTTATCCAGGGTAAAAGAGTTAGATGATGAAATTTTGCAAGTAAGATCAAATCAAAAAGAAATACTCAGTCAAAAAGAAGACTTGCTTAAGCAAAATGTTCAACATGAAAAGACCCATTCTCAAATCAAAGATGCAATAGGAGATGATGAGCAACACAGGAAACAGATTTCTGCTCTTGAGAAAACCATAAAAATAAAGCGAGTTGAGTTTGAATTAAAATCGTTAGATCAAATCATAAAGGATTTGACTACTAAGAAGGAAACTGAAGCACATAAGATTAAGTCACTTTCAGAAAAGAATCAGATTAAGAAAAAGCAACTAATTGATCTAAAGAAAGAGCTGCCCAACGAAGGTGAATTGTATAAATTACAAGCAAGTTATACCGAAGAAGATAATCTAAAACAAAGACTAAAAGCTGCAACATCTGAACTTCAAAAGGTTGAAAAACTTATTGGGGAACTTACAGAGGAACGAATTGAGATTCTGAATGTAGTTTATGATAAACTAAATACAGATAAACCGGCAACTGAGATGAAAGTGAATGAGGCTGTTGAGCTTATTTCAGAATCATTAAAGACTGTTAATCAAAAACTTACTGATAGTGAGTTGCTTAAAGAGAAATTGAGCGTGAAGTTTCACCTGGCAACACATGCAAAGGAGCTAAAGGAAGGGGAGAAATGCCCATTATGTGGGTCAATTGAGCATCCTGAGCCTTATACGGATGATAAAGCTACTGCCGAGCGGGAATTGTTGCAAAAGGAAATTATAAAGTTACAAAAGCTAAAAGATCTTTTATCGCAGTCATTGGTTCAATTCGATAATTTAAAGAAGCGTTTCAAGCAGGAGGGAAGTGAGGTTAATGAACGTAAGCAGCAAGTTGAAGAGCTTCAAAAATCTTTAAATAATTGTTTGATTCAGCAAAAAGAGATTCCACTTAAGCTTACGCGTCAAGAATTGACAGATACAGTTCAAAATCTGGAAATCCAAAAAAAGAGTATTGCTTCGTTAGAACAGGAAATTCAGCAAACAGATCAGACTTTGGATAATCAAAATTCAATTGAAATTATCAATGAACAAATTGATGAAAATAAAACCCTTTGGAATCAGCTAAATGGGCAAAAAGTAGCTATGCTAGAAGAAATTGATACAAAGTGGTTAGCATTGACAGAAGGTGAAATTGATCAAAAACTTGACGAGATTAATAAGTCTCTGCAAGCATTTCGAATAGCTGGTGAAGAATTAACAAAAATTGAAAAACAATTAGATCGTATAAAAATTGAATCTGAGCAGAATGAGAAGTTTCAAAATGATTTAGCTAAAAAGCTTGCTGACTTGAAAAACCATATCTATTCACAATTAAAGGAAGATAATTTTGAATCTATTGATGAGGTAAGTAACATATTGTCTGAACAGTTTAATGTAGAAGAGGTTAAGTCTGAATTAGATGCGTTTAATAAGGAGTTACATTTAGTTGAAAACAAAGTAACCGAGTTAAAAGCAAAAGGGGGTGACCAATCTTTTGATGAGGAAAAACTCAAAGAATTACAGCAAGTATATGAATCCCTTAAAACCCAAATAAGTTCTAATGAGGAACAATTAGGAGCTTTGCAAAGCCAATTGGATGAGTTGAATAAGAAGTTAGCCATTAAACAAAATCTTCAAAAAGAGCTGACAGAGTTGGAAAAAAGGAAACGCAATCTGGATGTGCTCAATAGAATGTTCAGAGGCGATGGTTTTGTAAAATGGGTAAGTCAAATCTATCTTAAGCAGCTCTGTTCAATAGCCAATGAAAGGTTTAAAAAGCTAACTCATAATCAATTGGAGTTGGATGTAGATGATAAATATAATTTTATTGTCCGAGATTATTTACACGAAGGAAAAACACGATTATTAAAAACATTAAGTGGAGGGCAAACCTTTCAGGCTGCATTATCTTTGGCCATGGCTTTGAGTGAGCAAATACAACAATATCAAAAAGTAAAGCAACAGTTTTTCTTTATGGATGAAGGATTTGGGTCATTAGATAAAGAGTCTCTTTCACTGGTGTTTGACACTCTGAAACAACTAAGAAAAGAAGAACGAACGGTAGGTATTATTTCTCATGTGGAGGAACTACAGACTGAAATTGATCATGCCATATTGGTTTCAAATGATCCGGAAAAGGGGAGTGTTATCAGTTTAAATATCTAGAAACTGCGCAGTTTTGGGACGAAAATTTATATATAGGTGAAACTTGCTCGTTATTAGTTGCTTAGTACCGCTTATACAATAACAATAACCGCTCGTACAATTTCTCTTTGAGGTAATAATTAGTCAAATTATATTCGCCCCCGAAAAACAATTATTACTTAAAATTTATAAACATGAAAACATTTAAAATTCTTTCGCTAATTTTTTTATTCGGACTTTTTGCTTCTTGTGAAAAAGACGACGTTTTAAAAGAGACAACTAATGGACAAGTTAAGGCATCACAACCAGACATTATAGAGCAAATCGCGCTTGCTCATAATGAAGGCTTGGAATTTATTTATAATGAATTGGAAAGTAAGATAAATGATGGATCATTAGATAAATCAGATAGACTTCAAGTTTGCAATTTTGTATATGCAAAAGGTATAGAATTTTTCCAAGGTCACCCATTGGTATATGATTATAATGCTTCTGTTCAAGCTGCTGATGAAGCTTATTACTATAATTATAATTACCATCCTTTTTACTCATTTGAGTCAAAAATGTGGACTCCTTTAGATGATTTTGATGGAACGGTATCAGAGCTTGAAAAAATATACTTGAAAAATTTAGAAAAGAGAATTTATCGGGCACGTAATTATAATAATGTAATTGAACAATATAACATAATTAAATCACAAGTTATAAGTGAGTCAAGGTTTACAGATGATCAAAAATTAACAATGTTAGTAGCAATTGAAATAGGTATAAAATCTACTGAATATTGGAATGAAAATTATAAAGCATGGAATGATTTAGTAGGTTTTGATATAACTAAAGAAATCACTATTCTTGATATAATAGATGCGGTATTAGCTGATCTCAGATGGGCTAGAAGACTTGCCATTTTTGGACCTGGTCCTGCTTTGGGTGGAGCATTATTGGCCTCAGGAATTTCAATATTGATGGATATTATTGAAGATTAACTTATCAAGAAAACAATATAATTCCCTGATAATGAAGAAGACTGACCTGTTTAAGTCAGTCTTTTTTTCATTAATTACTGCAACCATCCAAATTTTAACGTAATACTTGCGGCAGGTTTTGATAAATCTTTCGCTCCATAAACAGGCATCTCAAATTCGCTAAAGAAAGGCCATGCTATTCCTACTGCAATTCCTACAATTTTATTAATACGATATTCGTAATCCAATATGGGTTTTATATAGCTTATATCGTCATAGTATGAGATAGCTTCATTTTGAAGTAGGTAAGCTCTTCCGAACCCCATTTGGGCTGATAGGTTCACATAGTGTTTACTTTTAAGCCTTTGACTATATCCTAACCAAAAACCACCTGAACCCATTTCAAAATAGTGTTTGTTGTATGGCTCTTCAGAAGGATTGTGCTCAATTACTGTCCCTTCACCGAATCCTCCAATAAATATGCGGCTGTTAATATACAAACCACCACCTCCACCAATGGTTAGTCCGGTTTGATCTCCAATTTGGGTTATATTAATTAACGGTGCGCCAAAACCACCTGTAGGTTTTATTTGTGCTGAGACCAATTGTATGGAACTTATCAATATGATTATTAGAATAGTTTTTTTCATTGCTTTAAGTTTTAATTTAGTTTATAGTGTAAACCAGATTTATAAAAAATTTTACTTCAGATATTCCTGGATGCGTTTTACATACTCTTCAAAAGCTAGTAATCCCGTTTTAGTAATTTCAGCTTTTGTAAGAGGGTAGTTGTTTTTAAAAGATTTTGAAATATTAATGTATTTAGCTTGTTCTAATTTTTTTAATTGCGCACTTAAGTTACCGGCTGTGGCTTTGGTTTCGGTTTTAAGGTCGTTAAATTCCATTTTGCTGTTTTTAACAAGCAGTGAAATAACGGCTAACCGTAACTGTGAATGCAATATGGGATCAAGATCTTTATACATTTTTTTTCTGAAATTTGGCTTTTAATACATAACCTGGAATTAAGTCTGCAAAAGTTACTGCAATTATACTATAAAGTCCCCAATATTCAAATGGTGTGAAAATACTAACGAATCCAAGCGCGTTGCAAATTACTCCTCCTAATATCATTAATGGAAAACGTAGCATTGCTCCTGAAAATATAGTTCCGATACCAATAAAAGCTAATATGAACATAAGTAAGAATTGACCAGTTGTTTGGGGTAGTAAAAATGAAACAACAAATGCATTCAACCCAATAGCAGTCCATGTATAGGCCATTAATTTTCCGGATAGAGGCATTGAAACGCGGTTCTTTTCTTTACTGAAATGAATTCCAGTATAAATACCTCCTAATATCATTAGAAACCAAGCATAATAATGATGTTGGTACTCTATATACATTAATAAATATTGAAGTAGGGAGCCTGCAATAACCATCCAGCCCCAAAATCTGTAAATAAATCCGTTTTCTCCAAAGCGGATTTTTTCAGTCTCAATCATTTCTGTAATAATTGAAAGGCTTTCTTCTGGTTTTAAGTTTTCTTTTTCCATAGTTTTAAGTTTTAAATTCGATTCAAATATAAAGTAGTTTATAATATAAACCAAATTTATTTAGAAAAAACCGAAGAATTTTCTTCGGCTCTTTACTGTATTTTTATTCTATTATTATTTCATACTTTCCTTGTTTTCCTGATATTGTTATTATTTCGTCTTCTGAAACAGATTCAATAATTAGAACTTTTTTACCATCGCAATACAGGGTTAATTTGCTGCCGGGTTGAATATTATTTTCTGAAATTGAAATGGTCTCTTGTTTTGTTTCATAAATTCCTCCATGGTTGCTCATAAAATCCAAATAAACGATAAAACCCACTTGAACAGGGCCACTATTATCCGTTGCGTGTGAGAAATTAAATAAACCTAAAAGCATTAAAACTAGAAGTAATTTTTTCATGACTGTAACATTTTATGTTTTGAATTCGTCCTGCAAAAGTAAAAAAATCAAATAAACTTTAATATTTTGCATTATAAACATTGAAATAAAAATTATAAGTAACTTATCACAGCAAAATACTATAAAATTGAACACTATGTTATACCCTAAAAAATCCCATGTTTCGTTGATTCTTTTTTTGTTCTTAACCTTGACATTGATGAGTCAGCCATCAAAATTAATTACTAAAAGAATTGTTGATGCAAACACAGGTAAAGCACTTCCATATGCCAATATATATAATCCAAGGACACAATCAGGAGTTATTAGTAATGAAGACGGTTACTTTAAATTAGATCTGAATAATCTTGATAAGTTTGACTCAATACGTTTTCAATATGTAGGTTATTTAACTATAAATATCGCAATAAATGATTTTATAAAACTTAATACCGTTAAACTTAAGGGTCGTATAGTTGATATTTCTGAAATGGTTGTGTATGCAGAGGCTCCAAATGCAAAAGCAATAGTAAAGAAAGTTCTGGAAAATAAGGATAAGAATTATAAAAAAAGTATCAATAAAGAAAAGGTTTTTATCAGATCCCGACAAACCACCAATATGATCGATAAAGATATAAACTTTGTTAAAAGCGATATTCCAAAATTAAATAGTGTACTCATTGAAAAATTAAATGCTAGCATCCCAAAAGTAGCGACATCATTTTCAGACTTTTTGGGCGTAACTTATCGCAACGAATTTCTTCCTGATAGCATTTCATTTAAATTGAATCCAATTAGAACAGTTGTTTTAAAAGAAAAGGATATTACTGAATTAGATGAATTGGAGAAAATATTTGAAGATGCCATAAAGAAGATGGGGAAGGATGAGTATTGGAAGTTTAAAACGGGTATTATTAGTCAGAAAGTAGATATGACGGATACGGCACAATCCACTAAGAAGAAAGACTCTATTCCAAAAAATCATAGGAAAGTTAAATACTACTCAAGGAGTGTTAAGCGTAAAAAGAATTTCTCTATGCTTAACGATAAGCGTCAATGGCATTTTTTACATAAACCCGGAAAGTATAAGTTTACTACAGTTGGAGGAACATCGGTTAATGGAGAAGATGTTTATGTAATTGATTTTGTTCCAGGTATGGGTGGATTATATGAAGGTAGGTTGTTTATTTCAACCACCACTTATGCTTTGATTAAAGCTGATTATAAATATGCCGAAGGAAAAGATGGCATTTCTTTTAACATGTTTGGAATTGCATTTAAAGAACTTGGATTTTCTGCATCAATTTATTTTGTGAAAAAAGGAGACGACTATCAGCTGAAGTATTATTCTAAAAAAATGAATAACTATTTCAAATTTGATCGAACCGTTTCTTTAATCAAGAAGAGAGATCGATTTATGTTTGATCCAAAACAAAACGAGATGAAACTTGGAATAAAGTTTTCTGCCAATAGTGAAGATTTGTTAGAATATATGGTGATCGAGGATAATACTATAAGCGAAGCTACTTTTAACAAAGCTGTTCAACCTGATTTAATGAAAATTCATTATGTAGATCAGTTTAATGATAGGCTGTGGGAGGGTTATGATATTATAGAACCAACAAGGCAGATGAGACGTTACAAAAAGCACAAAGATCCAACTCTGAATTAAATAAGCTATTAATTGAATATGTTCAAAAGTTCATGGCTCTGGCATATATAGGTTTATGGGTGTTTTGTTGAGGTTTTATAATGAATCTCGAATCACTAAAATTCAAATATTTTACTGATTCTTAATGTCTTTAATCAGCATCTCAGCTTCTTGCTCAAATGCCTCGTTAAATGTGTCGCTTTGAATCTCTTTAACATTGACAAGGTGTTCTATGGCCAACTGGGGTTCATTTAATTCAATGAATATTTTTCCTGTTTCAAGCATGGCTTTTTTATGAAAGTATTCACCTCTGTTAGGTTGCAATTGAAGTAGGTTATATTGAGATATAGCTTCATGGTACAATTTTAATCCTTGTAAATTACGAGCTTTGCGGTATAGGAGATTTGTGATATCTAAAGGGTTTAAATTATCAATGTTAATTTGCTCAATTACATTAAGAGATTCTTTAAACATACCGCCATCATATAATAATCTGGCTTTCAATAACTGTGTATTATATTCTTTTTTAGCTTCTTTTTTAGCTTGTTTGTCAAGATAGGCAATATCCGAACCTCTCTCTAAGATGGCTTCAGTATATCCTTGTGTCGGGCGTCCTTTTATAATTGCTATCCATTTTTTACGCAGTAAGGTTGCTTTTATATATCTTCCTGATTGTTGAAGAAAAAGAAATTTATCAAAATACCACTCAGCCAAGTCATATTGAGCTTTATTTAAATGGGCTAATCCTTTATAATAATTTAAAACAACAAGGTTACTTCTTAATGTATCCATTTGGTTTAGATAGAGTAGGGCACTGTCTGGATTTTGTTTTCCCAGATAATAAATACCTGCTATTAGCTTACTCATCTCGCCTGGATTTTTAGAAATATTAATAGATTTTGGTTTAGCGAAAAGTTGATAGATTGTAGCGAATGTATTTGAAATAAGTTGTTGATTTTTCTGATAACATATTTTATTCGTGTCTATTTCAATTGCAGAAATTCCTGCAACGTTTAAAATCATTGTATAATTATCTGGTATTTTACTGAATGTAAAATTGTATAATTTGTTGAGTTCAAAAATTACCGGTTCTACACATTGTGTGTTTTTTTCATAAGCTTTAATTTTTCTGTAAGCATTATAAAAGCTTATCATGGCTGAGAAATAGTTGCCATGCATTGATTTTAAAATGGCTTCTGATGTGTGGCCAATGATTAAATTATATGGTATTTCTTCAGAAAGATCAAGAAAATCATCTGTGATGTCAATAGCCTTTTCAATTTTTGCTTCATTTCCTGAAAAAAATGCTTCGAAAGTAATGGCTATTACAGAAGCTGCTGATGTTTTATTTTGAAGATTGGTCTCTTCAATAATTTCAGCATTTGATAGGCGTTCGCTAAATCTGCCATTTAATAAATTCTCGTAAATTCTATGATGGTTGTATTGTCCGAAACTATTTACAGTTATAAATACGAATAGTAAGGGCAATAAAAAAGAAAGAGAAAAACCATCAGGCTTTTCTCTTTTCCAACAGCTTTTATTTTGTGTTTGCTTATTCACTTTTTATATCGTCGCCAATATTTGCGTCAACCAAAATACGGCCGCAATATTCACAAACAATAAGTTTTTTGCGATTTTGAATATCTACCTGACGCTGAGGTGGAATACGGTTAAAACAACCACTACATGCATCACGTTCAACTGTTGCAACAGCAATACGGTTTGTTGTATTATTTTTAATACGCTCGTATGCGGTAAACAATCTCTCTTCGATTTTTTCACTGATGTCACTAGCTCTTTTCTCAAGCTTTTTCTCTTCTTTGGCTGTTTCATCAATGATTTTACCCAATTCTGCTTTTTTAGCATCTAAATCTTTCATTCGCTCTTCATAGCCATGTTTAGATTTATCAATGCTTTCTTGTTTCTGTACAATAGCAGCTGAATATTCTTTGATACGTTTTTCAGCCAACTCGATTTCAAGAGTTTGGAATTCAATTTCTTTCGAAATAGACTCGTATTCGCGGTTATTACGAACATTCATTTGTTGATCGTTGTATTTTTTGATCAGCTCTTGAGAGTTAGCTATTTCGTTTTTCTTATGACTCACCTCTTTATTTAGGTTATCAATATCTTCTTCAAGCTTTTTGATACGGGTATCGAGCCCAGCTAATTCATCTTCCAGATCTTGAACTTCCAAAGGAAGCTCTCCACGTAAAGTGTGGATCTTAAAAATCTCGTTGTCAACAGTCTGTAGCTCGTAAAGCGCTTTGAGCTTATCTTCCACCTTCAATTCTGCTGAGGTTGCTTTCGAAGCTTTTTTTGCCATACTTAATATAAATTGATTGGATTTGTATTCACTTTTGATAAATAGAGTGCAAATTTAGGGAATTTTTCCATAATATGCTCATAAAAAATATCTTTTACGTATTTTTCTGTATCATAATGTCCGGCATCAATTACAAAAAGCCCTTTTGCAGCTTCCTGAAATTCATGATATTTGAAGTCACCTGAAATATAGGCATCAGCATTTGCCATGATTGCCTGTCTATTTAAAAATGCCCCACTTCCACTGCAAACAGCCACCTTTTGTATTTTTTTAGCTGAACCACTATATCTTAAATGGTCCGCGTTTAGTCTCTCTTTTACATACTTTAGAAATTCTTTCTCATCCATTGGTTCTTTAAGAACACCAATTCTTCCCAATCCGGCAGCTTCATAATTATTTTCTAAAGGATAAATATCATAGGCAACTTCTTCATAAGGATGAGCTTTGATCATTTTGTCAATGGCCTTATGGAGATTGTGTTTTGGAACAACTGTTTCTATTCTTATTTCGGCCTCATGGTGTATTTCGCCTTTTTTACCTACATAAGGATTAGTATTCTCTCCAGCTCTAAATGTGCCTTCACCCTTAATGTTGTAGCTGCAAGAATCGTACTCACCAATATGTCCAGCTCCTGCGTCAAAAATAGCTTTTCTTACGTCATTGGCTTGTTGGTCAGGCACAAACACAACTATTTTGTATAAATAGGATTCAATAGGTGAGAGCACCTTGCAATCCTTAAGATCTAATAAATTACATAGTTTATCATTGGTTCCACCTTTGGCACTATCCATATTTGTGTGGGCTGCAAAAATGGCTATGTCGTTTTTAATTGCCTTTCTAACGATGTTGTCAATTTCTGTTTGAGTGCCAATTTTTTTTAGAGGTTTAAATATTATAGGATGATGAGCGATTATAATATCTGCCTTTTGATCAATGGCCTCCTCCAAAACTTCTTCAGTAACATCTAATGTTAGCAATGCTTTATTGATTTCATGTTCCTCTCTGCCGACAATAAGTCCAGAATTATCATATGACTCTTGGAACTGAGGGGGGAAAATAGTGTTTAAGTAGTGTACTAGTTCGTTAATTTGCATGGAATCAATTCTTTTTCGTTAATTTGTACTATAATTAAGTGCAATGCGTTAAAATTAGTAGTTTTTAAACAAATATTCTCGTTTTATTGTTTCAAATTATTTTTCGCAGGGTGCATAAAAAAGTAATTAGATGATTAGGCTCGTTTTTATAATATTATTATTTGCAATTACATTTTCAGGTTTTGCGCAAAAACAAGATCAATGCACGAGAATTTTATTTGTATTGGATGGCTCAAATAGTATGACTGGAAAGTGGGAGAGTGCTCGTAAAATTGATGTGGCCAGAAGATTACTTTCGCGGATGGTGGATAGTTTGGACAAAGAAGATAATGTGCAAATGGCTCTGCGCGTATATGGTCATCAAAGTTATGTTCCACCACAGGATTGTGAAGATACTCGACTTGAAGTACCTTTTAGTGAAAATAATGCCAAGAGAATTAAAATTCAACTGAAAACTATTGTTCCTAAAGGAACTACTCCTATAGCCTATGCACTGCAAAAAGCGGCAAATGATTTTCCAGATGATTTATGCAGGAATATTGTAATTCTAATCACGGATGGTATAGAAGCCTGTGAGGGTGATCCATGTGCTGTTTCAAGAGATATGCAAAAAAGGGGCATTATTTTAAAACCTTTTGTTGTGGGAATTGGTCTGGATCCAGAATTTAAAGAAACATTTCAATGCGTTGGGAAGTATTATGATGCTTCAAATGAAGAACGCTTCGAGGATGTAATGGGAGTTGTTATTTCACAAGCTTTAAATAATACTACAGTACAGGTTAATTTGATTGATGACTATGGAAATCCTACTGAAACTAATGTGGGTATGACCTTTTATGATATTTTTAGTAATAAGCCAAGGTATAATTACTTCCATACCATTAACCTTAAAGGAGTGCCAGATACATTAATACTTGATCCGCTTTCTGAATATCGCATGATTGTACATACTATGCCACCAATCGAAAAAGATTCAATTAGTATTTCTCCCGGAACGCATAATATGATTGGTTTAAATGCTGGTCGAGGCACGCTTGAAATGAGAAAACCGCGAGGTGCGCAATATAGAGATTTGCAATTTTTGGTTAAAAATTTAGCTGGAGAAATAGTGAATGTACAAAGCATTAAGCAAAAAGAAAGGTATCTTACCGGTTATTACAATGTTGAAGTTCTCTCGCTTCCTAGACTACAGATAGATAGCGTTAAAATTGCCCAAAGCTATACAACTAAAATTAGTATACCGGAACCAGGTATTGCTAATTTTTCAACCTATCAGAATGGATATACATCAGTATATGTGCTTAGAAACGATAAGGTCGAATTGGTTGCAAATCTTCCTGATGATGAGGAATTCACATCTCTTGTGCTCTTACCGGGGAGGTATATGGGTATTCACAGACCTAAGTCCTCACATAATATTTTAGACGCTATTAAAAAAGAGTTTGAAATAAAATCGGGTGCATCAGTAAGAGTTACCTTTTATTGATTATTTTTGCACGCAAAAAATTATACTATCATGATTGAAATAAAGAATTCAGGAAATAAGTATACACGTTCAGGATTTGGTGCTGGATTACTTGAAGCAGCCCGTAAAAATGATAAAGTTGTTGGTTTATGTGCTGACTTGACTGGCAGTTTGAAAATGGGTGATTTTAAAAACGAATATCCAGAAAGATTCTTTCAGGCCGGAATTGCTGAAGCAAATATGATGGGAGTAGCAGCCGGAATGACTATTGGTGGTATGATTCCATTTGCAGCTACATTTGCAAATTTTGCTACAGGTCGCGTGTATGACCAAATACGTCAATCAATTGCATATTCTGACAAAAACGTAAAAATTGCAGCTTCTCACGCTGGTCTTACACTAGGTGAAGATGGTGCAACACATCAAATATTAGAGGATTTAGGTCTTATGAAGATGCTACCTCACATGACTGTAATTAATCCATGTGATTTTAATCAGACAAAAGCAGCGACTATGGCTGTGGCAGAAATGGAGGGACCAGTTTATTTAAGATTTGGTAGACCAAAAGTGCCTAATTTTACACCAGAAGATCAGGTTTTTGAAATAGGTAAAGCACTTATGTTACACGAAGGATCTGATGTAACTATCTTTGCTACAGGTCATATGGTACACGAGGCAATCATCGCTGTAAACGAACTTGAGAAAGAAAATATCTCTGCAGAATTAATAAATATTCACACAATTAAACCTTTGGATACAGAAGCAGTCTTATCATCAGTGAATAAAACAAAAGCTGCTGTAACCTGTGAAGAACATTTCTTGAACGGCGGACTAGGAGAAAGCATAGCTCAAACACTAGTTAGAAATAATCCTGTTCCTGTAGAAATGGTCGGAGTTAACGATACATTTGGTGAAAGTGGCAAACCTGAAGAATTAATGGAGAAATATGGTTTGAATGCTAAAAATATTATAGAAGCGTGTAAAAAAGTAATTGCCCGCAAATAATTCTTCAGGACCTGATTTTCAGCGTCCATGGAAAAGAAAACTGACGAACAACTCATTCATATAATCAATAAGCAAAGCCGCAAGAGTGAATTAGCTTTTGCGGAGCTTATGAATCGCTACTCTGAGCGACTGTATTGGCATGTGCGTAAGATTGTAATCAATCACGACAGCGCTGATGATGTGTCACAGAATGTTTGGCTAAAAGTTTTTCAAAATCTTTCTAGTTTCCGAAACGACAGTAAGTTTTATACCTGGTTGTATCGAATTGGTACCAATGAGGCGCTTTCACATATTCAAAAAGAGAAGCGGAATGTAGCCGAAGATTATGAAGTTTACGAAAATTATTTAGCCAATACACTTGAAAGTGATGATTGGTTTCAGGGTGATGAGATCCAAAAGAAACTTCAAGAAGCTATACTTAAACTTCCAGAAAAACAGAGAGTTGTGTTTAATTTGAAATACTTTGAAGAAATGAAGTATCAAGATATGGCTGAAGTATTGGATACTTCTGTAGGTGCATTAAAAGCATCGTATCACCATGCCGTTAAAAAGATTGAAGAACTACTCAAAGTAGAATTAATATAAATTTATAAATAGAATTAAACCATTGCATAAATATATAGTCATATAATTGTAAATTAGCAAAAATGAAGCATCCGGAATTAAATAATAAGCATAAGAAAGATGGTTTTGCAGTGCCAGAAGGCTACTTTGATACATTAAAAGCTGAAGTATTGCAAAAAACACATCCGAAACAAACACGAATAATTGCACTCAATAGGTCTTTTATGAGGTATGCTGCTGTGCTATTGATTGGCTTACTAGTTGCTGGTGGATGGTTTTATTTAAGCAATGCAGATAACTCATCTGATTTATATGACAATATGGTTGAATCAGAGATTTATATGTATGATTACGCCATGCTCGATGAATACACTTCAAGTGGTGTTGAGAGCGATTTAACTAACTCAGAAGATAACTACTTGATTAATTCAGAGTATGGTAGTGAAATATTAATGTATGAAGACAATTAAAATAGATACAATGAAACTATATTATTTTTTATTTATAATAGCAGTGTTTCCATATATAACTGCATGTAGTTCAGAGACAAATTCAAATTCTCCTGAAGAGGAGATGCACAAAATCTATCGTGGAGAAAAAATTGGCTTTTTTACTGATGAGATGGATTTCACTGAAGAGGAGGCATTGAGATTTTGGCCCGTATATAATACATTTCAAGATAAAAGAGATAGCCTGTGGAAATCACAAAGAAACTTTCTTCGCGATTATAAAATGAATGAGAAATCAAAAAATGGTTCAGACGTATTGCAGAAATACCTGGATTTTGATAAAGCCAAAAGTGATTTGCAACGCGAATATGTTGAAAAACTTCAGGCTTTTATGACTGATGAACGCATATTGCAACTTTTTTATACTGAATATCAATTTAAACACTTTATGCTCAATAGGATAAGAGGCAGACACGGTCATCGCGATGGTAGAGGAATGGGTCGAGGAAGAGGTGGTCGAAATATGGATGGTCCTCAGCCACCATGTGAAGAAATAAGTTCTCCTATGCCGGAAAAATGTGTAAGGTAATTATCGTTTTACCAGTTAAATTTTCTGTAAACCTAAATTTTACTTCTTTGAGTGTCTTAGTGTAAACTGCTGTATAACATGTATTTATGATTCCTGTAAGTGTTAGGATATTTATAACCTTAAAGCAAAATATTATTTATTTCATTGAATTGGAGCTTTTTGCAGAATATCCAAATTGATTACTATATTTTTTCTTACATTTGCACTACCCGTTAGAATAATTATATGAAAAATCTTGCCTCACTTCGTCCGGAGGAGCGTAAATTGCGCCAAATCACGGATGAGAAATGGAAATTTATTCCAGGTACAGAAGATTTGTACATGATTAGTAATTATGGTCGTGTAAAAAGTTTTTGTGGTAATCCGGAAGGAAAACTACTAAAACAGAGTGAAACAAAAGGATTTAGGACTGTATGTATTAGAGTGAATAGTAAGCGCAAAACTGTGCTTGTTCATAAACTAACTGCAGAATCGTTCCTTGAAAAGAACTCAGATCATGATATGGTTGTGCATTTGGACTGGAATAAAGGAAACAACTATTACCAGAACCTGAAATGGGTGAATAGAAATGATGGCTATTCACGTATTTTAACCAGGTTACATGAAAGAAACCGCAATAATCCGCGTAAAAGGAAAGTTACTAACTCTAAGCTTGCTGTGAAAGACATTGAAGTTCTTAAATCAATGCTAGAGCGAGGAGTAAAGCAGAAGGTTATTGCTCAATTATTTTGTATTAGCGAGATGCAGGTATCTCGCATAAAAAAAGGTGAAAATTGGGCACATGTAAAATCCAGTGGAGCCAATAATTGATTTCAAGAAATTGAGATAAAAACGGATAGTCAGAAATGGTTATCCGTTTTTTATTTGGTATAAATCCGGCATACAAAAAGAAAAATCTTAAGTTCATTTTATTATTAGTCATGTCAAAGTGTCGCCTGTAATTTAGATTGTAGTGTCATAATGTCTTGTTTTTGCTGTTGGTATATAAATTGAATATTTGAGTAAAAACAAATTAAAAATTTAAACTTAAAATTATGATACCTACAGTATTTACAACTAGAAAAAGCCAGGACGATTTATTAGATAAATTATTTAATGGCGACTCATTTATCGGTAAACATGAATTCACATCAACTCCTGATGTTAACGTGATTGAGTATAATGAAAGATTCGAATTACATATGGCTCTACCTGGAGTAACAAAAGAGGAAATTAATTTGAATATCGAAGAAAACGTACTAACTATTAGTATGGAAAGAAAAGAAATTAAAGACGAAGTTCAGTATCTTAAAAAGGAATTCTTTATTAATGGATTCAAAAGAGCCTTTAATATTCCTGATGAAGTAAATCAAGATAAAATTGAAGCATCGCAAAGCAATGGAGTCCTTACTGTTGTAATGCCTAAAGTTGAAACGGCAGTAAACAAAGGACCACGAAATATAGAAGTTAAGTAATATAAGTAGTTTTAGGAAAGGGCTCCACTAAATTAGTGGAGCTTTTTTATGACTTTCTTTTCGGGAATTCAAATACCTCCAGATTTTCTACCCTATCGTTTATTTCAAATTTTATTACAGTGCTCACTTGATGAAATCCTTGTATTCCAGCTGCCCCCGGGTTGATATGTAGAAGGTTGAGAGTTTTATCATTCATTACTTTTAAAATATGTGAGTGTCCGCTAATGAAAAGGTTAGGCTTGTGGTTGAATATTAACTGTCGTGCTATGGGTGAATACTTTCCGGGGTATCCTCCAATGTGTATGAGTAACACTTTTATTTTTTTTATTGAAAAAATATGGTATTCAGGTAGTTCATTCCTAATAAAAGCATCATCAATGTTTCCATAAACAGCTTTTACTTCTGCTATTTGTTTTAATTCTGAAAGAATTTCTTTGTTTCCTATATCACCAATATGCCAGATTTCATCCACATTTGAAAAGTATTTTTTAATTCTTGGATTTAAATAACCATGTGTATCTGACAGTAATCCAATCTTCATAATGGTAATTTTTGTTGAAAGTATCTTTTTTACACTAATTTCATGAATTTAATAGAGGTTTTTTTTCGTTTAGTTAAAATATTTTAAGATATTTGCACCACAATTTTAAAAGCCTGAAAAGGTTGAGAATTGTAATTAACAGAAGTTTAATTAAAGAAGGAGGATTTAACAATCGCGCAAAAAGGAAGAAGAAGAAGGCCTGACCCAAGAAGGGATGAGCCCAGATTTAGAATTAACGAAGGTATTAGAGCCCAGCAAGTAAGGGTGGTAGGTGACAATGTAACAAACCCCGGAGTTTATCCTTTGTCAGAGGCTTTGAGAATGGCTGAAGAATTAATGTTGGACTTGGTGGAGATTTCACCAAAAGCAGATCCACCAGTTTGTAAAGTGGTAGATTACAACAAGTTCTTGTACGAACAAAAGAAAAAACAAAAGGAAATGAAGGCTAAAGCCACAAAAGTTGTGGTGAAAGAAATTAGGTTTGGCCCGAATACCGATGATCATGATTATAATTTTAAAAAGAATCATGCAATTAAGTTCCTGCAGGAAGGCGCTAAGTTGAAAGCCTATGTATTCTTTAAAGGAAGAACAATTTTATTTAAAGATAAAGGGGAAATTTTATTGTTACGTTTAGCTCAAGATTTGGAAGAATATGGTAAAGTTGAAAAACTTCCGGTACTTGAAGGTAAAAAAATGACAATGTTTATTGCTCCTAAGAAGTAGATTTTATTTGTTGAATAATTAAATGTAGAAGGATGCCGAAAGTGAAAACGAAATCCAGTGCTAAGAAGAGATTCAGAATTACAGCTACTGGTAAGATTAAGCGTAAGCATGCTTACAAGAGTCATATCCTTACAAAAAAGGATAAAAAACGTAAGCGTAATTTAGGCTACGATGCTATCGTAGAAACAGCAGATTTGAACAACATTAAAGAGTGTTTAGGTCTAAAGTAATTTATTTATTAATTTGAACGGTTCAGCCTTAAAAGATTCCAATTTCGGAACGCTGCCTGTTCGCAAAATTTGATGTTATGCCAAGATCAGTAAATTCTGTTGCATCAAGAGCAAGAAGAAAAAAGATTTTAAAAGAAACCAAAGGATACTTTGGTGCAAGAAAAAATGTGTGGACTGTAGCTAAAAATGCTCACGAGAAAGGATTAAGTTACGCATACCGCGACCGTAGAGTTAAAAAACGTAATTTCCGTGCATTATGGATTCAGCGTATCAATGCTGCAGTTAGAAATTACGATATGTCTTACTCAGAATTTATGGGTAAAGTACATGCCAAGAATATTGAAATCAACCGTAAGACACTTGCAGACCTTGCAATGAATCACCCTAAAGCTTTTGAAGCTATTGTGAAAACGGTAAAAAAATAAATTCAATTTTATTGAAAGAGAGGGTAGCCATTTGGTTACCCTTTTTTTGTGTAAAATAAAACAGCCGGCTTCAAATGAAATCCGGCTGTCTTTATTTGAATTTAACTACTAACTATCTAACGTTGTGGATCAAATTTAAAGATTTGATCAGAGTTAAGCAAGATGTCAATATATTGTGCTCTTCTGTATGCATAAGGGTCTTTAAGGTTTTTCTTAGCTAGTTTGCCTCTGAAGTCATCAATTGACTTATAACCTTTTCTATCCATCCAAGCTTCAATATCTTTTAGCATTTCTGTGATAGCAACAAACCCGTTTTTATAAATTGTTGAAACAATTTGTAAGGTATCTGCACCAGCTAATAGTAATTTTATAGCATCAGTTCCGTAATGGATTCCATTTGTTGCAGAAATATTTCCACTTATATTACCATATGATAATGCCGTATAACGTAATGCTAAACGCTGATCATCCGGATGACTATAGTTGTCAGGATATTCGTTCTCTTCTGTTTCAATATTGATATCTGGTTGGAATAGTCTGTTGAACATTATTATTCCATCAGCACCTGCATCGTCTAACCTTTTGATGAAATGTAAAAGGTTAGTATAATAAGGACTGATTTTGACTGCAATAGGAATCTTAACTTCCTTTTTAAGTGCTTTCAATATATCAATTTGCTCATTCTCAATTTTTTCTGAAACTGTTTCTGTTTCGGAAGGATTATAATAAAAGTTTAGTTCAATGGCGGCAGCTCCTGTTTCACAGATTTTTTTACCATACTCAACCCACATTGTTTTTTTTACAGCATTTACACTGGCAATAACAGGTATTTTAACGGCATTAACAACTTCCTCCAGGTCATACAAGTACTCATCTGGTCCGGCATGATCAACAGTCGGGAAGAGGTTAATCATTTCAGCATGACGCTCATCGTATTCATCTAATTCTTGCGATAACTTAAGAGCATCCAGCTCTAATTCTTCTTCGAAAAGAGACTTGTATACTAAGGCTGCAGCCCCAGCTTCTTCTAGTTTTTTTGCATTTCCTGGCTTTGTTGTCAGGTTACTGGCACCCACTATTACAGGGTTTTTAAGGTCCAGTCCCAAGTAGTTGGTTGTTAGTTTTGCCATAATGAATAATTTAGTTGTTATATTTATGAAACCATCTGGTTCGCAATTTGTTTAACCCATTCTTTTATTCTTGAATTGGTTTTTCTGGCTTGATTTTCAAAATCTAGAAGTAATCCAACAAATTTATCTCCTTTCACCGCTTTTGATGACTCAAACTCGTAATCAGCAATATCTGTATGGCCTATTACTTTGCCTCCTTGTTGCTCAATAAGTTCAGCCATGATTCCAACTCCGTCTCCAAAATTTTCAGGATATCCTTTTTGATCTCCATTACCAAATATAGCAAAAGTTTTTCCTTTAAACGACATATCTTCAATCGCAGGTACTAATTCATCCCAATAATTTGGTAATTCACCATCGAACCAGGTCGGTACTCCTAAAATATAATTATCGTATGCTTTTAATTGATCGTCAGTAGCTTTTTCTACATTGATTTCATCTATGGGACCATCCCAAAGTTCTTTTATTTTATTGGCTACCTGTGCTGTTTTATGTGTATTGAAACTATAAAATATTGCAGTCTTTTTCATTTTTCTAAGGTTATGTGTTATTAATATTCAGCCAGTTTTTTCAATCCTTCGAAGATTCTATCTTCGTTAGGTAAGACAGCTTTTTCAAGTATTCTGTTGAAACCAACAGGCGTAAAGGTTGATCCAACTCTCATTACAGGTCCGTCAAGGTATTCGAATGCAATGTCGGATACTTGAGCAGCTATTTCTGCTCCAAATCCATTGAAAACTTTGTCTTCATGAACTACCAGAATTTTACCGGTTTTTTTAACAGATTCGATGATTAAATCTGAATCAAGTGGAAGTAATGAACGAAGATCAATTACTTCAGTAGATAATCCCATCTCTTCTTGCAATTTGTTCGCAGCTTTAATTGACATATGAGTAGTATTTCCATAGGTCACAAGAGTTAAATCAGAACCCTCTCGACGAACTTTTCCTTTTCCAAATGGAACTTCGTAATCGTCTGGAATTGGAGTGGCTGCAATTGGATCATTGTATAAAGCTTTTGGCTCCATAAATACTGTAATTCCTCTACTTCTCATTGAAGTACGTAGCAGTCCTGCTGCATCATCGGCATATGATGGGTAAACAATTCTAATTCCCGGCAGGGTGGCCAAAGCTCCCTCAATATTTTGACTGTGATATAATCCACCTCCGATATATCCACCTGAGGCTAGCCTGATAGTCATGTTTGGTACAAACTTACCATTTGAACGCCAGTAATCATGCGATGAATCAACTAATTGCTCCATGGCAGGCCAAAAGTAATCTGCAAATTCAGCGCCTTCAACTACTACTCTAATTTTATCATTAAAACGACTCATTCCGTTAGCTGTACCTGTGATATAGTCTTCAGCAATAGGGCCGTTAAATACGCGTTCTTTTCCAAACTCCTGCTGCATTCCTTTTGATACATTGAAAATACCACCTTTGTCTTTGTTGGCCATATCCTGTCCGTATATAAATGTATCAGGGTTGGCTCGGAATTCAGCTTTGAGGGTTTCATTCAAACCTTCAATTAGTTTTTTGCTTGGACCATCAAAGTTGTGTGTTCCTTCTGGATATTTTGATGCTTTATAAGGCTCCGGTATTACATAGTCAAAAATTGATTCTGGTTTTGGGTCTGGCGCAGCTAAGGCTTTTTTATGTGCATCTTTTACAATTTTCTTAGCTTCTTCATCAAACTTGGCAAGCTCTTTTTCTGTGAAACGCTTATAGCGTAAAAGCATGCGTTTGTATTTTGCGATTGGATCATAATCTTTTACATAGTTACGCTCGTTTTCGTCTCTGTATAGCTCATGACGGTCGCTGTTAGAGTGGGAGTGAATTCTAACACAATTTGCGTGTACAATAACAGGCATAGAATTTTCCTTTGCCCATTCTTTTGCTTCGGTCATTGCGTTCATTGAATCGAAAACATCTTTACCGTTACAATGGATTATTTTTAAATTTTTAAATCCAGTGAAATTATTGGCAACTTTTCGGTTTGCTGTTTGGTCCTCTTTTGGAACAGAAATACCATATCCGTTATCCTGGAAAACAAAAATCACAGGTAGCTTTTCGTTCGAAGCTCCATTAATAGCTTCGTAAACATATCCTTCTGATACAGATGATTCTCCCTGTGAACTAATTACAACACCTTCGCCTTTATAATATTTCATTGCACGTCCTGTACCCGAAGCATGTTGCGTATGGTTTCCAGTACATGAAGAAACATTATGGATATTCCATTCAGGCTTAGCAAAGTGATTTGACATATGACGACCACCGGATGATGGATCTGTGTCTTTTGAGATACCATTTAATATTAGCTCTTCAGCAGTCATTCCTGCGGAATGCGCTGTAAGCATATCTCTGTAGTATGGGAATAGGTGATCTTTCCCTTTTTCAAATACCTGACCAATAGCTAATTGAATGCCATCGTGACCGGCATATGGTGCATGATATGACCATCCAATAGCTTGTTTCAGATAGTTTGGCGCTTTTTCATCAATTGCACGACATACAGCCATTAATTTATACCACTTTTCAAGTGTTTTTTTATCAGTAGTTTTTATGCTATATTTTTTTGTCTTTGTCATCGTTCTAATTTTTAAAGGGTTCTGTTTTTGTCAAATTGCTCAAGGTAATCAGCTATACGGCGCACAAATGCTCCACCCAGTGCTCCATCAATTACTCTGTGATCATAAGTTAATGAAAGGAACATCTTATGGCGAGGAACAATTATATCACCATATTCGGTTTCAACAACAGCAGGTTTTTTCTCAATGGTTCCAACCGCTAATATGGCTGATTCTGGTTGATTAATGATAGGTGTTCCCATTACATTACCAAAACTTCCAAAGTTAGAAATTGAGAATGTTCCGCCTTGTATTTCGTCTAAATTTAATTTGTTCTCACGTGCTCTTGTAGCAAGGTCGCTTAATTCATGAGCAAGCCCTGTCATGCTCTTGTGATCTGCTTTTTTAATTACGGGCACAATCAGATTGTTTCCCGGCAATGCAACAGCAATTCCTATGTTATGATCTTTTTTCACAATAATTGAATCGCCATCAACAGCTACATTGATAAGTGGGAAATCCTTTAAGGCTTTACTTACAGCTTCAATGAAAATTGGCATAAAAGTAAGTTTTATTCCTTCGCGCTGTTGGAACGAATTTTTATTCATATTCCTCCATTGTACCACATTTTCAACATCAGCTTCTACCATGCTTGTCACATGAGCTGCAGTGTGCTTACTACTTACCATTCTTTCTGCTATGACTTTTCTCATGCGATCCATCTGAATAATTTCATCAGAAGAACTTACTGATGGTTTAATTGGTGATGGTGCAGATCCACTTGATTGTGGTTTAGATTGCCCAGCTGATTTTGGTTGAGAACCTCTATTTTCAATATAAGTTAATATATCTTTCTTTTGGACTCTTCCATTTTTACCAGACCCTTCAATTGATTCCAGTTCTTCGAATGAAACATTTTCTTTCGCCGCAATGCTTTTAACTAGGGGTGAATAGAATCTTTCAGATTTTTGATTTAGGTCATTTTCTCCTGTTTGGGAGTTTTCTTCTTTGGACTGTTCCGTTGATTTATCTTCAACTTCCGCTTTTGCGTCTTCAGTTTTACTTTCGGCTTTGCTCTGATCTCCATCTTCTACAACTTCTCCTTCTCCTGTAAGATCAATTACTGCAACAACTTCACCTACTGGTACAACATCATCAACGGCAAATCTAATATCAATTATTTTGCCTTCAACAGGGCTTGGAACCTCAGAATCCACCTTGTCTGTTGCTATCTCCAAAATTGGTTCATCTTCTTCTATCATTTGTCCTTTCTCTACAAACCACTTTGTGATAGTAGCTTCCTGAACACTTTCACCCATTTTGGGCATCTTTATTTCAAATGTTGACATATTGATTGTTTGTTAATTACACATTAAATATTGTTTTATTTAGACAAAGAAATCGAATCTTTGTTCAAGCATTTCTGTTTGGGAATTTCAAACAACTATTGTGAGAAACAAGATTTTGAAAAAAATGTTGAGTCTGAATGTTGAGCTATCTTTAAAATTTGACTTTACTCAGAATATTTTTATTTGATTTTACCTAGTAAAAGTTAAGTAAATTACGTTTTAAAGTGCTATTAATTGCGTTATTACTGGCAGTTTTATATAAGATTTTATATATTTACGAAAAATAATTTATCTATGGATAAACTCTATTGGGAAGGGACAGAGACAACCCCTGAAGTTTTATTTGATCCAGAAAATCAGAAATATGAGATAACAGGTCGCTCATTTCCTGAGGATCCTGTTGAGTTTTTCCAACCAATTTTTGATTGGATTGACGCAAACTTGCCTGAGGCCGATCATAAGGTGAAAATGAAAATGCATATTGAGTATTTCAATTCTTCATCGAACCGGATGATTTTATTGATCCTGAAAAAGTTGGAAGAACATTTGGCTGCAGGAAAAGATATAGCAGTTCAATGGTGCTATGATGATGAAGAGGTTTTAGGCGATGGCCAAATGTATTCTACATTGGTTAACGTGCCTTTTGAATTAGTAGAAGTGGATGAATAAATATGGTTAGAAAAAGGTTTTTAATACACCGTAGTGGATGTGCGGTTTGTGGAGAACCATTGGAATATCGGACTACTTTCAATACATTTCAATGTTATTATTGCGATAAGGAATTTCAATCCGAAGTGAGCTGTCACGAGGGTCATTATGTATGTGATGACTGTCATCGTATTGATGCGAATGATTTTATTACATCTTCCTGTTTAAAATATACAGATACAAATCCTATAGAACTTGCCAATCAAATTATGGCAGAGCCCATTATAAGTATTCATGGGCCAGAACATCATTATTTGGTGCCAGCGGTTCTAATTACTTGTTATAGAAATCATATAGGCGAATCCCATTTAGTGAGAGCAGATTTGACAACTCTAAGGCAAAAAATGGTTAAAATACCAGGAAATATTTGCGGAACTCATGGTGGTTGTGGGGCTGTACTTGGTTTAGGAGCCTTTGTAAGTCATGTAACTTCTACTACAACGCTTTCTACAAAAAGTTGGGCTCATGTGCATGCTGTAACCGGAGCTGGTTTATTGCATGTTTCAAAATATGGAGGGCCTCGTTGTTGTAAGCGCGATACTTATATTTCTTTGCTCGAAGGAATTACCTGGTTACGCGAATATAAAGAGATTGAATTGAAAAAATCAGAAACAATTTATTGTGAGTTTTCTGGTAAAAATAAAGAGTGCTTGCATAAGGGTTGTCTATTTCATAGCTCTCAGGCTGCTAGTTAAGCATCTTCTGTTAGTTTCATTTTTACTTGTTTGATTTGTTCTTCAATGAGTTTATCAGTATTCACGTTATAATTTTTCATCAACATATTTTCTGCTCTGGTTATTAATTGGAGTACACCAAGTGTTTGACTCCAGGATAGCGTAATAACAAGGTTAGGGTCTTGTTTTACTGTTATGGATTTGTCTTTTAGCCCTCGCTGATATGTATCTGAAATCAGTTCAATATTTTTTCTCCGTATGTGATAGGTTTTATTAATATTAGCTGATTCGTGTCTGTTTTCGGCAAATAGAAAATACTTGTCTTCATATGACCATAGCAATTTATAATATGCCTTGTTGATATAAAAGAATGAAAAATAGGCTCTAACCATGTCAATTATTGTATCGAGACCGCTTTTGGAAGTGTCAATATTTGATTCGACATGCTCACTTAATCGAGATAAAATGCGCATTATTACAGCAGCAAATAAATCGTCTTTGTCGGGGAAATATAAATAAAGTGTTCTTTTATTGTAATTAGCTTTTTCAGCAAAATCATTGAAAGTACTATTTTCATATCCTTGCTCGATTAATACTTCTTCTGCAGCATCAATTATGTGTTCGTACCTTTTTTCTTTTGCGCCAGGCTTTTTACTAAATTTCATTTCAGACATAGTGTTCAATTTTTATAACATTGTAAAATCTATTTCAATTGAAAGAAAATTTCACATTAAGTAAAATTAGCAAAAAAAATAATATTAGCCTTATTTTATTTGGAGTTGGCTTTTTTTAAAATCACAATATTATCGTTTTCACCAGGCTCCCATTCAGTATTTTCAATAAAAACCTTTAATTTTTTGGAAGGTGTTATCAAAAATAGAGGAACAACTTCTACAATGTTATTGTTAACAATATTTTCAAATGTATTATTTTTTGATAATTGTATTTCTCCAAATTCAAACCCTTCTTTTGTCAACTCCTTTATCGTTTCATAAAAGAATTCATCACTAAAAAGAAAACGTCCTCTTAGATGCTTTGGAGCATGGGCGTTAAATCCTTTTGATTCATTAAGGTGCGGCATAAGTTGGAAAATGTGCTCAGAATCAAAATGCTCACTAAAATTTAAGGCAGCCATTGCGTTTACTTCATCGTTAGGGGTAAAGGCTGCAAGTTTACCTATTCCATCTAAATCAATTTCGTCAGCAATAGCTTCTGAAAGTACGTTTCCGTGATATGCCTTAAGTCCTTCACGCTTAGCGGCATTTATATTAGGTAATGATGTATCGATTAAGGCAACATTAAAACCATTGTTTTGAATTATTTTAGCCAGTGTTCGAACCCATTTGAATGCTCCTATAAATAATACACCCTGAGGATCAGTTTGGGCTATTTTTAGTTTTTTAGCTACCCATGGTGATGTTATACCATATATAGCTACTGTACCAATTATAACCATGAAAGTCAGTGGCACTATTTGTTCTGTTTGTTCTAAATCTGTTTCTCCTAATTTAAATGCAAAAACAGAAGCAACTGCAGCGGCAACTATACCTCTGGGAGCCATCCATGAGAGGAAAAGTTTTTCTTTTGTTGATAATCCAGATTTTAAAGTTGAAACGAATACTGATAGAGGTCTTCCAACAAATATAAGTAGTAATAGAAAAAATAAAGTGTTCCAACCAAAATTAAGAAAAGAAGCTAATTCTAATCTGGCCGCTAGAAGAATGAATAAGCTACTTATAATTAACACTTTAAGGTTTTCTTTAAACTTAGCTATGTTTTTTATAGTGACCATATTTTGATTATCGAGGACTATACCCATTACTGTGGCAGCGAAAAGACCTGATTCTTCCTGAAAATAATTTGAAATTACAAATCCCAGTATTACCAGCATAAATGTCATAGATTCCTGCAAGAAATCAGGAATTAAATATCGCTTAAGTAAAAAGATTAATAAATAGGCTAGTCCAACTCCAATTCCTCCTCCTATTACAATGGTTTTAAATATTCCCAGTGCAATTAATGATGAAGCGTGTTGTAACTCCTGAACTAATATTGCCTCGAATACCAACACTGCAAGTAAAGCACCAACTGGATCGATTACAATACCTTCCCATTTCAATACTTTCCCAACTTTTCCTTTGGGTTTTATATGGTTTAATAAGGGGCCAATAACGGTAGGACCTGTTACTACTAAAACAGCTCCCAATAAAATAGAAATTCTTATGTTTATACCTAGAATAAAATAGGCTCCTAAAGTTGCTATTAACCAAGTAATTAAAACCCCAATAGAGATTAAGCTAATTACTGTTCCCCCAACAGATTTAAGATCCTTGAGGCTTAGCGTTAATCCACCTTCAAATAGTACTATCGCTACAGACATTGTTACTACTGGGAGGAGTGTATCTCCCATTACAGCATCAGGATTAAGGATGCCCAAAACTGGTCCCGCAATAAAACCAAACAGAAGCAAGAAAAGGATAGAGGGAAGCTTAAGCTTCCAGGCAAGCCATTGAGCACTAATACCTAAAATAATTATTTCCGAAAGGCCTATTACAATAGTTTCTGTCATCAATTTATTTTTCTATAACTCTAAACAAATATATGGCAGTTTTGTGGCAATAAAAGTAAAAAATATTTAGCTATAAGATTTTGACTTCAGGTTCCAATGCTATGCCAAATTTATCGTGCACTGTTTTTGCTACAAATTCAGCCAAATCAGCAATATGCTTTCCTGATTGTACACCATTGTTTATAATAACCAGTGCTTGTTTTTCGTGTACAGCTGCACCTGATACCATTTTATATCCTTTTAAACCACATTGATCAATGAGCCAGCCTGCAGCAAGTTTTGTCTTTCCTTTTTCTGCATCGTAAGTAGGAATTTCAGGGTACTGCTTGATTAGATTCTTTGCAACCTTATTTTCAACAATAGGGTTTTTGAAAAAACTTCCGGCATTTCCAAGTATCTTGTGGTCAGGTAGTTTGCTGTTTCGAATATTGATAATTGCTTGACGTACAGTTTTTAAACTTGGTTCTCCTAGTTTTTTAACCTCTTCTTTCACGGAACCATAGTTCATGTTTAACTCCCTGGAAGTATATAACCTATAAGTAACCGAGGTGATGAAATATTTGTCTTTTAATTCATTTTTGAAAATGCTGTCACGGTAGCCGAATTTTATGTCTTCGTTTTTAAATGTAATTTCTAATCCAGAGTTGAGATCTAATGCAGTGCAGTTCACAATAAAATCTTTGATCTCGACTCCATATGCTCCTATATTTTGAACTGGTGTTGCACC
>PKTE01000346.1 GCA_002869335.1 Salinivirgaceae bacterium | reverse complement strand
GGATATTTCATCCTGCGTACGTTTTCTTCGCTTCCGAAGCAACTTAATATTTTGTGCAAAAAATGTGTTTTCTGTTTGCATCTAAAATCTAATTTGATTATATTATAATCGTAAAAATGATTAATATCTAATCAAAATTAAATAAAATATGCAGAAAAACAAAAAAAAATAATGATTTGAGGCAGCACCCGATTGAAGGCGAGTGAAAAGAGTAGTTATGATGGTTCGATCTATTTGGCCTGAAGGGCCAATAGCATTTAGCCTGGGGTAACGCCCCAGGCATATTGTAAAGAAATAACCTCTCGCCGCGATGCGCAGTTGAACAATGGAAGAGCTTAACCATCTGCGCCCTTCGACTCCGCTCAGGGCCCGGCTTGGCAATGCAGACCGAAAATTGAAAACGGATAGCGCGATCTAATATCTAAAATCTATGATCTATGATCAAAACGTCTCGAAACATATTACATCTGGATCTGGATACATTTTTTGTATCGGTGGAGCGGTTGCGTAACAGCAAGTTGAATGATAAACCTATTCTGATTGGAGGTACGTCTGATCGTGGGGTAGTGTCAGCTTGCAGTTACGAAACGCGTTCGTTTGGCGTGCATTCAGGCATGCCTATGAAAATGGCGCGTAGGCTTTGCCCTGATGCCATGCTGATTCGTGGTGATATGGATGTGTACTCGAAGTACTCGCACGTGGTGACAGATATTATTGCAGAGAGGGCGCCTGTGTACGAGAAAATGTCCATTGATGAGCATTATCTGGATTTGACCGGGATGGATCGTTTTTTTGGCACGTTGAAATGGTCGAAGGAGCTGCGGCAACGTATCATAAAGGAGAGTGGGTTGCCTATTTCGTTTGGTTTATCTACCAACAAAAGTGTAGCGAAAATTGCCACCGGAGAGGCCAAACCCAATGGTGAGTTGGAGATTGCATCACAAATGGTCTTGCCATTTTTGGCACCATTGTCCATTCGGAAAATTCCCGGAATTGGTAATAAAGCATTTCAAACACTGCGCACCATGGGAGTGGATACCATAGAGACGTTGCGTATGGTGCCGCCCGATATGGTAGTGCGTGTGTTGGGTAAAAATGGAAAGGAGGTGTGGAAAAAGGCCAATGGCATTGATCCAACGCCTGTAAAACCTTATAGTGAACGAAAATCTATTGGTACAGAACGTACGTTTAGTGAGGATCGTACTGATACAGCCCGGTTGGAGGAAATCATTGCCACCATGACAGAGAAATTAGCCTTTCAATTGCGCAAAAAGGAGAAGGTAACTTCATGTGTAACCGTGAAGGTGCGCTATGCCAATTTTGATACGCACACCAAGCAGAAGCGTATTCCATACACGGCATTGGATAACCAGTTGACAGATGTGGCCAAAGAGTTATTTCGTAAGGTATATGATAGGCGTATGCGAGTCCGCTTAGTTGGCGTAAAGTTTAGCCATTTGGTACATGGAGCCCATCAGTTGAATTTGTTTGAAGATAGTAGTGAAATGATTAAGCTTTATCAGGCAATGGACAGCTTGCGTAGGCGTTACGGGGAGCATATTGTGCACCGGGCGTTGGCTATGAGTTCCAAGTTTCAGGTTTGAAAGTTTCAAGTTACTCAGTTTGACTGAGGTAGTGAGCTTTAAAGTTTGTGCAAGTAATAAAGGTTTTGAAGATGGAAAAGTTTCAAGTTAGTGCTCATAGATATTTGTAAAGAACTTTGACGTTTTGAGATAGTATTAGGCCTCAGTTGTAGGTATAAATTATTTAAGATAGAATTTTCGCCGCAACGAGTAGTTGAGCAATGGTAAAACGCAACCATCGGCGCCCTTCGACTCCGCTCAGGGCCCGATTTGGCAATGAAGACCAAAAATTGAAAACGGATAGCGTGATCAAAATCTAATATCCAAAATCCAAGATCCAAGATCTAATATCTATTAATGTACATCGCATCACGCACATATTATAGCTTACGATACGGGACTTTGTCGCCGGAGAGATTGGTGCAGATTGCCGCTTCTAAAGGTATTCACGTGATGGCACTCACCGATATTAATAACTCCACCGGCATGCCCGATTTTGTGAAGGCTTGCAAAAAATATGGTATTTCGCCTGTGGCTGGAATGGAGTTTCGCAATGGTGATACGTGGCTTTACACAGCCTTGGCCCGCAATGAAGAAGGGTTTGAGCAGATTAACCGTTTTATGAGCTATTATAATCTGAATAAATTGAAGCTGCCTGAACGAGCTCCACAATTGGAAGATGTCTATTTTATCTACCCGTTCCTTTCTTTTCCTGAACGTTTGCGTGAAAACGAATATATAGGGGTGCGAGTATCGGAGCGGAATAAATTGGTGACCATTAGCGATAAGCTCATTCGGAATCGTTGTGTGATGTATCATCCGGTTACATTTGCTTCGCGTTCGGATATGGAGCTGCATCGGCATTTGCGGGCTATTGATCACAATATTTTACTATCGAATCTAAAGCCTGAAATGGTGGCTGTGGGTGATGAGGTGGCTCCTACGGAGGCGCAGTTGGCTCAAGCCTATGAGTTTTTTCCGGAGTTGGTGGTTAATACGCAAAAGTTGTTGTTGAAATGTACTTTTCAGATTGATTTTAATTCGCTGAAAAATAAGCAGGTCTATTCTTCCAGTCGGTACGATGATAAACTGCTGCTGCAAAAGTTGGCGCGGGAGGTATTTGCTGAGCGTTTTGGAAATGGTGATACTTATGCGCGAGAACACCTGGAGAAGGAGTTAGAGGTTATTGATAATTTAGGTTTTGCTGCTTATTTTCTTATCACATGGGACATTATTCATTACTCTAT